>DATJBZ010000012.1:0-129687 GCA_035515075.1 Moheibacter sp. | reverse complement strand
AGTTGGCGTATATGCATAAACTACGTCAGCTCCATCCAAATAGTAAACGCTTCCCGTGCCTGTCGTTACCGCACCTGGTGCAACTGGAGGAACATCAGAGAAAGAATAGTCATTACCATAATCTCCAGTATTTCCTGCATGATCATAAGGCAAAGAAGTTACCAGCAAAGCATCTTCACAAGTTTCTCCTGAACCACTTGATCCACCGTCAACCGAAACCACCACATCGTCCAAAATTAGACCATACGAATAAGCATTCACGCCTTCAAAGGCAATGTAATATTCTGACGCGCCAGCTGAATTAGGCAAGACAAAAGTTTCTTCCGTCCAAGTATTCACACTGTGCGTGAACACTGCACCAGGAATCATTGTCCAAGTTCCAGTTGCTCCGATTTTATAATAAACTCTGAGTTCACTTTGGTCAGTACCCCAAGCTTGATTGCCATACCAAAAGTTCAATGAAGCGTCCTCTTGTCCTGTAAAGTCAAATGAAGGAGACACCAATTTGGTGATTCTCTCACTGAAAGTGGTTTCATGAAAACTCGCGTTCAATTCTCCACCATGGGCTACTTTTAAAGCAGCTGCAGCAAGTGCTATAGGAGCACCTTCTCTATAAATCCAGTCCAAACTACCACTAACATATTCATTGGTCCAACAATCTCTTGAATCACTATCCGACTCAAATGTTTCAGCAAATGGGAATGTTGAAATAGAAACGCACGGAGTAGGACCTACACTGCCCTCTTCAACATTTAATGTAAAGTCCAAGGCTTGTCCAAATCCTTCCCATATTCCTACGCCCCATGCTACCAAATCAAATTCAATTGCACATGGATTCAATACTGCCTCACTGTCTTCATCAAAGTATGTTTTTGTAATTCTGATACGGGTTTCACCAAGCACAGCGTCATCAGGTACTGCAATGTTAGCACTCACTGATTTGCCGTCATTTCCATTAGAGTTGGTCAATGTCCCAATGACATAAACTTCGCCCGCATCATCTAAAATTTCGTTTTGGTTCCAATCGATAAAGGCTACAATGTTGGTGTCGAAATTACCGTATGTATTTCCTTCTACAGAAAGCACATAAGTTCCATTGGTCGAAACAGTAACCACAACATCTGTGTGATCGATCAATACATCGGTTGAATTGGTATTGACAATGCTGGTTCCTGCAAAATCAACTTTGGTGATTTCTTCAACAGTGTCAGCCACCACATCACAATAGGGACTTGGAAAAGCTCCACCGTCCACAGGACAATTCACTTTCACAGTCACCGTTGAAGGGCCAGACTCTGAATACAAATCAGCAATTAGATAATAAGTTACGCCTGCGGTTAAATTCACCACCAAATCACCTTCATCCCATTCTTCTTCAAGTAAATTGACAGCTTCGTTGCTACAAGCATCCATCAAAAAGAAATCAGCATCTCTGACTCCTTCATCCAATTCAAACGTATGACTTCCTGTTTCAGTTGGGGTGAATTCAAAAACCTGTTCTGAACCCGTGTACTCATATGGAACATCTGTGTATTCCAACCAAGCACCCGCATGAGGCTCCAAAGTCGCTGTGTATTCCACACCACAATCCATTGTGATTTTATCTTCACATGGATCGATAGGTTCTGGCGCTTCTTCTCCACAATTCACCTTGACATCATCAATGAAAGCACGTTTGGCAGAAGTAGCTATTTTCAATTTTGCCCCAGCCGTTACATCAGTAAAGTTGACCGTCACCTCTTCGAAATCATTTGCCATTTTAGCGGTATAATTTGCCGTTTGAGTTTGGCCATCCATTTGAACGATCAAATGACCTTCTACTGAAGTCCATCCTTTGACCATGATATTGACAGTAATATCACCAGAAATATCATCCAACGCTATGGATTCAATAGAACCCACGCCACTTCCTGTTCCCAATCTAATTGCACCGCCCGCTTGGTAAGCACGAACTGCTATAAAATTTTCATTGCCTGGCCACGGACTGTCTGACCCTCCATTTGTTGTACTATCTCCTGTAGTCACACTGGAAAAATCTTCCTCGAAACAGCTATCCACCTCATTGTATGCAGATTCCACCACATTGATGATGTAATCTTCTGCTTGCCCAAAACCTCCAGAATTACAAGCATCACCATAAGCATTCCATTTTTTCACGACCCTCATTCGAGTATCGCCCAATTCTGCATTTGCAGGCACTTCGATCGTTCCGTCAACAGATAAGCCATCTACTCCTGTAGAATTTTTTAGCGTACCGATCTCATAAGCTTCATTTGCATCAAAAATTCCATTTTGATTCCAATCAATGTAAACTTTGAAATAACTGACCAAATTTCCTCCAGTATTTCCTTCTAAAGAAATGGCATAAGCCTCTTCTAAATTAACTTCAGTTGAAATGGATGTAAAGTCTTCATAGCCTACAGCACCTGAAGCTGCGGCCGAAGACACATTGTCTATATCCGCAAAAACTACTCGACTGATTGGTTCTATCCCAAAAGCAAGAAAATTAATGCTGCAATAGTTAAAATTAGCTCCAGAAACTAAAGTGTTCAATCCAAAATTTCCACTAAAAACATCGGGACTGAGCTTTAAAAAGCCCTTGCTTTTGTGGTTTTGTTTTTCAATGAATCCATCCGAAAAAGACCAAGGAACGGCCTTCAAAGACGAACTCATCACTAAAACAGTGACCATCATCCATAGCCATCTGCAAGAGAATAAATTATTCTTCATAGTAATTGTGTTTTAATAAATTGAGCCCGCAATTTACTAAAAAATGTCATAACTCCTTACTGTTTACTCAAGTATGTCAATTTTATCCAAAAAAAATGCCTGAAGGATGAACCATTCAGGCATTTAAAATTATTGAATATTCGATTTAATAATCCCAGTTGTTGTTGGTCTCACCACCAAATTCCCAAGTCAAAGCGAATCTAAGTGTGTTTTCCAAAGCATTGTTGGTTTTGGAAGTGGGAATCAAATAAGAGAAATCCAATCCAAATGCGTTGTATTTCAACCCCGCCCCCAAAGTCAAATGTTGACGGTTTCCTTTGAATTCACTTTCATGGAAATATCCTCCACGGATAAACAAAACATCGTTGTAAGAATATTCTGCTGAAGCGGCCCAAGTAAATTCTTTCATTTCTTCTGAAAATCCACCCGGCGCATCTCCAAATGAACTGAACATCCCGTCCATCACTCCTTTGTTAGGAATATAACGCGACCCTGGAATTTCCTCTCCATTCTCATCCAACTCATACTGAGGCGTTGGAACCAACAATTTATTGGTTTCTAAAGTAAAAGCCACCGTATTGTATTCATCCAAAATGAAATCATAGCCCACTCCTAATCTAAAGTTGGTAGGCAAATAGGAAGCGTTGTCTTCAGAGTTGGAATAATCCAATTTTGGCCCGATGTTGCTGATGTTAAATCCAGCTCTGGCACGGCCTTCAAAGTTGTTCCAGCTGTGTCTTGGGGATTGATAAAATCCAGAAACATCCACCGCAAAAGTATTGGCTGGCTGAACCGTTCCATCATCAATGTTGTTGAACAAATCTGAACGAATAAATCGCCCGGTTACCGCCATACTATAGTTATCCGTCAATCTCAAACCATAAGACAAGTCAAAAGAAAACTCGTTGGGTTTCGCCATACCTGTCGATACAATTTGGGTTCCCACCAATTCATTCAATTCAATTTCGCCAATGTTGAAATAATACAAACTAGCAGAAAGCGTACTTCTCTCGTCCTGTCCTAAAAAGGTATAAAAAGATGCGTTCAATAAAAACACATCATCGGTAATGCTACTCATATAAGGTGTATAAGAAACCGCAACCCCCGAGTAACTTTTGCTAAATGCATATTTGGCCGGATTCCAATATTGTGAAAAAGCGTCTGCTGAAGTCGCTGCTCCCATGTCCCCCAATCCTCCTGCACGTGCATCTGGTGAAACCCTTAAAAAAGGTGCTCCTGTGAGTACTGGATTGATTATTTCTTGACCAAAACCAAGTCCAGAAAGCAACATCATGCATCCAATTGAAATTCTTTTTATTCTCATCATTCATTATTTATTTTAATATCACTAATTTTTCCACTGCCGTGGCCGATCCTTTGCATTCTTCTGGATTTGACCCTTTTGCTGTGAGGCGGTAAATATACACCCCTTTTCCAATTTTATCACCAAAATCATCCAATCCATCCCAAGGAATCGCAAACCTTCCTGTACGGTAACCTTCCCTCCAAGGCTCTGCTGAAACGGGCTGGCGAATGGTTTTGACCAATTTTCCTGAAATGGTAAAAATTTGAACCATTACTTCTAATTCCGAATCGCAATTGTGCTCAAAATGGAAATAAGTCTGATTGGTAAAAGGATTGGGCCAGTTCAACAATTTATCGATGTAAATATGATCCGAGCCTTCTTCCATCACTACAAAATCTAACGTTTGTTGGGATGAATTATTGTTGATGTCCCAAACCTTAAACGCAACTTGATGTTGTCCTAATTCCAAATGACTCAAACGATACATCACTTGGCCTTTTTGATAATCTTTGAATTCAGGATTGGTGCACGGATTGTTGTCGCCGCCTTCATAATATTCGTTCAGCACATAGGTATTTTCCATGTTTTGATCCAAAACTCCGGTGATGTCATGTCCAATCGCTACACCACTGGTATTGATCCCGCTCTCATCAACTAGACACGCCAATAAATAAGGATTTCGATTGGTAATTCCTCCATCCACAAAATTCAGATTGTTCATGTACAAACCAATTGTCGGTCCTTTGTCATCATTCAAACCTTCAGGATTCAAATCCCCTACTTTGATGTTTCTTGACATGGTACCGTCGGTTACATTGTTGTGCACATACACAGAAAACTTTCCTTCACCTACTTCATAGTTGATGTCTTTGGGCACATAAAACTGAAACTTGAATTTTCCATTTTCTATGTTGGTTCCTCCTTTGAAGATGGCATTGACCTGTTCTTTGTATTGCATCACGCCCATGTCGCCATTTCTTTTGTTATTCAAAGTGGATTTGTTCAAAGGTTTGTCAAACAACGTTGCACTCGCCTTTCCATTGAACGAATTGTCGCGCATGGCGCCAGCTTCGTCTAATACTTCACCTTCAATTTCTACAAAATCCAAAGCACGCAATACACCATCAAATAAATGAGCATCTTCCCCATTGATCTTGGTAATGTTAATTTGCCTTGGCGGACGCGAAACACTCATCATGGGATCACCCAATAAATTCACACTCAAATGATCTCCACCTCCACTGGGTTGATTCACTTTAGAAGCCAACAAAGCTTCTCCCAAACTTTGGTAATTCAAACCATCTGGTTTCAGTACTTGCTCCACCAAATAACCATTGAACTTCTCACCATAACTTACCCCCACTGGACGACTTGTCGTCACCATGGCTGACGCACCTCCTTGTGGAGATTTGTACATAAAAACACCCGCTGAGGGCAAATAAGGCAAATCCCAAATGGTAAATTCACAGGTAATGGTCATCACAATCGGCAAGCGAGAATACAAACCTGAAAAATTGGAGAAATTGTTGATTTCTTCATAGTTGATCACCCGTGTTTGTGACCAGCTTCTCGCACCACCATGTCCAAAGTAAACGATCAAAGAAGTGCCCAAATTGAATGCATTTCCAATCAACTGATTCACCTGCGGATAACGACCACCGCCAGAAGTACTTTGCAACACAAAAGAATCCAAATAGGCTTTTCTTAAAACAGCTTCTGGGATGTTCTCTTCGATATATTTGGCAGAGGTATTTTCAACGGTTTGGTGAAAAGGCCCATTTCCTTTGTCATCATCTACGACCAACAAGATTTTGTTCTTCCATTCACCAAAAGAACTTCCTTGCCCAGGCATTTTTTCATAAAAAGCCAATATTTTATTGACCATCAATTTGGCTTCAGCTACATTATTGGCTGGCAATCGCCCGACTGCAATGTCCATCTGTGAAGCGCCTTGCATACTGTATTCCGTAGGGATTCTGCGGTTGTTGTTTCGAATGATGACATCGGAATCATCCAACATCGTAAAGAAGTCATCCGTCACAAATGAATTGTCAATTCCCGCTGAATCAAAACTAATGTAAGTAGGCACAAAATTGCTGTTGTTGAGAATGCGGTCTTTGTAATCAAATGAACCTCCACCAAACAACAAAGCATAACGCAATGGACTGCCTGTATCTCGAAGATGTTTGAAAAAATCTCGAATGGCTGAAATGTCTTGTGCACCAGAAGAAAACTCGTTGTACACCTGATCGACCGAAACCACAGCTGTTTTCACTCCATTGTATTGTGAACGAAAATTGGCCAAACGCGCTGCTTCACTCAGAAAGTCTGGATGGGCAACGATGATATATTCAATGCCTGTTAACGCACGGATGTTTTGATTGGCAACTTTTCCAACATAGCTGACGTCTGTCAACGCCGCGGCATCATTGAACGCCACAAATTCATTCAAAAAATCAGGATGGTTCGACTGGTATTTATAAATTCCATTTTGATTCTCTACTTGTTTGGCCGAAGTAATGTCTGAAATGTTCCAAACCTTCGGTGCTGACGACAATGAAAAACCATAGACTTGTCCATCGTTCAAGTTTTGTAATTTCCTGAAACGCATTTGTGCACCATTGTAAGTTAAATTGGCTTCATAAGCTACTTGTAAATGATCCAAGAAAATAAAGGCACCTGGATTGGAAATGTCCGATGAATTCAAATTAAAAGTAAAACTATTGCCTGTCGCCTGTACAGCAACAGCCTGTTGAGAAACCGTAAAATTCCCCGCACTAAATGTCGCATTGGGCAAATTTTGACCATTCAAATTGACCGTTGCTACAACCCCAGAAGCATTTTTTCCGACCAAACGGTATTTGGCATAAAACGCTCCAGCCACCGATCCACCCCCTTGCAAAGTAACCGTCTGACTAGGTTGCGCATTGAAAGAGTCTCCGACCCACTGCTTTCCTACTTGATTGACACTCAATGAATCTTTTTCATAAAAAGCATATTCATCATACCGATTGAATACTTGTGTCGGATTGCCCGTTATGCTTTGTTTTTGGACTCTTTTTCCTGACTCCCCTCCAAAAGTGATGAAATAGTAGGCTTCATCCGAATATTGATTGAAACGGTGGCTCAAATTTAACAAAGTAGAATCATCCAAACGGTTCCAATCGTGCGGGCCTTGTCCATAAAATAGAATATAATCTTCTGCATCAAAAGTTCCATCTTCTTCTCCAACAAATTCAATCGCATTTTCCTGCAAAGCACCGTAACGGAAATCGCCAGGATTGTCATTTAACATCTTCCCACCATTGCCATAAATCTTCAAAGTTCTCGGGTCAAAATTGCTGGGAATTCTATTGTTTTGAAAAAAAGAACGGTCCAACTTGAAAACGCCCGACCGGGTTATTTTCACTTTGTACCAATCTCCAGTTCGCAAAACGCTCTGGGTAGCGCCATCAAAAGTTCCACCATCCACAGCATGTGTTGGTATTTTCTCTAGCTGACGAACAATCCGAAAAGAAGTCACCTTTTTGATTTGATTGTTTTCTTTGACAAAAGGCAAGATCGAAACTGAAACAAAAAACCGCTGTCCCGCCTGATTGATTTTTGCCAACATTTCCAATTCGTTGGGAATTTCAGCCACATTCAACTGCGCTAGCTCCGATGAAGTCATTGTCGCATATTGCACATCCTGGACCAAAACACTTCCGCCGCCATGGGCCTCTTCTGTATAGAGAAACTGAGGCACGCCATTGTGGACACCATAGCCTTCATTCTTAAAAAAAGGCAAAGACACCGCAGCATTGACGCCATTGGAATAATCCCTCACACCATCCCACTGAATCGTAACCGTTTGGGCATTGGCCAAAGAAAAAATTAACGACAAAAGAAATATCAAGTGTTTTTTCATGTTGATGAAACGAATTTCTGGCAAATATATTCTATCTCACAATAAAAAAAGAATTGCACCGTTAAAGATAGGCAGAGTTAAAATTTGCGGTTTCGGCAGAATTTGTTTTCTTTGCACATTAGTTTTTGAAAAATAATTGAAACAACACATAGTACAAGTATGAATAAGGGTAGAATTATAACAATTCTTTTAGTTGCAGGTTCAATTGCTTTTACAAGCTGTACCGGACAAGGTGGCGGTAGAAAGAAAGGGGGTGGCACAAAGAAATTTACCAGTACCACGGGATGGAAACCCAACGACCAAAAAGGCTGGTTTTTCTCTGGAAAGAAAAAACCCAATGTAAAAGCTTGGCCAGGAATGGTTTTCGTTGAGGGCGGATCCTTTACCATGGGATTGGTCAAAGACGATGTCATGCGCGATTGGAACAATTCTCCAAAAAGAATGCAAGTGCGTTCTTTTTTCATCGGAGAAACTGAGGTAACCAATTACCAATACCGAGAATATTTGACTTGGTTGAAAGTAGTTTTCCCTCCAGAGGAAGAACAATACAAACACATTTACCATGGTTCTTTACCAGATCCAGAGGTTTTCAACAACAAATTGTCTCGAAATGATTTCGACAATGAAACCTATTTGTTTTCGCAAGAATTCAGTTACTATCCTGTTGTCGGCATCACTTGGCTACAAGCAAGCAACTACTGCGATTGGTTGACTGACCGTGCCAATGAAAAAGCTTTGATTGACAAAGGAATCTTGAGCAGAGATTATTACAGCAACGAAGAATACAACTATGGTGCAAAACATTTCAATGTTGAAACTTACAAAAACAACGACAGCAACGTCAGTGAAGCCATCGACACCACGCGTTTGGCCAGACAAAATATGATCAAAACGACCAACCAAAGAATCCAAAAAGCAAACCGCTCGACTGGATCCATGGATGTGGCGCCGTTCCGATTGCCAACAGAAGCAGAATGGGAATATGCTGCTTTGGCTTTGCCAGCAAACAGAGAGTACAACGAATACAAAGGGAAACCTGTTGTACAAAATGAGTTAAGAGGCAAAAAAGGACGTGCACGTGGACAATACATGGCCAACTTCAAAGTAGGCCGTGGAGATTATTCTGGAATTGGTGGTTATGGAAATGACGGATCAGCCATCACCAGTGATGTGAAAAAATACCAATCCAACGAATTTGGTGTTTACGGTATGTATGGAAACGTGGCGGAATGGACTGCAGATGTTTACCGTCCAATCATCGATGACGAAGCCAATGATTTCAACTACTTCCGTGGAAATGTCTATAAATCAGTGATCGACAATTCTCAAGGAGGCTATGAGAAATATGAAAACGACATCACCTTCGATACCATCAACAGTGGAAGTTTGGTGTACCAATCTTTACCAGGTCAGTACAAAAAACAAATCGAACAAAACAACATCAACTACAGAGACGGAGACAATATGTCTTCTTTGAATCCAAGAGCAGAAGAGGCAGAAAGCTTTGGAGAAGTAGATTCTTTGGGCAATACGATCTCTAGTGGCGGAACTGCTTTGGCAACTAACACTACCAGCGAAATGTACAATGCACCAAGCAGAAAGTTCTATGTAGATGAAAAAGGAAGAGTCATTCTTGAAAAAGACGACAGCTTTAGAACATCCAATATTTCTGACGAAGTAAGGGTAGTCAAAGGCGGTTCTTGGAAAGATCCGATTTATTGGTTAGATCCAGGACAAAGAAGATTCCTACATCAGGCAGAAGCCAACAGTTGGATCGGCTTTAGATTGGCGCAAGATTACCAAGGATCATTTGAATCGAAACGCTCCAAATCAGGAACAAAATAACAGTGAAATAAATTCACAGCATAACATCCCAATCTGAGCTTCAGATTGGGATTTTTTATTAAATTTATGCCATGAAAATCGATCAACTTTACTCGCTCTTCCTCAACTGTTCCTCTATTTCAACAGACACGAGAAGTATCCCAAAAGATGCGCTGTTCTTCGCACTCAAAGGAGACAACTTCAACGGTAATCAATTTGCTGAACAAGCCATCGCATCAGGCGCTCTCTATGCCATCGTCGATGAAAAAGAACATGAAAATAAAGAGAATAACATCTTTTGGGTGAAAGACACTTTGGTTGCATTGCAAGCTTTGGCGCAATACCACCGCAACACTATGAAGACACCCATTCTCGCATTGACAGGCAGCAATGGTAAAACCACAACCAAAGAATTGATCACCAAAGTACTACAAAAAAAACTCAACACTTTGGCAACCATCGGCAACCTCAACAACCACATTGGCGTGCCTTTGACTTTGTTGCGCATCAAAGAACACCATGATCTTGCCGTGGTAGAAATGGGCGCCAACCACCAAAAGGAAATTGAGTTTTTGTGCGAAATAGCCGCACCTGACTTTGGATACATCACCAATTTCGGCAAAGCGCATTTGGAAGGATTTGGTGGGGAAGAAGGCGTCATCAAAGGAAAGTCTGAATTGTACCATTATTTAAGAAATCATTCAAAAACTGCTTTTGTCAATGCGGATGATTCCAAACAATTGGAATTGACCTACGATACAGATACAATCAGCTTTGGAACGCAGTCAGAAGCAGGCTTTCATTTTCAATACCATCAAAATTTTGAGGGAAAATGCCCTGAATTGACGTATAATTCCATTTCAATTCAAAGTCAGTTGGTGGGCGAATATAACATCAGCAATGTCGCTGCGGCGGTTGCCATCGGGTTGCATTTTGAAGTCCCCATCGAGGACATCAAACAAGCCATTGAAGCCTATACCTCAGGCGACAACCGTTCGCAAATCATTCAAAAAGAAAATTGCCAAATCATATTGGATGCATACAATGCCAATCCAAGCAGCATGGAAGCCGCTTTGTACAATTTTCATTTGATCAAAGGAGAAAAAATGGTCATCTTGGGCGATATGTTTGAATTGGGAACCGCATCAAAAGCTGAGCATCAAAGAATTGCAGAGTTGGCGCATCAACTCCATTTTGACCAAATCCTTTTGATTGGCAAGAACTTCCATCAAATCCAACCGATCATAAGCAAAAAAGTCTTCACATTTGACAACAAAGCCCAAGCCGGCCAACACCTTACAAATTCACCCAACCTACCCAAAAACATTTTGATCAAAGGTTCGAGAGGCATGGCTTTGGAAACTCTGGTTGACTTGTTTTAATTAATTTTTCACTACATTTGATCAACTGATTATCAAAACAATCCATGAACATTTTACAACTCGTCCCATTTTTGAGCCTTCTTTTTTTGGGTTTCACCAACATCAAACCGGACTATTTGAATTGGTCTGCTGACAAAAAAATTAGTTTTGCGGATTTCAAAGCACAAGCACCCAAAGGAAAATCCGCCGAAGCGGTTTCACTCTCCACCTTGATCAGTTATGAAATTCGACAAGAAGCAAAAAAGCCACCACAGATCAAAATAGCCAATTTACTCGACCGAAATGCTTCTTGGATCAAAACCAAAAACCAAGACATTTTGGCCATTCAACAAATTAAATTTGATTATTCAGAATTGTATGCGCGAAAAATTAGAAAAGAAATCAAAAGCATGAACCAGAAAAAAGTGACAGACCAAAAGAAATATTTGCAAGTCATCACCCATTACTCCAACCAATTTGAGAAAACACAGCGCAAAAGAAATGTCTTGCTACAAGACCAACCACATTTGATCAAAATCATGCAAAAAGACATCAAAGACTCTTTAAATTTAATGAAGGCTTTTGTCCAATAAAAAAAGCAACCCTGAACGGAGTTGCTTTTGTGTTATCATTATGGAATGAACTTAAAAATCATCATCGATTTCCAAATCATCATCAATTTCTAAATCGTCGAATTCACCATCATCATCCATGTCCTCGTCCTCCTCCAAACTCAAGACCTCTAAATTTCTTTTAGGCGCTTTCAACGGCATCGATCCAAATCGGTAAACCGTCAAAGGATAATTCAAAACCGCCTTTTTGTCCTCGATTGCGACCACTTCCACCGAGAAAGTCCACATATCGTAGTAATCGTAAACGAATATCATGCGCGACCCCACTTCTGGTAGTGCTTCATGAATATGAAAATCCGCCATGGTCTCATCCTCGTCCGTTTCATCCATGTTTTCCAAAGGAATTTCCTTCCCTTGCGTCCAACTTTCATCCGACTCATAAAAAGACGCCAATTCTTCCCCTGGCAAACTAAATGCACTCATAATTCCTTTGTAGAGCGTAAACAAAGTTTGTTTGTCGCGAATCTCAATGTCTCTAAACACATCCTCCTTCGTATCGAGGATCACACGAATTTTATATATCACTTTTCTTAATTTTTGGTGTCAAATATAATTGTTTTCCTAATTCAAACATATAATTTAATGCTGATTCATAATTATTTTCGATTTCTCCTTCTAAAATCGCTTCTTTGATGGCTGATTTGATCATCCCGACCTCCTTACATGGCTGAATACCAAAAGACTCCATGATTTGCTCTCCCGTTATCGGCGGCTGAAAATTGCGCACCCGATCCCGTTCTTCCACTTCTTTGATCTTTTGCTCTACCAACACAAAATTTTCTTTGAAACGCCTTTGTTTGTAGGCATTCTTGGTCGTAATGTCTGCTTTGCACAACAAAATCAAATCATCAAAATCATCACCCGCATCAAACAACAACCGGCGCAATGCGGCATCCGTCACATTTTCATCAATCAAAGCAATCGGCCGTGAACTCAACCGCACAATTTTTTGTACGTATTTCAAAGGATGACCCATCGGCAATTTCAATCGTTTGAACAAACGATACGCCATTTTCGAACCGACAAATTCATGCGAATGAAACGTCCAACCTGCCTTTTTATCGTAGCGTTTCGTCGGTGCTTTGCCAATGTCATGCAACAAAGCTGCCCAGCGCAACCAAACATTTTCAGTATAAGGTGCAATGTTGTCCACCACTTCCAACGTATGGTAAAAATTGTCCTTGTGGCGTTGCCCTTCGATTTCTTCGACGCCTTTCAAATCGACCAATTCTGGTAAAATCAAACGCATCAAACCTGCATCGTCCAACAATTTCAAACCAACCGAAGGCTTTGGCGTTTGCATGATCTTTTGGAATTCGTCCATCACCCTTTCCTTGGAAACAATCTGAATTCTCTCCGCATGCTGTACAATTGCATCAAATGAAGCCTGCTCAATTTCAAAACCGAGTTGCGCCGCAAAACGAATCGCACGCATCATCCGAAGTGGATCATCCGAATAAGTTACATCAGGCGCCAAAGGCGTTTTCAATGTTTTGTTTTCCAAATCCTGAAGTCCGTCAAAAGGATCGATCAATTCGCCATAACTTCCTTTGTTCAAAGAAATTGCCAAAGCATTGATCGTAAAATCCCTTCTTTGCTGGTCTTCTTCCAAAGTACCGTCTTCTACAAAAGGATTGCGGCTGTCTTCGGAATAACTTTCTTTCCTTGCACCTACAAACTCGATTTCCACTTCGTCCCAACGAAACATCGCTGTACCAAATCGTTTGAAGACCGATAATTTAGATGCTTTATTGATTTTTGAATGAACTTTTTCGGCCAAAGCAATGCCACTGCCCACCGTCACAAAGTCGATGTCTTTTTTCTGGCCTCTTTCCAATAAAAAATCACGAACAAATCCGCCCACAACGTAGGTTTCTTGTTCCAACTCTTCCGCAGCTTCTGCTACCAATTGAAAGATTTGATGTGAAAGTGCTTTCTCCAAAGTCATTTTGCAAAGGTAAAATTTCAAACAATCTATGAAAGTGAATCCACAAAGAAAATGAAATTTAAAATGATTTCAAATTAATCTATTTTTAGTTTAATCCTAAAAATTAACGTATCATTCACGAATTACTTTTACTTGACCATCAGCCGATAATTTGATGATGGAAGAAGCAGTAAATTTTGGGGTGAAATTTTCGCATTCTGGGAAAACAAAGTCCACTTCATCTTTGATTTTTTGTGGAATTCCTTCAAAATGCTCGGCCGTTGGCGCACCCGATAAATTGGCCGAAGTAGAAACAATGGGCGCATTCAAAGCTGAGATAATTTTTTTGCACAACAAATCATCCGTTAACCGAATCGCGATGGTTTGGTCCTCTGCCACCAATTCTTTGGGCAAATTCCGGGGGCGATCGTAGATGATCGTTACAGGCTTTTCGGAAAGGTCCATGATGTCCCACGCCAAATCCGGCACATCAACCAACTCTTGCAAACGCGCAGCATTTTCCACCAAAATCACAAATGACTTGGCATCTGAACGGTTTTTGATTTGGTATATTTTCTGAATCAAATCCACATTGGTCGCATCACAACCCAAACCAAATGTCGTGTCGGTCGGATAAAGAAAGGTTTTGTTTTTTAAATCAGTTAATTTCATGAGTCTAAAGTGTTTTGTACAATTGGTAATAATTTTCTCTCAAAACAGGTAAATCAAATTTCTCTTGTACCAGCTGAAATGCATTTTTGACCATGGTTTGTTTGAGCGATTCGTTGGTCAATATTTCAATCAATTTTTCGCCCAATGATTCAAAGTCTTTGATTTCAGACGTTAATCCACTAAATCGATCGATAACTGCCTCAGGTACTCCGCCTGCTTTAGTTGAAATTACAGGAATTTGACATGCGAAGGCCTCATAAATCGTTAAAGGCAACCCTTCGGAAATAGAACTCATCATAAACACATTAAATTCAGGCAATAACTCGTGGACATTCTTCTTGAATCCCAATAAAAATACATCATTTTCAAGCTTCCTTTCTTGTATGTAAGCTTCAATTTTTGCTCTTTCTTTTCCTTCGCCTATCACCACAAACTTCACATTGGGAAAAGTTCCCTTCTCTTTCACATAAGCTGCAGCAGCTACAAAAGTTAATATATCTTTTTGTTTTTCCAAAGCAGCGACATTGCCTACAATTTTAGTATCATTTGACAATCCAAGTGCTTGATGGATCAAATTTTTTGACTGATTTTTAGTGAACTTCTGCACATCTATGCCATCATAAATGGTAGTAATTTTCGATTGATCTTTGACCACAAATTTAAAAATAGCAGCCACCGCATTGGACACACAAACAATTTTTACAATCTTTTTGTTTCCATATTTGATTTTACCTAAAAAGTTTTTCTTAATCGGCTTATCTCTTTTACGACTCAAGATGATCTTTACATTAGCAGGAAAAAACAAAGCTGCCAACAAAACAGCGGACAAGGCACTCGAGTCGTGAATGTGAACGATGTCGATTTTTTTTTCTTTAACCGTTTTTATAATCGGTTGTATGGCGCTGAAAATCTTATTCTTTTTGTTATAAGGAATGAAATGACTGTCAATCTTACCGTTCATCTTGTACAAATCCGAATCTTCTGGACAAAGAATGAATTGGTTCAAGTCAGGATAAGATTTCAACAATTGATAAACGGTGTGCATTTGTATGTCTCCTCCCCTAAGTCCTGTAATGGTCGTGATATTTAAAATATTCATAGTCTATTCTTAACGTTTTTTACCTTTTTATCAATCATTTTGTTGTGCGATAATCGGCGCCCAAAATACTTTTACTTTAGGTTTGTTAAATCCATGAATGGCAAATGGCAGTTTGCCCTTACTGTACTTTAAAGCCAGTTTAGGTTTCCTATCGATACAAAAGCCCAAAGCTTCTTGCCAATTTGGAATGCTAAAACTTGCATCCAACTCGGGCGCTTTTAACGAAAAGAAAACATCTTCAATATGAAAATTCTCCTTTTCTTTATGATTCAAATAATATTCAATCAGCGCTTTGTTTTTCACCACTATTTCGTAATGCTTGTACACCTTTCGTAAAGAAAAACCACCATTTCCTACTTTGAATAAATGATTGTATTTCTTTTGTCTTTTGCCCAACACAACTTTGAATTGATTGCCCAAATCTATCAGCAACTTGTAGAATCCTATTTGTGGTGTCCCAATCCATGGCGCGCCTAAATAATCATAGCTAAGATTGCACCAAAATTCCAATTCATCTCGAAAAACATACACATCGGTTTGACAAATCAGTATGTATTTTGTGTCCAAATATTGTTGATAAAATTCCTCAGAAAGCATCAATCGATTATAACTTTCAACACTTTTAAAATAGTCTGGCGACATGCGGACTACTTCATGATCATGATCCTTGAACAACAATTCAATTTCTTGGATGTCCAATCCCTGAGGACAAACAATGCTAAAAGTGTATCTATGCAAAACTTTCAGACTTCTTTTAATGCTCAACAACTCAAATTCTTTCAAATTGCTTTTATAAATTGGAACAATTATTTTGATTTCTCTCATCAATTCAATGCTTATACTTCGAAGGATTTTAATCACAAAACTACTGCTTTAAATCTTTCTTTTGCTTAATTTCGCCAAAATCGAATCCATGATTTTTAAAATCAACCCTAAGTTCACAGCAAACGAACAAGAAATCAACGCTGCTTTTCAACATTTCGATCAGCTAGGCGAGAATTATATCCAAGGAAGTCGAAACCAAATCAAGCTTTTTGACATTGGTGGGCAAGTCATCAACGTCAAAGCTTTCAAAATTCCAAACAAAATCAATCAATTAATCTACCGCTACTTACGCCCCTCTAAAGCCAGAAGATCGTACGAATTCGCTTTGCGCTTATTGGAAAAAGGGATTGGCACACCTGCTCCAATTGCATATTATGAGGAATTTGGCAATTTGGGCTTGAAAAGAAGTTACTATGCCAGTCTTCACCAAGATTATGATTTGACGTACAGAGAATTGGTTGAAATCCCCGACTATCCTGACCATGAAAATATTTTGCGGCAATTCACCCAATTTTGTTATCAAATGCATCAAGCAGGTATCGAATTCAAAGACCATTCGCCTGGCAATACGTTGATCAAGAAACAAGGAAACCATTCTTATAAGTTTTATTTAGTAGATTTGAATCGAATGGAATTTCACAATGAAATGTCAATGGAGCTGCGCATGAAAAACTTGTCGCGTTTGACGCCTAAAAAAGAAATGGTCAAAATCATGGCGGATGAATATGCGAAAATTGCAGAACAAGACGCCAATCAGTTGTTTGATTTGCTCTGGCGCTTCACCACCCAGTTTCAAGAGAAATTTCATCGAAAACAACGCATCAAAAAACGCATCAAAAAAAGCTTAAAATAATTTAACCTCATGCAAAAACTCTTAACTCTACTTTCTTTCTTCTTCATCATTCACGCCACGGCCCAAATCAACCCTAGAACCAGCTGGGGAAAGGTCTCTAACGAAGAAATCAATTACAAACAAGTGAACTTTGATCCAGAAGCAGCAGCTGTCATTTTATTTGAAGAAGGAAGAATGAGGATCGAACGGGAGTTTGAAACGCGCGTGTACCGCAGAATTAAAGTATTGGATGAAAAAGGCATTGAAGCTGCCAATCAAGAAATTCGTTATTACACCAACGACCACATCGAAAGAATCAGTTCGATCAAAGCACAAACTATAAACGTAGAAAATGGGGCAACAAACATACATTCTGTCGATAGAAAGGATTTTCATGACACCCAAATCAATCAATTTTGGAGCAAAAAAACCTTTGCTTTTCCCAATGTGAAAGTAGGATCCATTTTAGAATTTGAATATGTTTTGGTCAACAAAGGAATGTACACCATGGATGCTTGGTTTTTTCAACATGATTACCCTACTTTACACAGCAAATTTGAAATTACCAACAACAGTTACCGAGATTTTGCTACCCTAGCCATTGGCAATCAAATCATTCAAAACACCACAAAAGATCAAGGTAGCAAATGGGTGTTGAACAATATTCCGAGTTTCAATTCCATTCCATTTTTGTTCAACAAAAAAGACATGTCAGAGCGGATTTCCCTCCAATTAAAAGGTTACCACAAATCCAAAGGCGCCTTTGATCATTTGATCGGTTATGAAAGTGTCCTATCCAGCTGGAAAGCGCTCAATAGAAAAATGTTGGATTTGTACCAAACTTATACCAACAATGGCGTTGGAAAAGACATCGAAAAACAAATTCCCAATGGGAAAAATGAAACAGAAACACTGCAAAATGTGTTCAATTATTTCAAAAACAATTACCAATGGAATTACATTTATGGCATTTACCCCAAACACTCCAACCGAGAAGTGCATCAAAAAAAATCAGGCAGTAGCGCTGAATTGAATCTTTTGCTCAACACCGTTTTAAAAGCCAAAGGATTGTCAACTGATTTAATTTTTATCAGTTCGAGAAAAAACGGAAAACTGATTGTATCGTATCCTTATTTAGGACAATTCAATTCGGTAGTAAATTGGGTAACGACCAAAGATGGAAATGCTTTTTTGATCGATGCTTCGGATTTACAGTTCGATTTAGGCTATGCTGCTTTGGACAATTACAACTATTACGGATTGGTGGTAGACGCCAACAAAGAGAGTTTAATTTCACCCCAACCCCCTCTTTCGACTCACCTATCAGTTCAAAATTATGTCATCAAAGACCATCAATTCATGGTCAATCATACCGAAAAAAGAAACGGATATTTCAAACAAAAAGACCAAAAATTACCTGATGGGCTAAACAAATACAATCCAATTGAGGCCGCTGTTGATTTGCTCACCACTGAAAAAAACACCCAAAGCAGAGCGAGTGAAAATGATCTTTTTCAGTTGGAAAGAATTCAATCTGAAACCAGTCATTTCACAAACAATCGTTTTATTTCCATTCAAAATCCTTTAAAAACAATCATTTCATCCTATCAACTGCCCGAAAAAAATCGCATACGTGCATTGGAATTCAACTTTCCATTTCATTACCAAATACAAGTAAGCATCGAAATTCCGCCAGGTTTCCAGGTAGAAATCCCTCAAGGCTTCAATAGCCAAAGAAAAGCTGCCAAAGACGCTTTGATATACCTTCAAAAAGCAGAAATAAAAGAAGGAAAACTGTTGTTACAAATAGAGTTTTTATTGAGTCAATATTTGTTAGACAAAGATTATGCGGCTACACAAACATTTTTTAACCAAATCATCCAAGCCAGCAACCAAGTCATTTTATTGAAGAAAAACTAAATATCCGCAACCATCAAATTGCAACCGCGCACTTCGGATTGGTCAAATCTGCCCAAAATTTCGAAACTTCCATCTTCATGGATTTTCCCTAAATCATCGGTCGCAATAAAGCTGCAAGAATGGTAATTCGCCAAATCAATCACATTGATCGCCCCCGTTTTCTTGTCTGACAATATGCTCAAAGGATCTTCTGTATCGCGCACCAAAACCCGCATCCAATGAGGTGTTTCAAACCGAGAATCACCTTTGGAATAAGCTTGCGAAAGCAATTCTGTCATGCCATATTCTGAATGAATTTTGGACAAACCGAATCCTTCTTTCAATTGCTGGTGCAACTCTTCGCGCGTGATTTCCTTTTTCCGACCTTTCATCCCACCGGTTTCCATCACAATCGTATGCTGCAAATTCATCGAATATTTTTCGACAAAATCCAATAATGCAAAAGAAACGCCAATCAAAATTGCTGGTTTCTTGGCTTGTTCATTCGCCAATAAATCTTGGTACAATTCTTCATGGTTGTACAAATAAAACCCTCCTTTTCCAGATTGCTCAATCCAAAATTCTACCATGTCAATCAAAGACGAACCCGACCGTTCCAAATAAGAAGGCAACAAAGCAAAAATCGTATAGTCGCTAAAATCACCATAGAAATGCGCAAAACTATATTGCAAACTTTCGGTGTAAAAAGACAAATCCAACACATGGTGTTGACTGGTATTTGCGCCTGAAGTCCCTGAACTACTAAAAGTTTTTTCAATGGGTAAATTTCCACTGAGAATTTTGTGGGATTTAAAGAATTGAATCGGTAAAAAAGGAATTTCTTCCATTTTTCGAATGGCTTGGGGAACAACTTTCAAATGCTTGAGATAGGTTTGGTACACTGCATTATTTTCTGCTTGAAATTGAAAAACCGCCAAAGCACAACTTTCAAATTCATCCGAATTTTGGATCGAAAAAATCCTTTCTTTGCTTACTTTCATCCTACAAATAGTTTTTCGGCCACCAAAACACTTTCTGGTCGCCCTACATCTACCCAACGATCCCCCGAGTGGTCAAATCCTAAAATTTTGTTGTTTTCCATACAGTTCAAATAAGTTTCCATGATTGAAAACTTCCCATTGGTTGGCATTTGATCAAAAATCCTTGGATGCAAAATCTGAATGCCACTGAATGCTTTTTCCACCAAATTATCCGCTGCCATCATGCGTTCTTCCTGTGTTTTGAAATTCTTCCAACCGCACAATTGTCGATTTTCCGCAAAAAACAATTTGCGTGAACTTTCCCGATCCATCACCGCCAAAGTTGCCAAAGGCTGGTTTTGATAATGAAATTGAATCAAATTCTCCAAATTCATATCGGTCAAAATATCGACATTCATCGCCAAAAACGATTCATCACCCAACAATTCTTTGGCTTTTACCAATGCACCACCCGTTTCGAGCAACTCTTGACTTTCATCTGATATTTGAATGTGAACATCAAAATCATTGTTTTTGGCCAAAAAATCTTGAATTTGGTCCGCAAAATGATGCACATTGAGCACAAATTCAGTAAAACCAAAAGATTTCAAATAAGTTACATTTCTTTCCAGCAAAGTTTTTCCATTGACCAAAGCCAAAGCTTTTGGATGGTTTTCTGTAAAAGGCTTCAAACGCGTGCCCAAACCTGCCGTAAACAACATGACTTTAGGAAGTGGCGCACTAAAAAATGAAAGAGGTTCTGACATGTTGATTGATTTTATTCGTTGATCCAATTTTTGGCTTCTTGTTCCACATGCTGCAATTGAACATGGGCCGTTGGAAATTTTTCTTGCAAATGATGGGCCATCGCATCCGCCGAGTAAACCGAACGATGCTGTCCGCCCGTACAACCAAAATTCACTTCCAAATTCGAAAATCCTCGCGCCAAATAATCCGTCACCGTCAAATCAACCATAGCAAAAGCCGCGGCTAAAAACTCCGATATTTGGGTTTCATTTTCCAAATAAACTTTCACTGCTTCATCACGTCCGGTTTGGGTTTTGTATTGTTCAATTCGGCCAGGATTCAACACACCACGGCAGTCAAACACAAAACCTCCCCCATTTCCTGAAAGATCTGCTGGAATTTCCTTTTTGTATGAAAAACTCCTTACATTGATCGTCAATTGTTTATTCATTTTCTGTTATTTTCTCTTTATTCAATGCCAATTCTTTCATCACCTTTTGCAATTCAGGATATTGGCTCAAAATCTCCAAATCTTTCACCATCGCCAAATTTTGTAAGGCAAAAGAAATGCTTTCTAAAAAATGCGTTTTTTTCTCATAAATTCCTCGAAAACCATAGGTTCCCAAAACTTGCAACAAGCGTTCGATCAAACAAAGTTCATAGCCTTTTTTAAATTGAATGGGATCAAACGCTTCAGGCTTCAATCGCACAAATTCTTGTTGATACAATGCGTACAAATCTGCTTTCCATTCCACCGATAAGTTCGCTTTGGCTTGCCAAATCAAAGACACCAAATCATACTGTACGGGACCTTTCATGCCACCTTGGTAATCAATAAAATAAGGCGCACCATCATGAATCATAATGTTTCTCGATTGAAAATCACGAAAAACGAAATATTGTTCTGAAATCTGTTCAAAATCCAATGCCAATCGTTCAAAGTCCTTCAGCAATTCTCCATGATTGAATTCAATGCCAACCAAGTTTAAATAATAATTTTTGAACGAAAACAAATCGCGCAAAACCAATAAATAATTGAATTTAGGATAACTAAAACATTTGGAATAATCTAAATCCTTATCACCCAAAACTTGCATTTGCGCCAATTGAATGACGGATTTCTCAAACATAGCTTTTGCTTTTTGAGGGTTTTCCATCAATAATTTCATCAAAGATTCGTCTCCCAAATCACTTTGCACATACAATAAAAAATCCTCTGATACTTCCATAATTTCTGGGAAACAATCCATAACATTTGAGAAATGCTGAGTGAAATATAAAAAAGTTTGATTTTCTGCCACGTTTTTACTTTCTGTCAAAATAAAAGGAATTTCGGCTGAATAGAAACGATAATATTTTCTAGATGAGCCACTTTCTGCCAACAAAGTCAGTGAATCAACAGCTGTTTGACCGTAATGTTTGATTAAAAAAGATTCGATGGTTGAATGCATAATGAACTTTCCACAAATTTAGGCAAATTATAGAAAGCCAAAGCCCAACAATATAAAAGAAGTTTCTCTTGAAATAATTTTGGTCTTATTTTTGAAACATATATTGATAATCAACTATTTTGATTGAATATTCACTAAAAAAACTAAAGATGAAACTAAATTTAATCGTCCTTGTAGTGATGGCTTTTGCAGTCATTTCATGTAACAAAAAAACAGAAACACCTCAACCAGAAACTGTCAATGAAGAAATGGTGGACATGCACACTTCGGAAATTGCTTTGGATTGGGACGGAACGTACAGTGGCACTTTGCCTTGTGCAGATTGCGAAGGCATCAAAACTGAATTGACCTTGAACAGCGACAAAACCTTTGAATTGACCCATGAATATTTGGGCAAAAGAGACGTTGCTGTGGACACTTTGCGTGGAAATTTCAGCTGGGCTGCGGATGGTAACAACATCGAATTGGAAGGTTTGAAACCTGGAGAAGCTTCGCCCTTTTACAAAGTAGAGGAAAACCGCATCCGTCATTTGGACATGGAAGGCAATCCTATCACTGGTCCTTTGGCTGAAAATTATGTGTTGAGCAAAAAGTAATCGCTCATAAAAAGAAAGAAAAAACTGACGATATGTATATCGTCAGTTTTTTTATGCACGACTTTGCAAACAATCCCTTTCAAATTATGCCAAAAAGTCATCAATCGATAGCTTGGCAATATATTTGTCCTTTTAGAAGAAAATCAGAAAAATGTCAGAAGAATTGATAGAAGAAGAAAATGTGTTGGACCAAGAAAACACAACAGAAAAACCATCAGAAACTGAACTTTTAAAAGAACAATTGCAAAAAGAGAAAGACCAGTTTTTACGTTTGTTCGCTGAGTTTGATAATTTCAAAAAAAGAACGGCAAAAGAACGCTTGGATATCTTTAAAACCGCCAATGCTGAGACCATAACCTCCTTGTTGCCAATTTTAGATGACTTTGAAAGAGCAATCAAAGAAATTGGAAAATCAGCGGAACAACAGCATTTGCAAGGCGTTCAATTGATTCAAAATAAAATGATTGAAACCTTGCGATCCAAAGGCTTGAAAGCGCTGGAGATCAATGTAGGGGATGATTTCAACACAGACCAAATGGAAGCAGTGACCCAAATTCCTGCTCCTTCAGAAGAGTTAAAAGGCAAAGTCATCGACATCATAGAAACAGGTTATGCTTTGACCGATAAAATCATCCGCTACGCCAAAGTAGTGGTGGGTCAATAATATAATTTAAATACAAAAACATACACAAAGCTTGCTTTGTACGTTTTTTAGTGAAAGACAAAAATGGCAAAAAGAGATTATTACGAAATATTAGAAGTAGCCAAAACGGCTTCGGCAGAAGAGATCAAAAAAGCTTATCGAAAGAAAGCAATTCAATTCCATCCTGATAAAAATCCAGGTGACAAAGCCGCAGAAGAAAAATTCAAAGAAGCGGCAGAAGCTTATGAAGTCCTAAGTGATCCTCAGAAGAAACAGCGTTATGACCAATTTGGTCATGCCGGAATGGGCGGTGCAGCTGGTGGATTTGGCGGCGGCGGTGGAATGAATATGGAGGATATCTTCTCTCATTTTGGCGACATTTTCGGTGGCGGATTTGGCGGAGGCTTTGGACAACAGCAACAACGAGGTCCAAGACGTATGAAAGGTTCTGATTTGCGCATACGCGTGAAATTGAATCTGGAAGAAATGATGAATGGTACCACCAAAAAAGTCAAAGTCAAAAGGTTCAAACAAGCCAAAGGAACGACTTTCAAAACTTGTCCAACCTGTCAAGGAAGTGGTTACCAAACCAAAATTTCCAATACTTTTTTAGGCCAAATGCAAACTACCGTTCCCTGTGGAAGCTGTCAAGGAATCGGTAAAGTTGCCGATCACATCCCATCAGGAGCCAACAACCAAGGTTTGACCAAAATAGAAGAAACCGTTGAAATAAAAATTCCTGCTGGTGTTAGAGAAGGTATTCAATTACAAGTTTCAGGTAAAGGAAATGACGCACCATTTGATGGAGTTCCCGGAGATTTACTCGTTGTCATCGATGAAGAAGTGGACAAAGATTTGAAAAGAGATGGCAACAACTTGCACTATGATTTGTACATTTCCATTCCAGAAGCCATTTTAGGCGCCTCCAAAGAAATCCCTACGGTCAACAACAAAGTCAGAATCAAAATCGACAAAGGCACACAATCTGGAAAAGTTCTCCGCCTGAAAGGACAAGGATTACCAAGCCTAAACGGCTATGGAAACGGAGATATGTTTGTGCATGTCAATGTTTGGACGCCAGACAAATTGAACAAAGAACAACAAGAATTCTTCGAAAGAATGTTGGAAGACGATAATTTCAGTCCACATCCAACTAAAAATGACAAATCATTCTTTGATCGAGTGAAAGAAATGTTCAATTAATTTGCGGACAATTTTCTCGAATTACTGAACAGGTTGATGTAAAATATAAAAGCAGAAAAGAGCGGTAAGTTCTTTCCTGCTTTTTTTGTGGCCAAAAATGAAGCGCTTCAAAATCTTTTTTCATCAAACAGTAATCTACTTTGACTCACTTTAGCTGAACTTTTACATAAAATTAAAAAATACCCCTAAAATTGAAGGGGTCAATTAAAAATATTGCCATAATTTTGCTCTTTACTAACAAAAACATAGGGCAATTATGTCTAAACTTAGATTTCATGCTTTGAAAGAAGCCATCAAACGAGAACCTATTGCAGTAGAAATCCCCAGTCGACTTTCTAAATTGTACAATCAAAATGTTTTCTCAGACGAAACCATGCAAGAGTATTTGACCAAAAGTGCGTACAAATACATCGTTGCTGCCAAAGAAAAAGGAGAAAAAATCCCCAGAGAAATCGCTGACCAAGTTTCTTCAGCCATGAAGGAATGGGCCTTATCAAAAGGCGCTACACATTATACCCATTGGTTTCAACCGCTAACAGGAACGACCGCAGAAAAGCACGATGCATTTTTTAACACCACAGAAAATGGCAATGCCATCGAACAGTTCAACGGTTCCATGTTGGTGCAACAAGAACCTGATGCCTCAAGTTTTCCGAGTGGCGGCATCCGAAATACATTTGAAGCGCGTGGCTATTCGGCATGGGATCCAACCTCTTCTGCCTTCATCATCGACACCACCTTGTGCATCCCATCCGTGTTCATCTCCTATACAGGCGAAACCTTGGATTACAAAACGCCTTTGTTGCGTGCATTGCAAGCTGTGGATGAAGCAGCAACAGACGTTGCCCGTTATTTTGACCGCAATGTCAACAAAGTGTATTCGACCTTAGGTTGGGAACAAGAGTATTTTTTAGTCGATGCAGCTTTGTTCAACGCACGCCCTGATTTGCAATTGACAGGCAGAACTTTATTGGGGCATTCGGCCGCAAAAGGACAACAATTGGGTGACCATTATTTTGGCTCCATTTCCTTGCGGGTAATTCGTTTCATGCAAGAATTGGAAGTGGAATCTTTGAAATTGGGCATTCCAGTCAAAACTCGACACAACGAAACGGCTCCCAACCAATTTGAATGCGCACCGATTTTTGAGGAAGCCAACCAAGCGGTGGACCACAATTCCTTGTTGATGGATGTGATGGCAAGAATTGCCAAAAAACACCATTTCAGAGTACTTTTGCACGAAAAGCCTTTTGTAGGCGTCAATGGTTCTGGAAAACACAACAATTGGTCCTTGAGTACTGATCGCGGTGAAAACTTACTGAGTCCGGGAAAAAACCCAAAAAAGAATTTACAATTTTTAACCTTTTTCATCAACACTATCAAAGCAGTGAGTGAATATGGCGATATTTTGAGAAGTTCCATTGCTACAGCGAGCAATGACCATCGATTGGGCGCACATGAAGCCCCACCAGCCATCATTTCAATTTTCATCGGCTCACAATTGTCAGCGGTTTTGGATGAATTGGAAAAAGTAAAGAAAGGAAAGCTTTCTCCAGATGAAAAGACAGATTTAAAATTGAATATCGTCGGGAAAATACCAGAAATCTTGCTGGACAATACCGATAGAAACCGGACTTCGCCTTTTGCGTTTACTGGAAATAAATTTGAATTTCGTGCTGTAGGTTCTTCTGCGAACTGTGCTGAGCCGATGATGGTTTTGAATACCATCGTTGCACACCAATTGAAAGCTTTCAAAAAAGAAGTCGATGCGCTCATTGCAAAAGGATTGAAAAAAGATGAAGCATTGTTCAACGTTTTGCGCGATTACATCAAGACTTCCAAACAAGTTTTATTTGAAGGTGACGGCTACAGTGATTCTTGGGAAAAAGAAGCAGCCAAACGAGGTTTAAGAAATTTAAGAACGACGCCCGAAGCTTTGAAAGTTGAATTAGAAAAGAAATTCATGGATTTGTTCATCGACAATGCTGTGTTGAGCCAAGTTGAAATTGAAGCGAGAAATGAATTAAAGCTGAACAAATATTGTGCATTGATCGATATCGAAGCACAAGTATTGGCAGATTTGGCTAGAAACCATATCATTCCAACCGCCATTTTGTACCAAAACAAGTTGATCCGAAATGTACAAGGTTTGAAAGAAATTTTTGAAGCAGATGAATTTCAACAACTCGCCAAAGAGCAAATGGATCTGATCCGTAGAATTTCTGAAGGCATCACAGGCATCAAAGTTTCTGTGGATGAATTGTTGGAACAAATGAATCGCTCGAAAGCCATCCTAAATTCACAAGAAATGGCGAATACTTATGCAAATGAAGTAAAACCAATATTTGATACTTTGCGTACGTATGTGGATGAACTGGAAATGATGGTCGACGATGAGATTTGGCCTTTGGTAAAATACCGTGAGTTATTATTTACAAAATAATCAATAAAAAAGTTTAAGCATAAAAAAATCCCACTCAATGATGAATGGGATTTTTTGTTTTATCTGTAAGTTTCTAGACTTTTTCTACTTGCATAAAAGAAAGTTCAAGCGGTGTTTTTCTTCCGAAAATCAACACCATTACTTCCAATTTACGTTTGTCCTCGTTGATTTTCTCAATTGTTCCGTTGAAACCATTGAAAGGTCCGTCGATCACTTTGACGGTTTCTCCTACTAAATAAGGAATGTGGATCATGTTCTCATCAGACTCAGCCAATTCATCCACTCTACCCAACATTCTATTGACCTCAGAAGCTCTCATAGGCACAGGATCTCCCCCTTTCGTCGCGCTTAAGAAGCTGATCACACCAGGAATGCTTCGAATGATGTGAGGCACTTCTCCTGCCAAAATGGCTTCGATCATCACATACCCTGGATAGTGTACTTTTTCTTTTTGTACACGCTTACCATTACGGATTTGGACAACCTTCTCCATAGGAACAACTACTTGTCCTACGAAATCCTCTAACTTATGGTACTGAATTTCGTTTTCAATATACTTCTTAATCTTCACTTCCTGACCACTAACGGTTTTCAGAACGTACCATTTTTTATCACTCATAATCCAATTTTCTTTTCAAATTACAAGGCTTACCTAAGTAATTCAAAAATATTTTTAATTATAAAATTACCAAATAAAGAATCCACTGCATATAAAAACAAAGCCAAGATAACCGTAGCGATTGCTACAATAATCGTGTCTTGTTGCAAACTTGCCCAAGCTGGCCAAGTAACATGATCTTTAAATTCGTAAAATGAATCTTTAATATATTCTTTTAACTTCATAATTTCTATCGATTGCACGGGCACAAGGATTCGAACCCTGACCAGCGGTTTTGGAGACCGCGATACTAACCATTATACTATGCCCGTATTTCAAAGAAGGTGCTTTCGAATCCGAAAACCGAAAACACCTTTTCTTTTATATTGATAAATCTAAGACTTATTCAAGGATTTCAGTTACCTGACCAGCACCAACTGTTCTACCTCCTTCACGGATAGCGAAACGAAGTCCTTCGTTCAATGCAATTGGTTGCAACAAGTCAACAGTAATGGTCAAGTTATCACCTGGCAATACCATTTCAACTCCTTCTGGTAATTGGATTTCTCCAGTTACGTCAGTCGTACGTACGTAGAACTGAGGACGGTAGTTGTTATGGAAAGGTGTGTGACGACCTCCTTCTTCTTTTGTCAAGATATAAACTTCTGCTTTGAATTTTTTGTGAGGTTTAACTGAACCAGTTTTAACGATCACCATTCCACGACGGATATCAGATTTCTCAATTCCTCTCAACAACAATCCTACGTTGTCTCCAGCTTCTCCTCTATCCAAAATCTTACGGAACATTTCCACCCCAGTAATTGTAGAAGTCAATTTCTCTTCTCCCATACCTACGATGTCAACACCGTCACCAGTATTAATTACTCCTGATTCGATACGACCTGTAGCAACAGTTCCACGTCCAGTAATTGAGAATACGTCCTCAACTGGCATCAAGAAAGGTTTGTCTTGGTCACGAACTGGCAATTCAATCCACTCGTCAACAGACTGCATCAAAGTCAAAACTGAGTCAACCCATTTTTGCTCTCCGTTCAATGCACCTAATGCAGAACCTTGAAGAACTGGTGTGTTGTCTCCGTCATATTCGTAAGAAGAAAGCAAGTCTCTCACTTCCATTTCTACCAACTCTAACAATTCAGCGTCATCTACCATGTCAACTTTATTCAAGAAAACAACGATACGAGGAACGTTTACCTGACGACACAATAAGATGTGCTCACGAGTTTGAGGCATAGGACCATCTGTTGCAGCAACAACTAAGATAGCACCATCCATTTGTGCAGCACCAGTAACCATGTTTTTAACGTAATCCGCGTGACCTGGACAGTCAACGTGCGCATAGTGACGCCCTTCTGTTTCATACTCCACGTGAGATGTATTGATAGTAATACCTCTTTCTCTTTCTTCTGGAGCGTTATCGATCTGATCGTATGCTTTAGCTTCTGAGAAGCCAGCATCAGCTAATACTTTGGTAATAGCTGCAGTCAAAGTAGTTTTACCATGGTCAACGTGACCGATAGTACCGATATTCAAGTGCGGCTTATTACGATTAAAAGTTTCCTTTGCCATTTTAAATAATTTCTATAGTTATACTTAATTCTATGTAATTTCAACACAAAAAGTGATGAGCTTTTTGCCCAACACCATCTCATCTCTTACCCTTTCGACTCTTCTTCATTTTGTGATTCAATCACTTTCATAGAGCCAATGACGGGAATTGAACCCGTGACCTCGTCCTTACCAAGGAAGCGCTCTACCCCTGAGCTACATCGGCCAAAAGTTGAGCGGGAAACGGGACTCGAACCCGCAACATTCAGCTTGGAAGGCTGATGCTCTACCAATTGAGCTATTCCCGCTTAAACTCGCCTAATCCATAGGCTTGATTTTGTGGGGAGAACAGGATTCGAACCTGTGAAGACATAGTCAGCAGATTTACAGTCTGCCCTCGTTGGCCGCTTGAGTATCTCCCCATTTTTATACGTTAAAAGACATTTGAGCCGGCAGAGGGATTCGAACCCACGACTTGCTGATTACAAATCAGCTGCTCTGGCCAACTGAGCTATGCCGGCAATTATCTTTCTATGTAAAAGAACAGTCCGTTTTTTTGATTAACGGACTGCAAATGTACGAAGTTTTACCAATTCTCCAAATTTTTGTAAAAATATTTTTACACTTTTACTCAAATGCTACTTTTCTCTTTTTTTCGGATGACCAACTTCTTCAATGTATCTACTGACAAATCAATGCATTCCTCAAAAGACTGCCCCGATTTCTTCACCACGATATCATCTCCGGGAACTTCCAAAAGAATGTCCACAAATTTGTTTTCCTTCTCAGAAACGTTCTCTACACGCATCGAAACTTGAGCAGCCATGATCTTATCATAATATTGCTCCAACTTACTTAACTTTTTCTCAACGTACTCTTCTAAACCTGGCTTTGCGTTGAAATTTACAGTTTGAAATTTAATGGTCATAATGTCATTTTTTTTCTGCTCTTGGATGAGCTTGATTAAACACTTTTTTTAATTCATCAATGCTACCATGTGTATAAATTTGCGTAGAAACCAAACTTGAATGCCCCAAAAGATCTTTGACTGCATTCAAATCCGCCCCTTCATTCAACAAATGTGTAGCGAAACTATGCCTCAACATATGAGGGCTTTTTTTCTCTTTCGTACTAACATGACTAAGATAGGTATTTACGATATGATAAACAAGTTTATCATACATCGGCTTGCCTTTATTGGTCACAAATAGTGCTGGTCCAGCTTGCGGAAATAACTCCGAACGCTCTTGGATATAATTTAACAAATTCAATGCCATGGAATCACCCAACGGCAACAGTCTTTCCTTGTTCCTTTTCCCCAAAACCTTGAGTTGTTTTTGCCCAAAATCCACAGACTCCAAAGTCAAAGCAATCAACTCTGCCCTGCGAATGCCTGTCTGATAGAAAAGCTCCAATAACACTGCATCGCGCCTGCCTTCAAAATCATCAGCAAACCACTGCACGCCGTCCAACAACCGCCTCATCTCCTCATTGGAAAATGGCAGATGAACTTGCTTCTTCTGCTTCAAACTGGAAATGCCGACCATTGGAGAAACTTCAAGCGCTCCAATTTTCAATAAATATTTGTAATAGGATTTTAGCGAACTAATTTTGCGGTTGATGGTCCGCTCAGATAAACCTCTGCTTGATAGTTCCATCAAAAAATTTCTGAGATGTTTTTTTACCGCTTTTTCTATTTCCTCAGAATCCGTTTCGCCGATAAAGAAATGCTGAAACTCATGCAGGTCATCGCCATAAGCGCGAATCGTGAGTTCAGCATATTTTTTTTCAACCCGAAGGTAATCAAGAAATTGGTGTATGCTCATAAAAAAAACTGTTTACCAAAGTTATAAAAACCTTGACAAACAGCTCTATTTTACAGCAAAATTTTAATTAAGCCTCTTCTCTACTCAACATAACTTGTTTGTAGGCAGCTCTTTGACGTTGTTGTCTTTTAATTACAGATGGCTTTGTAAATTGTTGACGACTTCTCAACTGACGGATCACACCCGTTCTATCAAATTTACGTTTGTATTTTTTTAAAGCTCTATCAATTGACTCTCCGTCTTTTACTGGTATAATTAACATAATTCTTCTTATTTTGAGGTTGCAAATATAACGATATATTTATATCCAACAAATTATTTGGCTTATTTTCAGTCAAAAGCCAATTTCGTTGAACTTAATCTTTTAAAATATTTCTACCGATGACCAATTTTTGTATCTCAGTAGTTCCTTCACCAATGGTACAAAGCTTCGCATCTCGGTAATATTTTTCTGCCGGAAAATCTTTGGTGTATCCATAACCACCAAAAATCTGTACTGCATCGTTGGCGATTCGCACACAAGCCTCCGAAGCAAAACATTTCGCCATCGCACCGATGGTGGTCATTGGCAAATGATTGTTCTTTAAATAAGATGCTTTTTGAATCAACAATTCTGAAGCCTCAATTTCAGTTGCCATATCTGCCAATTTAAAATTGATCGCTTGAAAATTCGCAATCGCTTGACCAAACTGATGCCGCTCTTTGGCATATTTCAACGCTGCCTTGTAGGCGCCTTTGGCAATCCCCAAACTCAATGCGGCAATTGAAATTCGCCCTCCATCCAAAATCGCCAAAGCTTGTTTGAAACCATCTCCGACTTCACCCAAACGATTGGCGTCTGGTACACGTACTTCATCAAAAATCAACTCTGCAGTTTCAGAAGCACGCATCCCTAATTTATTTTCTTTCTTTCCTGAAGTAAATCCTGGCATTCCTTTTTCCAAAACAAAGGCAGTGGTATTGTTTTTCGCCCCCTTCTCACCTGTTCTGGTCATCACTACCGCCAAATCTCCACTGATGGCATGGGTGATGAAGTTTTTTGCACCATTGATGATCCAATCCTCACCATCCCGCTTGGCCGTTGTGTTCATCCCACCAGCATCAGAACCTGTATTGTGCTCGGTCAATCCCCAAGCGCCAATCACTTCTCCACTCGCCAATTGAGGAATCCACTTCTTTTTTTGCGCTTCATTTCCGAAAGTCAAAATATGATTGGTACACAAAGAATTGTGCGCAGCAATCGACAAACCAATTGAAGGATCCACTTGAGAAATTTCATCTACAATAACAACATACTCATCATATGACAAGCCGCTTCCTCCTAGTTCTTCAGGAACCAAAATTCCCATAAAACCCATCTCACCCGCTTTCTTAAATACTTCTACAGGAAAATGCTGCGATTCGTCCCATTCCATCATATTGGGCGCAATGTGCTGTTGTGCAAAATCACGCGCAGAAGCAGCTATAAATTCAAGATTTTCAGTTCTTTCAAAATTCATGTTCTCAATTTTTGATTTGATTGTGCCAAAAGTAGTAAAAAAATAAAGATTTTCTTGGTTTGCCATGGAGTTTAGCAAATCAAATTGAAATCAATCTTCTAATACTTGAATGCTAGAAGATGATTTTTCAGGCATTTTATCTTCTTCATCAAGCAATCTCATTTCTGTTTTACTTTCTTGCTGCTTCTTTTCCAACAAAAGAAAGGGCGCAATTTTCTCGAATTGTTCTTGGCCAATGACCGCACAACTTTTCAATTGATCCAAGGAACGAAATTCTCCGCCCAAAAGTTTTTTATAGGCCAATATTTCCTTTGCTTGAAAAGAAGTAAATCCAATGCTTTCCCAATTTTTTTGGGTAAATTGATTCGGATCAAACGGCGTCAACTGCATTAAATTGGACCGATCATGAACTTCTTCTTCCTCCAACAAAGTGATTTTCGCCACCGAACGCTTCGATCTTTCTCCTTCTGTCAAAACTTCAATTGCATACGCATCTTCTTCCAACAACCTTATCTCCGGCTGTTTGACTTGATCCAATTTCTCAATTTCATCCCAATGCATTTCTTCAAAAGCCGCATCTTCATAAGAACGATTCACAAAAACATCAAATCCTTCCACCGCAAACAAGATGACCAATAAAACAAAAATCCCAATTCGTTGATTTTTCGTCAATCGAATCTGGGATTTTAAAAAAGTCCTCATGTGTTATTTTCGGATTTTATGATGAAAAAATACGCTTGTCTCTTTTGAATTATTTAACTAAAATACACAAACTTTTCTAATTCTCATCATTTTTTATAAAATTGTTTTAATTTTTTCTAAACCAAATGTTAAGACAACTGAAACTAAAAAGCACAATGCATTAAAAAAGAACACTTTAATCGCTTTCTTGTCACAAATCAAAAACTGATTTTCTTCTGACCACGATCCCATCTTTTACCCATAAAAAAAATGCCATCACCAAATAAAAGCCAAAAGTTACCCCTAAGGTCACGAAGGATAGATAGATATAGAGCAAACGCAATTTGGATGCCCGCACTCCTAAACGATCTGCGATTCTGGAAATTACATTAAAACCATTGAATTCAAGAAAATTTCTTAACCGATCAAACACTTTTTAAAATTTGTAGTCCTATGGCGCAATTTAAACATTTTTTTTCATTGCAAAAATGTTTGTGCAGCTCCAAATACGCTTGAGATTCCAAAGCATTTTTTGGCTTCATTCCTAATTCCACATAGCGATCAATGAGACTGTTCTTTTCGGAGGGCAATTGCCTCAACCATTTCAATAACTCTTCTGAAACATCCATTGCACGATGTTTGGCATACACAAATTTCATCGGAATGATGACATTGATGATCAAACGCTCGACCACTTCTTTGGAAATTCCTTTTTTTGAATGAGATGTACTTTCTTTTTCCAACGTATAATGGTTGTTCCAAAAATCAGGATAGACCAACTCTTCAAAAACAGCCTTGATTTTTTCAATCGATTGTGTACCCATCAAAAAAGCAAACAGATTTTGGTAATGCGCATAAACCACTGCCAATTGCATCAACCGAATCGTCGGAAAACTCACTGGACGCATGCGAAAAAATTTGAATATCACTGGATTAACTGCCTTTAGGTTGTATTTTGACTGTAGAAAAAAATAGTCATTTTGCAGACTTTGAATGTACTCATTCTCGGTTTTAAAATTCAACAAACCCGCTTGTCCAAAAAACAAAGCATGCACATAATCGGGATGCAACTGATTTTTCATCAATACTCCAAATTCAAAAGAATTCGCCCAAATGGAAAACGCGTCAGCGTTGACCTTCAAACCAAAGACATAGGCCATTTTTTTAAACAAAAGTTGCTCCCAGTTTTTGTTGTTCTCCAGAAAAGCTCTTTCAACCTCTTCAGCTTTTCTTTCCAAACGTTCAATCATCAAGCGCTCCAACCAGAAATTCAATTTCTCTTTTTGCAACAAATGAATGCTTTTTTCACATGGAATGAATTGCTGATTGTTTTCAACCAATTCTTGATAATTTGAAACGACCTCTGCCAAAACATACTCCTTCAACTCCAAGGTGGGAACTTTCCGCTGTGCCAAAACAGCAACTTCACGATCATGCTCATACACCACATGCAACACAACATTTTCATAAGCCGCATCCTTAGAGTGTTTATGCAAATCCCAATCCGACGACTTCACATGCATTTCTACACTTCCTACCCAAATTTGGTCTTCCACTTTGATTCTAACCATTGAAAAATCTGGACCAGCATCTACTTTGTTCCATAAACCTTTCCCAATGACCTCAATCATTTTCCCATCAACCGTCCGTAGATTCTTATGGTCAAACAATTGGAATCGCCAAACAAAATGTAAAAACGCTTCTTTCATCATAATATGGTTTTGTAGTGCTACTAAATTTAAGCATTTTATCAAAAAGCGCAAACTCCGAAATCCATTAAATAAAAAAATCCCCTGAGAATTCTCAGGGGATGTAGACTATTGAATTGACTATTCAATTATTTTTTAACGATTTTTTTCGTTTCAGTGTTTTTACCATCAGTGATTTTCACTATGTAAACTCCTGCAGCTAAATCAGCAACATCATAAGCAGTAGCAGCACCGAAAGACTTCACAGTTCTACCTGCCAAGTCAGTCAAAGTAACTGTTACTTTATTGCGGTCAAATTTAGAAGACAAATTCACATTCAACACCTCTCCCACAGGATTTGGATAAACCGAAGAAGTAACTTTGTTCAAATCATTCACACCTAAAGCAGCAGCCTCTACCGAAACATTGTCTACCATAAACGCAAACTGATCTGTAACATCATGGTGTCTAAAAGCAACATAAACAGTCTCTCCAGCAAACTCAGTAATGTCTAATGTTTTAGTGTAAACATTATTTGGCCCCGCAGGCCCATTATCTGTTACCAACTCATTGAAACTAACTGAACTTGCTTCAAAATCAGCAATCTCATCACTTGTAGCTACATACACTGAATAATTCTCAGCAGAATAGCTAGGATCCACTCCCCAAACATCCCATTTCAAAGTAACATCACCAGAAACAGATGACAAATCAATTGCGGGAGAAATTATCCAGTTGTCAGGCGTCAAAGCTTCTCCTGAAAAAGGACTTGTATTGATATAGGAATCTGATCTCAATGCTGGCCCAACTAGATTGCCATCATTGCCTTCAAAGGATATCGCCTCCCACTGATAACCATCTCCATCTTCGTCCAAAAGCGTCCAATCGGATACGTCTTCGTCTTCAAAATCATCACTCCAAATGACTGTTTGCGCATTCATTGCCACTAAACCGGCTACAAAAGCCATAGAAAATAAAACTTTTTTCATGTTTTTTTTTAGTTTTTATAATTAGTATATAATTTCAAATGTAACCATTTAAAATAAAACACTCCGAGACTTTTAACATTTAATTTTCAACTCTCTCTTTTTAAAAAAACCAAGATTAAACGAATTAAATCATAAAACTCACTGAACACCATCTATTAAATATCCTCAGAACCTTTCAGCTTTTCAGCATTTTCTGCCAATTTCAAAGCGTCGATCATTTCTTGGATGTCGCCATTCATGAAATTGTCCAAATTGTAGATTGACTTATTGATCCGATGGTCCGTCACCCTTCCTTGCGAATAATTATAGGTTCTAATTTTTGCCGAACGGTCTCCCGTTGAAACCAAAGACTTTCTTTGTGCAGAACGTTCTGCATGCTTTTTCTCGTATTCCACTTCATAGAGTTTGGTACGCAACAATTGCAAAGCCTTTTCCTTGTTCGCCAATTGCGATCGTCCTTCTTGACAAACGATGACCGTTCCTGTCGGTTTATGCGTCAGTTGCACTTTGGTTTCCACTTTATTTACGTGCTGTCCTCCTGCACCACCTGAACGGGAAGTTTGGTATTCTAAATCTGACGCTTTGATTTCCACATCGACTTCTTCCGCCTCTGGCAAAACCGCCACTGTAATCGCCGAAGTATGTACCCGCCCTTGAGATTCTGTTTCTGGCACGCGTTGCACACGGTGCACACCACTTTCGTATTTCATGGTGCCAAATACGGCATTGCCCTGAACTTGCACAATCAATTCTTTGAAGCCCTTTCCTGAACCTTCATTTGAATTCAACACTTCATACGTCCATCCTCTTTCTTTGAAATACATACTGTACATCCGAAAAATATCTTCTACAAAAATTGCAGCCTCATCCCCGCCGGTCCCAGCGCGCAATTCTACCACAATGTTTTTCTCGTCTTCTGGGTCTTTGGGAATCAACAACATTTTCACCTCTTCTTCCAAGGGTGGAATTTTATGGATGATTTCATCTTTTTCCAACTTCGCCAACTCCACCATCTCTGCATCTTCACCTTCCGAAATAATGGCATTGGCCTCCTCCAAACCGTTGACCAAGCCTTCATATTCGTTCAGCTTCTCAACGATTTCTCTCAAATCCGAGTATTCTTTGTTTAATTTGGCATAACGATTTTGATCAGCAATCACATCTGGTTGAATGATCAAATCCGCCACTTCATCAAAACGCTGTTGAATTCCTCTTAATTTCTCTAACAATTCGTGGTCTGCCATTTCTTTCTATTTTGAACGCAAAGTTAAATGTATCCCATCAATGAAACAAAGCATTCCTAAAATTCCAATAAAACACACCGAATTTCACTTTTTGAATCAAAGAGAATTAACGCAAAGTCGCCATCATTTTTTCCAATTTGGCTTGCAATAAATAATCTTGTTTCACACGCTCAGCAATCGCTCTATATTTTTGTGGATTTAGATCAAACTTTCCATACATTTTGACGATATCTTGTTCTAAATCTTGTTGAAGTTTCAAGATTTCAGGTTGAACTCTTTCAAACTTATCGTATTCTTCTTGTGGTAAATCGGGTTCTACAGCACTATTTTTGCTTTCGAAAATCGCATGATACACATCCAAATCCAACTTTTCATCAGCAATCAATTCGGCCATTTTCTTCTGGGCAGAACCATTGATTTTCATCGTTTGATGGTAAGCTCTGGCGAAGTTTTGTAAATCATAATCGGTAATCTCTTGTGCATTCAAACCTATAAAAGCGAAAAAAGCTATAAAAAGTAATTTGATCTTCATTTTCTAATTTTAGTTTAAACGTACAATAATTCTACATATTGTCAATAAAAAAGCATTTTGTTTTTAAAGTTTTTCGGTAATTTGCTTCGCTAAACCGAACATTATTATATTAAAATTTCATCAAAATGATTCAACACACTGCTGTTTTCTCTTATTTCATTCGTATTTTCCTTGTTGGCTTCATTGGCTTTTTGCTTTTCTCATGCAAGAACGAAGACGACAATGACGCAGACCGCTTTCAAGGAATTTACGTAGGCAAGGTCACTTACACCGACGCTGAAACTCAGCTCAATTTGGAAGAAGCGACCATAGAAGTCGAAAAAATAGCCGACCAATACCATTTGACATTTCCTCAAGGCATTCCAGCTTTTCCTCAACTTTCCTTTGAAGAGTTCAATACGGCCGCGCTCAACATTGGCGCCGACTCCATCCACTTGGTCCGCATCACGGACACTTCTTTACAAGTCAACTATACCAATGACCATGGCGCAACTTGGACCGCCAACACCACCAAATAATTAAGCCTTTTCTGGTTTTCTTAATTTGCGTACTTTTGCCCTTTAGAAGTTTTCGAATGAAAAAATGGATTGTTTTGCTGTTCATCTTTTGGATGCATACGGCTTTGGCACAAGAAAAAAACGGATTGGCCAGTTATTTTTTGGTCAATGTCGGCTATGCCAATCTCAATGGGAATTACTTCAAAGCTGGGCCTGAAGTTTATTTGGTGCAGTCCAACGGCAATTTGATTGGGATCAACGCCAGCGCAAACATGGCCTATTTCAAAGATAAATTTGTGGTTGTACCAGAAATTGGCGTCGCATATCAGTTCAACGCCAGAAAACTAAAAAACAGAACCGATCCTTATAGAGAATACATCAATGCGAATTTTTACAGCATTCGTCTCAACGCATCTCCTTGGAACATCACACCTGAAATCGGCATTTCGCTGATCAGCATTTTGGAAGCCAATGTGGGCTATTCGTTTGAAATTCAAAAACACGATTACACCCATTTTGAAGGTTTCAAATTCGGCATTACTTTGCACATTCCGACCATTGCGCTATTTGGCGAAAAAGGATTTCATTAATTAATAAATTCAATCCATGAAAAAACGTTTCATTGTCTTGGTTGATTTCTCTAAAAGTTCCCATCACTTGGTCAAATACGCCAATGAGTGGGCCTTGCAAGAAAAAGCAGAAATTCTTTTGCTCCACGAAATCAATCCCCTATTGCCGATGTTGACTGATTTAGAAAGTAAATCCAGCATCCTTCAAGAAGAAAACGCAGCGGCTTTGGTAGAATTGAGCAACATGGTCGATCAATTCATTTCTCCTTTCTTGACCGCAAAAACCCAAGTGATTGAGAACAATTTGACACAAACTTTGAATGAATTGGTTTTAGAACCTTTCGAAAACCTCATTTTCATTGGACTGAAAGAAAGCAGTTTGTTTGAAAAATATTTCATCAAAAACCGAAGTTTACAAATCATTGAAAACACCAAAAACACGGTCATCGCCATTCCACAAGAGATCAAAACCTATGCGCATGATCAAATTTTCGTAGCGGTTTCAGACAAACATCCTTTGAATTTGGTAGAACTCCACAATTTCTTCAAATTCATCGACATCCAAAACTCAGTCGTCACTTTCTTTTATTTGGCCAAACCCAATGAAGAAACTGCGGCCATTGAGCGCTATTTACAAGATTTGAAAGGTTTATTTTCGGAACAGTTCAACACCCACTACGCCATTTACGAAACCAATCATCCCCATAAAAACATCAAAAAAGTCATCAACAACACCATCGATGAAATTCTCGTTGTTCAGAAAGGTTCACGTTTATTGACCGATCAATTGTTTCGAAAATTTTTGATCAACGAATTGGTTCACGAAGGCGCAACACCTTTGGTTATACTGCCTTAATCTATTTTAATGAAATTTATTTCAAGTTAAAAACAAAACTTTGTTGCTCAAACTATAAAGCTTAATTTAGCCCCATGATTTCAGCAAAAAATATTTACAAAAGCTTTGGCGATTTAGAAGTTTTAAAAGGTGTTTCTTTGGATGTGAGCGAAAGTGAAATTGTTTCTATCGTAGGCGCGTCTGGCGCTGGGAAAACGACTTTATTACAAATTTTGAGCAGTTTAGAGAAAAGCACTGAACCTAAAAAACACTACACCCAAATTCGAATAAAAAAAGAAGATATTACCCAACTTTCTGATGTGAAATTATCGAAATTCAGAAATGAAAACATTGGTTTTATCTTTCAATTTCATCAATTACTACCCGAATTTACTGCTTTTGAAAATGTTTGCATTCCAGGTTATATTGGAAAAAATAAAAAATCTCAAGTGCACGACAAAGCAATTGAATTGCTAAAATTCTTGGGTTTACAACACCGTTTAGAGCACAAACCCTCTCAGCTTTCGGGTGGAGAACAACAGCGCGTTGCGGTTGCAAGAGCTTTGATCAACCAACCCAGCGTCATTTTCGCCGATGAACCTTCTGGAAATTTGGATTCGAAAAACGCAGAAGAACTCCATCATTTGTTTTTTAAATTGAGAGATGAATTTGGACAAACCTTTGTTTTGGTTACACACAATGAAGATTTAGCCAACATGGCCGACCGAAAACTCGTCATGCAAGATGGGCGTTTTGCTATTTAATAAACAATGGATTTCAATCAACTCAAAGAATTTCTGGACGAAAAAGTCAATTTATACAATCAATCCAACTTTATAGACAGTGATCCGATTCAGATTCCGCATCGCTATACCTTACAAGAAGACCAAGAAATTGCAGGTTTTTTGGCAGCGAGTTTTGCCTGGGGAAATCGAAAAATGATTATTGACAAAACCACAGATTTCCTCAACCGAATGGGAAATTCTCCTTATGATTTTGTCATGAATTATTCGGAAGAAGCATTCGACAAAATAGACAACTTCAAACACCGGACGTTTAACTCCATCGATGCCCATTTCTTTTTAAGTTCACTCAAAAACATTTACACAAAACACGGAGGAATGGAAAAAGCATTTCTTTTTTCAGAAAAAGACGAAGATACTTTTCATGCCATTGAACATTTTCGTACGATTTTCTTTGAAATCCCTCATGAAAAACGGTCTGAAAAACACGTTTCCAGTCCTGCCAAAGGCTCAGCTTCCAAACGACTGAATATGATGTTGCGGTGGTTTGTCCGTGACGACAAGCAAGGTGTGGATTTAGGGATTTGGAAAAACGCAAAACCTTCTCAATTGGTTTGTCCTTTGGATGTGCATTCAGGAAATATCGCACGAAAACTTGGACTTTTAAAACGAAAACAAAACGATTGGAAAGCGGCCAAAGAGTTGAATGATCAATTAAAAAAACTCGACCCAAACGATCCTGTAAAATACGATTTTGCACTCTTTGGTTTGGGCGTTTTTGATGATTTCTAAAACTTTACCTACTTTTAACCCATGTCGATCCATCAACTTCTAAAAAACCTACGTCCTTATGTAAAACCCTACAACGGACTCATCATTGCTGCTTTAATCTTGACTTTAATCGGTTCTTTTACTGCGCAAGTCAATGCCTTAACATTGAAATACACTGTGGACGAAGTCAATGATTTGGTCGAAAAAGGAGAAGGCTTAGAAAGTGGATTTTATATTTTAATCATTATTACGATTGTTTTATTGTCCAAAGAAATCATCAATGTGGTCATTACGTTTGGTCAGAAATACTACGGTGAAAAACTCCGAATATATATTTCCAGAGATTTAGCACAAGCGGTAGTCGATCGGATTTTGACCTATCAAATGGCTTTTTACACCTCCAATGACAATGAATCTGGGAAATTACAAACCCGAATCGATGCGGGAATTTCAAGCATTACACGCTTGGTTCAGAATTTCTTTATCAATATATTACCCTTGTTTGCCAACTCTTTTATTGCCTTACTTTTAATGTTCAATGCCAATTTTTGGGTAGGATTGGTTGGAATTTGCATCGTTCCAATTTATATCTACATTACACTAAAACAGGCAAAAACACTGAGCGGATGGCGTAGAAATATGCGGAATTTCAGAGAATCTAAAAGTCAGGGAATTGTCAATATCATCCAATCGATTACCGTCATCAAATCCTTCAACAGAGAACAAATTGAATCCGACAAACAAAACAAGATTCAATATGACATGACTGAGAATCAATTGAAAACCCAAAAAACAGGCTTTCTCTTCAATGGAATTAAATCTTTTGTGGAACAAATTGGCGTAGTGATTATCATTATTTTGACGGCTTACTTAGTATTGGACGGAAAAATGAGCATTGGAATGATTATGTTTCATATTTTACTTTTCAACAATGTAACGGCTCCAATCGGTCAATTGCATCGAATTTTTGATGAAATGAATGATGCGATGATTTATTCGGAAAGCTTTTTTGAAATATTAAATGCAGAAGATCAGGTTGAAAATTCAGGAACTTATCAACCCGAAAAAATCACAGGAAAATTTGAATTGAAAAATGTTGATTTTACTTATCCGAATGGCACCCAAGCTTTGTTTGGCATCAACATGAAAATTGAACCCAATCAAATCACCGCCTTGGTCGGATTAAGCGGAGCTGGAAAAAGCACCATCATTAATTTATTGGATAAGTTTTATGAACCCACAAAAGGAGAAATTCTTTTGGATGGCGTTCCTCTAAAAGAATACGATACGCAATTTCTAAGAAAAAACATTGGTTTGGTTTTACAGAAAAACCATATTTTCAGTGGAACCATCGAAGAAAACATCCGATATGGAAATCCAAAAGCGACCAAAGAGGAAATCAGCAAAGCGGCGAAACAAGCGTATATCTATGATCAAATCATGGAATTACCCGAAAAATTCGGCAGCAATGCACTCCTACTTTCAGGTGGACAGCAACAACGCATTGCCATCGCTCGAATGTTTTTAAAAAATCCGCCAATCGTCTTTTTGGATGAGCCCACAGCAAGTTTAGACGCCATCGCTACCGAACAAATCAAAAACAGCTTAGACGCGATTAAGAAAAATAGAACGGTCATCATTATTTCACATAGCATTTCTCAAATCATCGATTCCGATTGTATTTACGCCATGGAAGTTGGCAAAGTGGCAGAATATGGAACACATCAAACCATTTACAATCAAAATGGCGTGTATAAAGAGATTTTTGATGCCATGGCAAGGAGTTTGAACATTGAGAAAATCGCTCGAACCTTTGATGAAGATGAGGTTTAAATTATATAAAATACTATGAAAGAAATCAATCAAATTCAATATTTAGAAAAAAAACCACGCATCCAGAGGGAGAAAAATCCTTTGATGCTTTTGATTCATGGCTACGGAAGTAACGAAGCCGATTTATTTAGTTTTGCAGAGGAATTACCCGATGAATTTCACGTGATAAGCGTTCGTGCTTTACATACGCTGGCTCCTGAAATGTATGCTTGGTATGCCATTGATTTCGTGAATATGGAGAAGTTCAATAATATTCCACAAGGAATTGAGTCCAGAAATAAATTGGTCGAATTTATCGATTCAATTACGTCTCAAGAAAATTTAGATAAAACCAATGTTTGGGTTTGTGGATTTAGCCAAGGAGCGATTTTGAGTTATTCGATCGCTTTGAATTTTCCTGATAAAATTAAACATGTGGCGATTTTGAGCGGTTATCCCGAACCGAACTTCATTGGAGAAACCATCGACAAAAACAAAGCCTTTGATCATTTGAACTTCTTTGTTTCACATGGAAAAGATGACATGATCATCCCAGTAGAATGGGCAAGAAATGGCGAAATACTTTTGAAGGATTTGAATATCCAACACGAATACCACGAATACAATGGTGGACATGGGATAGTCCCACAAAATTTTCATGACTTCATGCTTTGGATGACGACGAATTTGGCGAATCAATAATCTCAAAGACCATTTCATTCATTTGAAGTTCAAAGCCATTCCATTATAATTTGAAAAACAAAGGACTTTCTAATGATGAAACTTTACCTTTGTTCCATATATAAGAAATACAATGAACACTTACAATATCCTTCCTAAAGTAGCGATTTCTGTTGGCGACACCAACGGCATTGGCTACGAAATCATTTTAAAAACTTTGGCCAATAAGGACATTTTGGACTTATTTACGCCAGTGATTTTTGGCTCAACCAAGCATTTGAATCATTGTAAAAACCAATTGGACTTAAAAGAAGTTCAATTTCATGGCATTCCTACTTTGGATAAAATTGCTCCCAACAAAATCAATGTTGTCAACATTTGGAAAGAACCTGCAACGATGGAAGTCGGCACTGCGACAGAAGCTTCTGGAAAAATGGCCTTTGAATCTTTACAAGCCGCTGCTGATGCAGTAAAAAATGGGATTTGTGACCTTTTGGTGACTGCGCCGATCAACAAAAACAACATTCAATCCGAAGATTTTAATTTCCCTGGGCATACCGAATATTTGGGCAAAGTTTGGGGAGGAAATCCGTTGATGTTTTTGGTTTCAGAACAATTGAAAGTCAGTTTGGCCACCCAACATTTGCCTCTGGCTGAAGTCCCAAAAAACATTCAAGCCAAAAGCATTACCCAGAAAATTCAAGCCTTGAACAATTCTTTGGTGCAAGATTTTGGCATCAGCCGTCCAAAAATCGCCGTGTTGGGACTGAACCCTCATGCGGGTGATGGTGGATTGCTCGGATCGGAAGAAAATGAAATCATCCAACCCGCCATCCAAGAAATGTACAACAAAGGCATGTTGGTCTATGGACCGTATGCCGCAGATAGTTTTTTCACTTCCAATGCCAACAACTTTGATGCAGTGTTGGGCATGTACCACGACCAAGTGTTGACCCCCTTCAAAACGATTTGCTTTGAAGAAGGCGTGAATTATACTGCTTCACTTCCTTTTGTACGAACTTCACCCGATCATGGCGTAGCTTATGACATCGCAGGGAAAGGAATTGCAGATGAGACTTCGTTTCGAGAAGCGGCTTATACAGCCATCCAAATTTTCAAAAAAAGAGCTGAATACCAAGAGTTAACGAGCAATGTGCTCAAATCCCACAATTTGAAGTTGGACCGAGATAGATAAGGCTTTGTTTTCAAACCATTTTGTGGATTAAGTCATTGATATTAAATTAAAATCAAAAAATTATTGTTTTTCAATAAGATATATTATCTTTGCCAACCATTTTTGTGTCATGGAGAAGTTGAGAAATTATGGTGTTTCCTTTGCGGGTTTAAGTTTAGGCGAGCATGTATTTGACTTTCACGCGGCACAATCGTTCTTTGATTTATTTGATTTTGAACAGGATTTTGAACAACCCGATTTGACCTTGCAGGTGATTTTGGACAAAAAGAACAACTTTTTGGATTTGAAATTCCACTTGAGTGGAAGCATAGACTTAGTTTGCGATGTGACCAATGAACGCTATTCCGAAGCAATCGCTGGAGACAGTGAAATCATCGTCAATTTTGGCGAGGAATTCGACGACTCAGATGACGAAATTTGGGTGATACCACAAAGTGAACATACGTTGAACATTGCGCAAATGTTGTATGAAATGGCTTTGTTGGCCTTGCCGCAAAAAAGAATTCATCCATCCGTGTTGAATGGTGAAAGCCATTCTGAAATGTTGGAATTGCTGGAAAAGTACGGCTTGTTTGAAGAAAAGGAAGAAAATGAAGCAATCGAAGAATCAAATGATCAAGAGATCGACCCAAGATGGGAACAATTGAAAAAATTAAAAAAACAATAATAACTGGAAATTAATATAAGTTATGGCACATCCAAAGAGAAGACAGTCGTCCACCAGAAGAGATAAGCGTAGAACGCATTATAAAATTGAAGCGCCTCAAATTGCGATTGATAAAGCAACTGGAGAAGCGCATTTGTACCACAGAGCCTATTGGTTAGACGGGAAAATGTACTACAGAGGAAAAGTAGTCATGGAAAAACAAACAAACGAAGACGTAGAATAATATTCGTTTAGAACAAAGAGAACGGGCTGTTTCTAAATCAGGAGCAGCTTTTTTATTTTTTTTATACCTTTGGTTATTGTTAGCCAATTTTTAAATTTTACATTATGGATCTTAAAGAAATACAGAATCTTATCAAGTTTGTTTCTAAGTCTGAAGTTGCAGAAGTCAATTTGAAGATGAAAGACTTTGAAATTAAAATCAAAAACTCGGTTGAGCCCAACATTACCTATGCGCAACAACCGATGATGCAACCTACCTTAATGCCTAATGTACCCCAAGCTCAAGCTGTAGTTGACAATCCAGGTGCGCCTGCCGTCGAAGCTGCTGAGGATTCAAAATACATCACCATCAAATCACCAATGATTGGAACTTTCTACCGCGCTTCAGGCCCAGGAAAAGATCCTTTTGTCAATGTGGGTGACAACATTTCTGTAGGAAGTGTGATTTGTATTGTTGAAGCCATGAAATTATTCAATGAAATCGAAGCTGAGGTTTCAGGAAAAATTGTAAAAATATTGGTGGACGATTCAAGCCCGATCGAGTACGATCAGCCTTTGTTTTTAATCGATCCAGCATAAGCCATAAACTGCATAAATATGTTTAAAAAGATATTAATTGCCAATCGTGGTGAAATTGCCATGCGTGTCATTCGTACGGCAAGAGAAATGGGCATCAAAACCGTTGCGGTTTACTCCACTGCAGACCAAGACAGTTTGCATGTTCGTTTTGCAGATGAAGCAGTATGTATCGGACCTGCCGCAAGTGCGGATTCTTATTTGAAGATTTCCAACATCATTGCTGCTGCAGAAATCACTGATGCAGACGCCATCCATCCAGGTTATGGCTTCCTTTCAGAAAATTCAAAATTCTCAAAAACTTGTAAAGATACCGGCATCAAATTCATCGGTGCTTCACCTGAGCAAATCGACCGAATGGGCGACAAAGCTACGGCCAAAGCGACCATGATCGAAGCAGGTGTTCCTGTCGTTCCAGGTTCTGAAGGAATTTTAAAAGATTTGGACGATGCCAAAAAAACGGCCAAAAAAATTGGCTTTCCTGTCATGATCAAAGCAACTGCAGGAGGTGGTGGTAAAGGAATGCGCGAGATTTTTGACGAAAAAGATTTAGAAAAACATTGGGATTCTGCTGTTCAAGAAGCTTTGGCTGCTTTTGGAAATGGCGGAATGTACATGGAAAAATTGATTTTGGAACCTCGACACATTGAAATTCAAGTAGCAGGAGATTCTACGGGTCGTGCTTGTCACTTGTCAGAGAGAGATTGTTCCATCCAACGTCGTCACCAAAAATTAACCGAAGAAACTCCTTCTCCATTCATGACGGAAGAATTGAGAATCAAAATGGGCGATGCAGCCGTTAGAGCAGCAGAATACATCGGTTATGAAGGCGTAGGAACAATAGAGTTTTTGGTGGACAAAGACGGAAATTTCTATTTCATGGAAATGAATACCCGTATCCAAGTAGAACATCCCATCACCGAACAAGTAGTGGATTATGATTTGATCAAAGAACAAATTCTTATCGCTGCAGGAGAACCCATTTCTGGAAAAAATTACTTTCCTCAATTGCATTCTATCGAATGTCGAATCAATGCGGAAGATCCTTACAACAACTTCAGACCTTCACCAGGAACGATTACCAACATCAACATCCCAGGTGGACATGGTGTTCGTGTAGATACCCACGTTTATGCGGGTTACACCATTCCTGTTTATTATGATTCGATGATTGCGAAATTGATTGTTACGGCACAATCGCGTGAAGAAGCTTTGGCTAAAATGCGCAGGGCTTTAGATGAATTTTACATCGAAGGCATCAAAACAACAGTTCCTTTCCATCGTCAATTGATGGATGATCCAGATTACATCGCTGGAAATTATACCACTGCATTTATGGATACCTTTGAATTGGATCCCTCTTATGCGGATAATTTCTAAATAAAATTAAAAACGATTATACAAAAAGCCAGATTGATTTCTGGCTTTTTTTGTGAGAAAAAGTGCAATGAAGCCTATGCAAAGGGATTAGTTGAAAACTGTCATTCCCCATGGATAGATAAATTCGTTGCTTTCAATCTTTTTCAACCCAAATCACATCAATAGAAGGACAATAAAAATCTCACAGCAACAATTGAACATCCAACACATTCAGATCACCTTCAACCCAAACTTCCACAACATCAAATTCAGGCATTGGACAAATAGGGTGTTTTCACCCTGACAGAAGAGTGGATATGCCTAATGTACATGCCATCAAGATTCACAAAATTTGCTTAAGAAATCTTTTAATAATCTTAAAAAAACATTCGGCATGAAAAATTTAAAATTCAATCTACTGTATCTCATTGTCATCATAGGCTTGATCGTTTCTTGTAACAACGATGATGAAGAACCAATCTCAGAAGACCCTATTCCGGCAGCTTCTTGCCTTCCAACGCATCTTCAAAATGATGTCCTTGCATTTTACCCTTTTTCCGGTGGATCCTTGAATGACTTTTCAGGTAACGGCCGTCATTTGAACAATCCTACCACGGCGGTAGCCGCGCAAGACAGAAATGGAAATGCCAATTGCGCCTTCTCATTTGACAGAAACAATGGCGACTTTCTAACCTATGCCAATCCTACTTTCATCAACGATTTTGACAACCAAGCTTTTTCAATTTCGCTATGGTTCAAAACCTCAGGCACAAGAGATGGAGGCTGGTACGAACAATTGATTGGCCGTGATACTGGCTTGCATTGTCCAGACACTTATGGACAATGGTCATTGTCTTTGTCTGATTGTAGAAATTCAGTATTTGGTGTGAATGATTATAGCTTATGGGGCGATGGCATCAACAATCCTTACGGCGATACGACTTGCATCTATGACCCTTCAAAAAATGTCTGGCACCACATTGTAGTCACTTCTGATGGAACGCCAGCTGGCACAAAAATGTATGTCGATGGGATCCTCTCTACCAACACCCCCAACACTGGATGCAACAGTCCACAAGGCACAAACAATGTCGGCGATCTGTTTTTGGGCAAAGAATATACTGGCTTGTTGGATGATGTCATCATTTACAAACGCGAACTGACACAAATCGAAGCCATTGAATTGTTTCAACTCACCGCTTGCTGTCAATAAATTTTAGAATAACATGATCAAATTCTTTTTTAAAAAAGCTCCCAGAAAATGGAGCTTTTTTATTGAAGATAGAAAAAACAATTGAAAAACTAACTTTGAATCAAATAGTTCCATATTTTTATAGTAACAAATTAAAAAACACTTTATGAAAACACTCTATTTACTTACCGCTACTTGGATGGTGATCGCTTTATCGTCTTGCAAAAATGATGATGCGGCCAATGGCACAGATCACCTTCATTGTTCCGTACAAGTTCCTTGCGGAAACCCCAATGGGTTAATTTCTGTCGCAGAAGCCGATGAAATGGAACAAGCATACCTGACTGAATTTTACGGACGTATCCAAGAGACGATGTCTGGCAGCTATCCCAATTATGAAGGAGCAGGACGCTACATTTGGTTTGAATTGGATGAAGTCAAACAATACATCGCCTACATGGAACAACATGTTAATGACAAAGGATACAAAGGAAAACTCGGCTTGAGGGTTTACATGGGGACCAAATACCAAGAAAACCAAAGCAATGGATCGATGGAACCAAGGCAAACCGTGTTTTTCGTCCCGACAATCAACCCTAGCAATGGCGATGATTTACAAGACAATCTGAACATCGTGAGCGCTGATCGTTTGAATCTTGGTGGTGCCGGCGTTCCAGATGACATGTTCCAAAGCACAGGTTTGGGCAATTAAAACCAATAAAGAAATTTCAATGGGTATCCAGAACTACACTTATTTAGCACTTCAATTCATTGCTTGTTTATTTGCTTTGTACAATTGGAAAAGCTATAAAAATACCGCTTTGTGGATATTTTTGCCTTTTCTTATTTACTCGTTGATCAATGAGTTTCTGGCTACCTACATTGCCCTCAACTTCAAAATAAGATTGCTGTACAATGTTTACATCATGCTGTCATTTTTGGTGTATTTGTATTGGTTTGATCGTTTGTTGAATCTAAAAATGATCAAATGGATTTTGTTGGGCTTATTTGCAGCAGCAGTTATCTATGACATTTACAGCAAAGGTGTGATGCGCCCTTTGTTAAAAACAGCCGTCAACTTCCAATCAATCATGGTTTTGGTCGGTTCAGTTGTTTTTTTCGCAAAATTGTTGCGGTCAAAAGAAGTGATACATTACCAGCAATTGCCTGCGTTTTGGATCGTGTCCGGCATGCTGATATTTTATATTGGATACGTTCCATTGTCCCTCATGGTAGGCATGGGATTTCATGTAGATGAATTTTATGCCCTAGCAATTGTCTTGTTGAATTTGTTATTGTACGGAAGTTATATCATTGGTTTTTATGTTGCAGGAAAACGATAAAATATTGGCCATTCTCTTTGCCTTCATGCTCCTGGCACCTTTGGCGATGGTATTCTTGTTTGTCATTTTCAATCATCGAAAAAACAAGTTGATCCAAGAACAAATGGATGAGAAAAAGCGGTTTGAACAAGAGTTGGCAGAATCACAAATTGAAATCAGGGAAGAAACACTCCGAAACATCAGTTGGGAATTGCATGACAACATTGGTCAATTGGTCACTTTGGCAAAAATCCACCTTCAAAACGCACAAAATAACGAGGAAAAAATCAAAGATTCGGTGGAGATTTTAGGCAATGCACTGCGTGAATTGAAAGCACTATCAAGGTCAATCAATCCAGAAAGTTTAAAAAACATGCGGATACTTGAAGCCGTCAACAACGAAATTGAACGTTTTGATCGCATGAATTTTATCCATGCAGAATTCAACATCAGTGGAACGCCATTTGACATTCCACAAAAAGATGAAATCATTTTTTTTAGAATGATCCAAGAATTTTTCTCCAATACCATTCGACATGCCCGCGCAACAGAATTGTCCATCCATTTCAACTACCAACCTCATCTATTGACCATTCAAATTAGGGACAATGGCATTGGCTTTGACCCTTTGGACGATTTCAAAGGCATCGGCTTAAAGAACATCAAAACCAGGGCGCAACTGATCGCCGCAGACATCAACATTGCATCCATCAAAAAAAATGGAACGAAATTGACCATTCAAAAAAAATACCATGAAACATAAAGTAGCCATAGTCGACGACCACACCTTATTGTCACAAGCCATTGGAAATCTTATCGAAGGATTTGACAATTTCCAAATCGAAGGAATTTTTAAAAATGGTTTGGAATTACTCCACGCACTGGACGCTAAAAAAATCCAACCTGAAATTGTTTTGATGGACATCAACATGCCTGTGTTGAATGGCATTGAAACCACAAAAGTCCTATCAAAAGAACATCCTCACATTGCAGTTTTGGCACTTTCAGTAGAAGAAGGTGAGCATACGATCATTCAAATGCTCAAAGCAGGCGCCAAAGGATATTTGAGCAAGGACATCCAAAAAGACATATTGTACCAAGCTTTGAACACGACTTTGGCCCATGGATTTTTTCATACCCAAAATGTGACCGATGCTTTGTTGGGCAGTTTAAAAAACAAACAACATGAATTAGAAGAATTGAAAGAAAGAGAAATTCAATTCATCCAATTGGCATGCACAGACTTGACTTACAAAGAAATCGCTGAAAAAATGTTCTTGAGCCCCAAAACAATTGACAATTATAGGGATGCAGTATTTGCCAAATTGAACATCAAAAACCGTGTAGGTTTGGTCTTGTTCGCTATCAAAACAGGTTTGTACCGCATGGAATAAAGGCTGTTTCCTTGGGAAAATCACCAACAAAAAATCCCACAATTTCAACAAACTGTGGGATTCTTATAAAGTTATATTTGGATTAATCCAATATTTCCATATCAAAATACAAAGTTGCATTTGGTGGAATGACTCCTCCAGCACCTTGTGGTCCATAGCCCAAATCCGAAGGAATGATCAAGAAAACCTTGCTTCCTTTTTTGAACATGGTCAAAGCTTCCATCCATCCTTGAATCAATTGCGTTTCTCCAACCACAGCGGTCAAAGGCTGATTTCTATCGAAAGAAGAATCCAACTTTTCACCATCATTCAATCTCAAGGTATAGTGCACATCCAATTCGTCTCCAGCATTGGGCATCGCTCCATTTCCTTCTTCCAACACCACATACATCAAACCTGATTCGGTTTTCTTGGCTTGAGTCGTCAATTCTTTTTGACGCTCAATTTCTTTCTGCATTGCCAATTGAGCCTCTTTTTCAATGGCTTCAATTTTGGCTTTGTGCGCTGCTTGAGCGGCTTCAAAAGCTTTTCCTCCGTTGTAATTTTTGTATTGGTCTCCTTTTTTGATGATGCTGACATGCTCGATGATCACATCTTCTGTTGGACGATCTTGCATCCCTTTCTCAACATTGGCAATGGCATCAACCACTTCCAAACCTTTGATCACTTGACCAAAAACCGTGTGTCTTCCATCCAACCAAGGTGTAGGCACTTCGGTGATGAAAAATTGGCTACCGTTGGTATTGGGTCCTGAATTGGCCATGGACAAAATTCCTTTTTGGTCGTGTTTTCTGTCAGAGAAAAACTCATCTTCAAAACTGTAACCTGGACCTCCTGTCCCTTTTCCATCTGGATCTCCACCTTGAATCATGAAATCCTTGATCACACGGTGAAAAATAATGCCGTCATAAAATGGTGTTCCCAAAGGTTTTGCGTCATTCGCTTTGGAGCCTTCCGCCAAACCAACAAAATTCGCTACCGTCAAAGGGGCTTCTTCCTCGAACAACTCGATCGTCATTACACCTTTATTGGTTTCCATTTGAGCATACAGCCCATCTTTTAATTCTTTGTATTCTTCTTTACTCATTGAATTGGGTATTTTAACAGTTGAACAGCTGACCATCAAAATAGTTGCTGTTAGGATTGATACTATTTTTCTCATGTTTAATCTATCTTTTTCTGAATGTCTAAAATCTTAATTTTGTATACCAATGGCAAATCGCCCTTGATTTTATTTTGATCGCCGTAGGTACCATAGCCAATAAACGACGGATAAAGCGCCGTGGCCGAATCTCCTTTTTCGATCAATTGCAAACTGATGTGCAACCCACGCGTCAAATTCTCTTTGCCAAGTACCGCATCTTTTGTTCCAATTTCTTCTTCTGAATAAATAATTTGACCTTCCAAATCAGCCACTTCATAGCGGTACTGAACATGATCGCCTGTTTTCGCCATTGAAGCAGTCTTCTCTCCAGAATTGGACAACCAAAAGCCATACGATGTTTTTGAAAAAGCAATGCCCGAACGGTCGATGTAGCTTTGGATCATTTCATTGTCTTCTTCCAAAATCTGTTTGTTTCGGTCTTGTGAAAAGGTCAAAAACTTCGCCCGCTCATTGTCGTAATTGACTGGATATTGAATGATCTTGTTTTCACAAGCCATCAAACCTAACGCCATCAATATGTAACCAAGCTTTTTCAAATTTCAACTTTTTCTAATTCCTCTTTGTATTCTTCCAACAATTCCTCAAACTTCAACAAAGTGGCTTCCATGGTCAAATCCGAACGTCCTCCTGCTGCATTCACGTGTCCACCACCATTGAAATGTTTTCGCGCAAAAGCGTTCACATCAAAATCGCCTTTGGATCGAAAAGAGATTTTAATGAAATCATTCTGTTGATCTTCGATAAAAATCACTGCAAAAACATGGTCTTTCAAAGCCAAACCATAATTCACAAACCCTTCCGTATCGCCTTTTTGAGAGCTAAAATCAAATTGTTGTTTTCGGGTCAAGTGCATGATCGCAGTTCGATGTGCTGGAAAGGATTGCAAAGTACTCAATGCCAAGCCCAACAATTTCATGCGGTTTTCTGAAGAAGTGTCAAATAGGTCATTGTTGATTTGATCAATTTCAATATCTTTCTCCAACAAATGCGCAACCACACGGTGTGTCGCCGCCGAAGTATTTCTAAAACGGAAATTTCCTGTATCGGTCAAAATACCCGTATAAATGCACTCGGCTATTTTTTTATCGATCAATTCCAAATCACCCATGGCTTCAATGAAGTTGTACACCATCTGACAAGTCGCTGGAATGTTGACGTCCGAATACATGAAATCAAACTGATCAGGTGCTTGGTGGTGATCGATCATGACTTTCAGCACTTTGCTTCGCGTCACCCACTCGCCTACTTCATCGATTCTCGCCATGGAATTGAAATCCAAAATGAAAATCAACTCCGCTCTTTCGACAATTCCTCTTGCCTTGGAAGGAGTGTACTCCGCAATGTGAATGTCCTTCGCACCTTCCAACCATTTCAGAAATTTCGGAAAATCATTGGGCGAAACCACCTCACTTTCATGCCCCAATTTGGACAGGTATCGTTTCATCGCCAAAGTCGAACCAATGGCATCACCATCTGGATTTCGGTGAGGAATGATCACAATGCGCTTGGGCTGACGTAATAAATCTTTGAGTTGTTGAAAATTGTGCATCTGCATAGCTTGCGAAGATAAAATATAAAGTACAATTCTACAAAACCCAAATCATAAAGTCACCGAAATCTTTGGATACCCACCAGCAAAATTACAAATCTCGCTTGGCCAGCAATCGATAAGACAAATAACTAAAAATCAATATATAAATCACAGCTGCTACCACCATAGATAGGTTGATGTCTTTCAAAACAAACAAAGAACCACCCGTAATCATTCCTTCAAAATTCACAGGAAAAGCAATTAAATTTGAAGATGCGTTCAAGGGCAAATAATTGGACAAATAAAATGTATCAGGATCAATTTGGCCCAATCCCTTGCCGAAATAAGCGCGCAAAAGCACTTCAACCGTAGAAACAACCGTTTCTACCACCCAAAGCAAAATTAATCCCAAAAAAGCAAAAGCACTTTTTTTCAATAAAATAGCTAAAAACAAACAGATGGAAAAAAACAAATTCAACTTGAGAAAATAAGCCAATAAATAACCGCTTCCTTCCCAAAAAGAAGCTTCGGAAGTCGAAAAGACAAAGCCCAAAACCAAACAAATTCCCAAAACAAACACACTGGACAACGAAGCCAATAGAAAATTGGTCATGATTTTTGAACCCAAAAACTCCTTTTTACTCAGTCCATCGATCAAATTTTGCTTCAAAGTACCGTTCGAATATTCGTTGGTCATGTTGGTAATGATGATGACCGCAATGAAGATTTTCAATATAGAAACGCCGTAACCAATGTTTTGCCAAATTTCCGGAAAATTAAAAAAGCCCAATTTCGCAATGTCCAATTTGACTCCACCAATTTCGGGTTTTATGACCGATAAAATCAAACCAAATACCACCAACATGGCAAAGTAAATCAAAGTAAAAACGCGCGTGGTTTTGTAGTTATAGATCTTGATCCATTCTATATTAAATAATCTGTTCATGATTTTCCGTTGTTTTGAGTGATATGAAGAAACTGCTGTTCCAAACTTTCTTTTCTTTTGACCAAATGATGCAAAACAATGCCTTGCTCGTACATTTTTTGGTTCAAACTTTCTGCGCTGACATCTTGGTTCAAAATCCCTTTCAGAATTTTTCCTTCTTGGGCAATGCGTTCAAAACAATTCAAAGCCAACAAAGCTTTTTCCAAACGGTCCAAATCCGCAGCGGCCACCTCAAAAAATCCATGACTCGCGGTCATTTCATCCACCTTACCACAATACAAAGTTTTCCCTTTTTCCAAAATCACTACATGAGAACACACTTTTTCGACTTCATCCAACAAGTGACTTGCCAAAATAATCGTGGTTCCATTCGCCGCAATGCGCTGAATAATTTCACGAATTTGAATGATTCCTTGCGGATCCAACCCATTGGTGGGTTCGTCCAAAATCAACACATACGGATCGTTGAGTACCGCAGCAGCAATGGCCAGACGTTGTTTCATCCCCAAAGAAAAGGTAGAAAACTTGTCGTCTTTTCGAGACAAAAGCCCAACCAATTCCAATTTCTCATCAATTTTGGAAAAGTCAGCTTCTTTGATTTTTGCTACGATCTCTAAATTTTTGGTTGCAGATAGATAAGGATAAAAGTTGGGGCGTTCAATAATAGCGCCTACTTTTTTTAGCGAATCAACGGAAGGCGCTTTGCCAAACCATTTCCATTCACCAGAGCTGGGATTGACTACATTCAAGATCATGCCCAAAGTTGTCGATTTCCCACTTCCATTGGGCCCCAATAGTCCGTAGACATTGCCTTTCTCCACCGACAAACTCAAGTCATTGACTGCTGTCAGTCGACCGAAATGTTTGGTGAGGTGATTGATTTCAAGAATTTTATCCATTGAATTGTTGTTCTTTTGAAAAGATTAGTAGTCCAAAAAACAACTTTGTGACAAAACGCTGTTTATTTTTCTTTCAATGCTTGAAGGTATTTTTCTGGATTGGCTTTGAAATCATTTTTACAAGAAACATTGCAAAAACCATAAACCTCATGGTTGTACGTCAAGGTGTCTTTCAGAAATTTAGGCATTTCCATTTCACAGACAGGATCCACTGCATTGACCACAGCGACATCCAAACTCTCTGCTACTGCGGAATGCACTTCCATTTGGGCTGCTTTTTCTTCGCAAGAAAAAAGAGCGATCATGCCCAAAGATCCGATGAATAAAGTAATTCTTTTCATTGTTATTCTTTCATTAATATTAAAATATCTTCTTTCAACCAGTCAATTTCTGGATGAAATTTCCCAGTCAAACTTTCTTTTCCATTTTCAGCTTGGTCATAATTTAAGCCTGAATAATACAATATCGGCAACTTATTTTTTCCAAAACGAGAACGAATCATGCCGTTTTTGTCAACCAAAGCCATTTTCCCACTGTGTTCTATGCCCTCTGTTTCAGACGCTTCTCCTACATAAATGTTGAATCGATCGCTCAACGCATAGATCGTTTCCTTGTCACCCGTTAGAAAATGCCAATTGTCGTTGTTGATGGCCAATTGATTTTTGTAGCGTTTCAAAGTTTCTACTGAATCTCTTTTGGGATCAATGGTAATTGCCACTACGCCAAAATCTGGGTGATTGATCTCAGCATTGACTTCCATCAAATTGCGGTTCATTATAGGACAAATGCTGGGACAGTTCGTAAAAAAGAACTCAACCACATACACCTTTCCCAACAAATCTTTGTTTGAAACCACTTCATTGTCTTGGTTGATGAATGTAAATTCAGGAACTGGCATGACCTCAAAAAGTTTTGTGTTTGACCGCTGGTTGACCCACCAAATCAAACACAAACTTATGCTAACAATTGCTAACAAAGCAATCCACTTGTTTTTCATCTGTTCAACAATTTAACGATGGCAATCATTGGCTTCTCTACATTTTTTCTCATGAAATGCTCAGGGATTTTATTCGTAAGGCACCAACAAAACGGGTATGGTCGTCTTTTTCACCACTTGGTCTGCTACACTACCGATCAAAAATCGATAAGCACCTGAATGCTTGTTGGATCCCATGATGATCACGTCCACATCTTCTTCTTTTGCTACCTTTAAAATCTGCTCATGCGGAGCGCCAGATTTCAGTATATGACGAAATTTAAAAATATCTCCGCCCAACTTTCCTTCTACATTCTTGACGTTTTCATTAATCATGTCATTGATCACATCCAGGCGGTGTGCCATGACCGGCGCCGTCGCCAAAGATTCTTTGTCTACCTCAATCGGATCAACGTTCAACAAAATAATTTCAGCATTGAAAGCTCTTCCCATTTCTTTTGCTACTTCTAAAGATTTAAAATCTTTCCCTTTGAAATCCAAGGTTACCAATATTCTTTTCATAGTTTCTGTGTTATTCAATCGATGCTTAAAATTACAATTTAAATCTTAATTTCCAACAAACATAAATCATATCCAAGCGCTTTCTCTCAAAGCTTTCGCTCCAAAATTCACCACATCACTTCAGCACTTATTCTCCTAAAACAATGAAACCAACCACTTTTTGTATTGATTTTTTTCTTAACTTAGAAACAACCTAAACTAAACATCATGAAAAAAATTCACTTACTATTGGTTTTATTGCTGACATTTTGCAATATCCAAGCGCAAGAAAACATTTTAGACACGGATTACAGCCAATATTTGAACAAGAAAGTGGAATACTGCGACCATGTATTTGGCACCTTCGTTTCCAAAGGAAACAAAAAAGTGATTTTACTCAATTTGGGCGCCAACTACCCCAACCACCGATTGGTCGTTGCCATTTTTGAAGACAGCTGGAAAGCTTTCAACTATGCACCAGCCGAATTTCTAAAAAACAAAAACATCTGTGTGAAAGGAAAACTAATTATGTACAAAGGAAAACCCGAAATCATTGTCAAAAGCCCTGATCAAATCACTGTAAAACCTTGAACAAAAAAGCCGACTTTCAGAAAGAAAATCGGCTTCATTTAAGTTATCGCTATATTTAAAACAATCGAATGATGTAATATATCAACGCGGCAATCAAACCTGAAACAGGAATGGTCAGAATCCAAGCCCAAAGCAAGTTGATCGTGACGCCCCATCGAACGGCTGAAACCCTTTTGGTAATCCCCACACCGATGATCGAACCCGTAATCGTATGGGTAGTCGATACTGGAATCCCCAGAAATTCAGACAAATACAAAGTCATCGCACCCGCTGTTTCTGCAGAAACACCTTCCAATGGCGTTACTTTCGTAATTTTTGTCCCCATGGTTTTAACAATTTTCCAACCACCACTCATGGTTCCCAAACCGATCACAAGAAAACTCGTTAAAGGCACCCACCAATAATCTTCAACGAAGTGCGCAAAGCGATTGGGCGCATTCACCCATTCTGGATCTCCTTGTTGAACATGGTAAAAAATCACGGCTGCACCGATGATCCCCATTACTTTTTGCGCATCATTTCCACCATGCCCTAAACTGAACAATGCAGAAGAAACCAATTGCAATTTCTTGAACCAAGCTTCTGCCCTTTTGTGGTGCACCCGCTTACAGATGTTCATGATGAGAATTGTGATGAAATACGCGATGACCAAACCGACAAAAGGCGCCAAAAATATGAACGCAAAAATCGGCAATACCGCTGCATAGTTGATTACATCACCCATGACGTCATTTGAAAAAGCGCCAATGTGTGCCACCGCTGCTCCAATGAAACCACCCAACAAAGTATGTGAGGAAGACGAAGGAATACCAAACCACCAAGTCACCAAGTTCCAAATGATGGCGGCTAAAATCCCAGCCAAAATGACCTCGAGGGTGATTGCCCCTTCGTTGACCGATTTGGCAATGGTGTTTCCAATTTTAAATTCACCAATCCAATATTTTGAGATAAAATAAGCGGCAAAGTTAAACGTCGCTGCCCAGAGCACAGCGTAAAACGGTGTCAAAACACGCGTAGCAACAATGGTCGCAATCGCATTCGCTGCATCATGAAAACCATTGATAAAGTCAAAAACCAATGCTAACACAATGATAGCAATCAGGAGAATCAGTTGAGAATCCATAATTTAATTCGCGTAATTAAGAATGCTTAACTGAAACGGATTCCAAAACATCGGCAACCAATTTACATTTGTCAGAAGTATTTTCCAATGCTGAAAAAACCTCCTTGTATTTGATGATTTCTTTGACATCTTCGTATTCATCGAAAATCAAATAAATCTCTCTGTCGTAGATATTGTCCACCTTATTTTCCAATTTCTGGATGCGTTCGCAACACTTCAAAACGCCTTGCAAATCTTTGAATCCTTCCAAAGCTTGAATTGCTTTTTGGATGTTTTGACAAGCTTCCAAATTGGCTTCAGTAATTTTACGGATCGGCTTCTTCACCTTTTCTACTTGGTACAAATGCATTCTTTTCGCACTGGCATCAATGTAATCCGCCACATCAGACATGGTGCTGTTCAACGAATAAATGTCTTCTCGATCAAATGGGGTCAAAAAGTTTTTGCTCAATTCAAAATTAATCTTTGTAGAAAGATTTTCGCTCTTTTGGTCCAACTTTTCCAATTTCTGGAAAAATTCAACACGGGCGCTTGCTTTCACATTCACCGCCTCATGCAAGGTAGAAGCCATATTGACCAAAATTTCCGCATATTCGTGGAACAATGGAAAGAACTTTTTATCCTTTGGAACTAAAAATTGTAGAAATTTATTGACTGACATGTTCTGTATTTAAAATTCAGTGCAAAGATAGTTATATTCATGTTAAATTAATCTTATGAAAAACATGAAAATCAGTGAGTTTTCTCAGCCGAGTTAAAACTGAATTAATACAAAATAAAAAAAGGACAAACGAAGATCCACTTCATTTGTCCTTTTGGTAGCCCGTAGGGGAATCGAACCCCTCTTTCCAGAATGAAAATCTGATGTCCTAACCGATAGACGAACGGGCCGCTGTATTTTTTTACGCCAAAGTAGCGATATGCTTGGCCAATTTGCTTTTCAAGTTTGAAGCCTTATTCTTATGAATAATATTTCTTTTTGCCAATTTATCAATTTGAGAAGAAACTTTAGGAAATTCTCCTTCTGCTACTGCCTTGTCTGTTTCCGAACGCAATTTTTTGATTGCTGTACGTGCAGATTTGTGATAGTAGTGGTTTCTATCTTTTTTCACTTCGTCTTGACGAATTCTCTTTAATGCTGACTTATGATTTGCCATTTCTTTTATTTCTTTTTTACGATCACTTCTGTACTGTTGAGTGATTGAGAGCGCAAAATTATAACAATTTTTTATATGTGCAACACTTTTGTGAAATATTTTTAAAAAAAGAATAAATTTTCTTCAAAGTTTAATTGATAACTTTGTCCGCAAAGCTAATTATATTATTTTACAATTATGAAAAAACATAAATCCCTTACGTTAGTGGCTGCTTTTCTATTTTCAGTAGCTGCCGTAGCACAAATTCCTAACGGATATTATGACGGTACACAAGATCTAGAAGGATTTGAATTAAAAACAAAGTTGTTTCAAATTATCGGAAATTTCAATGCTCAATCTTACAATGACCTGAAGGATCTGTACAAAAGCACCCATCCGACCAATGGTTTTAGAGACCGTTATTATGAAATGGACAACACAGTATTGGATGTTTACTCTGAAAATCCAGACGGAACGGATCCATACAACTACAACCCCAATTCCCAAATGGGCTCTGGCGCCAATGAAGGAAGCGCTTTCAACCGCGAGCACTTGATTCCACAATCTTATTTTAACCAAGCTTTGCCGATGCGCGCAGATGCATTCCACGTGTGGCCTGTAGACAGTAAAGTTAATGGATGGAGAGGAAATGACGCCATTGGCCCAGTTGACAATCCTCAAAATGCCAATCCTTGCAATAACGGAGCAACCAACCATCCATGTAAATCAAAGAACGGAACCTTGAAAGGTAAATTTGGATCAACAACTGTATTGGAGCCGATAGATGAATTCAAAGGAGACATCGCACGGGCTTTCTTGTATTTTGCGACCGCCTATGAAAATAAATTGCCCAACTTCTATAACAATTCAGCAGGTGTGAAAGCCATGTTTGACGGCTCTAAAAATAAAGCCTTCAGTGACAAATTCTTGAATGTTTTGATTGAATGGCATTTGCAAGATCCGCCAAGCCAAAGAGAAATCGACTTGAATGACATGATTCAATACCGTTTTCAGGGCAATAGAAATCCATACATTGATCATCCAGAGTTTGCTTCAAGAATTTGGGGCATTGGTTTGAACACCGAAGATTTGGAGTTCCAAAGCCGTCCTGACGTTGAAGTATATTATGCTGCCAATAAGGAAGTAGTCATTCGTTTGCTAAATGATGAAAAATCAATGGACAAAATCTCTGTGTATGATGCATCAGGAAAATTGGTTCAAGCTCATTTGAACAAAATGAACCAAAAAGAATTCAGATTGAACATCCAACAGAAAGGGGTTTACATCTTGAAAATCGAAGGAAAAAGATTGGAATTCAACAGTAAATTGATGATCCGATAAACAATCTTTGTTTACCACAATTGAAAAGGGCGATTCAAATGAATCGCCCTTTTTTTGTTACAATCGGATGCTAAAACCACCCAGTATATTGATTCCTGCTTGAGGATAGTAAAAAGGTCCTTCATAATAAAAACCATTGCTGGCATATTTTTGGTCAAATAAATTGTTGACCAACAAAGAGAAAGACAGCTCTTTCAAGTTGAACCAATTCGTTTTGAACTGCACCAAGAAATCGGTTAAGAAATAAGCATCCAAACGTCCATCTTCTATTTCTGTGTTGGTCATGTACTGACTGCCCACATATTTGTTGCTCAATTGCAAAACAATCGATTCTTTCGGTGAATAACGCAAGCCCAAAGCGCCTACCCAATTCGGTGAAAACGCAATGTCTGTATCGCCATGCTCCACCAACAATTCATTCCAATTTTCATCATAAGCAATGTCCGTAAAATCCAAATTCTTGTTCAAACTATACGTCAAATTTCCAAAAAGATTGATTTTCTTTGGAATCAAATCATAGTCTGCACTCAACTCAATCCCAGAACGGAAACTTTCACCGCTATTGGTACGAATGTATAAACCCGTTTCATTCAACTGCCCGGTCGGTACCAATTGATCCAAATAATACATATAATACAAGTTCACACTGAATTTCAATCGGCCCATGCTGCGGTAACCCAACTCAAAATCGTGCAATTTTTCAGGATCCAACTTTTTGCCATTGTCCAAATAGTCCGAACGAACAGGCTCTCTGTGCGCCATTCCATAATAAAAGTAAAACGTATTTCTGGCATCCAAATGATAATTCAAGCCCAACTTTGGATTGATGAAATTGAACGTATCTTCAAATGGGAAAAAGATTTCATACGCATTCATTCCCGCTTCATCCGCTTGTGTCTTGTAATTCACATAACGGTACTGCACATCACCAAACAATTCCCACTGGTTCATTTCATACAAAGCTTTGGCATAGACAGAAACGTCAGTTTTCTTAGAATTATTTCGGTAATATTCCCAATTCGGATCATGATTTTCCATGTTTTTCACCCAAGTAATTTTCCCATAATGGTCATTGTCAAATTGATTGAACGCAAAACCACCAAAGAACTTAAAATTCCCCAAACGTTGATTTTCAAGATTGTAATTCAACCCATAAGAATGGTTGTCCAACCATTTTTGACGAACCACATCCGCACGGGCAACATCTGATTCAATTTTGTATTGGATCAACTTCGCGTCTTGTTTGTAATTGTCATAAAATCCCTTTCCACGCGTATAAAACAAAGTACTGCTGGATTTCCAACCGCCACCATAGTTTTGTTCCCAAACCAAATGATTGTGGTGCTGCCTGTAATTATCAGTTTCATTGTCATAATACCCAATTACCTCCGTCCAATCTTCATTGTAAATCGCTCCAGCTGGATTGAACTTTCGGTTAACTTTCATCGTTTCTCCATCAATTCCATTCCAAGCTTGGTAGGTTTTTTCCTTGCCGTAAAAAGTCCAATAGCGCAAAGACGTATTTTTGCTCACTTCATATTGAGCATTCATCCCATAAGAAAACAAATCACTGAACGCCCGATCGATGTATCCATCAGATTTAATCACCGAAGCATTCAAATCAATGCGCAAACGATCATTCAAAATCTTTCCAGTCCCTCCTTTCAAAGTGTATTTCTGGGTGGCAAAACTTCCCCAAGAATTAGAAGACTCCAGAAAAGCTTCTTTGGAAGGCTGCGCAGCTTCGATGTTGATGATGGCACCAAAAGACGCCGAACCCGAAGTGGAAGTTCCCACGCCGCGTTGAATGCTGACTGAACTCGTTTGCGAAGCCAAATCAGGCATATTGACCCAAAACAAAGTTTGTGATTCTGGATCGTTCAACGCCACACCATTCATCGAAACATTGATGTGGTCCTGCCCCACGCCACGAATTCGAAGGGACGAATAGCCTACACCAGCTCCGGCATCACTTGTGCTGACCAATGAAGTCGCGCCTTGCAACAACTGCGTCAAGTCTTGGCCTAAGTTTTTTTCGTCTAATTTGGATTGAGTGATCCGCTCTGAAGTCAGCGGCAATTTCTGAATAATTTCGATGGTTTCTAACTGAATGGAACTGCTGTCCTGAACGGACGCTTCTTGCTCTTGTCCCAATCCCATCACGCTACCTAAAGCAGCGCATAAAAAAATCCTACTTTTCATTTCTAATTGTTTAATCATTAAATGAAAGGTGGATTTTACCCTATTTAGATTTCCTATACTTTGTCCATTCAGATGTCCGGAATTTTCGAATGAATGAGTAAAGGAAAAGTTGTAAAAACTTCCCTTAGCAGCATTACCTGCCCAGGTTCTATGGGTATAATCTCAGCCTCCTGTCAAGGAAGCACCCCTTTCTTTGCGCCGCAAATGTAAGCATTATTCTTGATGTGAAGAAAACTTTTGGGCCAAACGAATTACAACTTGGTCGCTTTTGCGCGGTATTGTTGATTGACTTCTAAAACACGAACCAAATCAGCATCTTTCGTTGCATCAGCAGGAATATTGGCTTGCAACAAATGAATTGGGAAAGGCACATCCGCATTGTTGTAATTGTTAAAAATCGGTGTGATCACCACTTTGCTTCCTCGCACATCGACTGGAAAAAAGCCTTCTGGGAACGAACTTCCTGTACCCGGTTGTTGCAAAAAGTCCTCTCCTGAAAAATTGGGAATATTGGTTGTATAAGGCGCAGGAATAAAACTTTTCCAATTGTCTGCCAAAGTATCGGATTTGATGACCCCCATATTCAAATTCCAATCGGTATTGTTTAAATTTTTGACCAACCAAGCTTGGTATTGCAAACCTTCATAATCCAACTGCAAAGTCGTTGCGCTTTCTTGTCCATTTCCTTTGAAAAACCAAATTCCATTGACCCCATACAAATGCGCATCTTCTGCTGGGACCGAAGCATTTTGAACGGTATAACTTGCAGCAATTCTTTGCGCCAATGTTTGCACACCGTTGGAAGTTGTACCAGTGGTTGTCAATTCCGCAGCATTTCCATTGAAATCCCCCACCAACAAAACATAGTTGGAGGGCGCGCCCGAGGAAGTTTCTACCGTCAATGCAAAAGATTGCGCTTGACTCAAATCACTGGCGTCAATTCGGCTCATCCTCGCCAAATTGTTTTGGATGGAGTCATTGTTGATTTTCCCAACGGAAACATAACTGCCATCGACCAATAACCAAGCTTCATAAAAATGTCCATCCGGCAGTAAAGGCAAAGAGAAATCACTGATTTCCATTTGTCCAGTTTCATTTAAAATGTCGGTTTCGGTACAGCTGATCACCACCATCATCAAACCCAAAAATGCCCATAGTTTTTTCATCGGAAAAATTTTACTCGGTTCTACAACCGAAATAATTTGCTTTCAAAATTAAACAAAAAATCTCTTTCCGTGTTAGAGAAAGAGATTTTTGAACCATGATGCATGGTCAAATGTTTATTTGACGCGGTGCCAAGTTTGGGTACGTCCCAACAAAGAAATGCCTACAAAACCTCTGATTTCAAGCGTGTCTTTGTCTTTTAAACGCAAAATGCATTTGTATTCTTTGCCACTATTGGGATCAAGAATTTTTCCGCCAGACCACTCTGAACCATCTTTTTTCATGTCCCAAAAAATGGTCATACCTTGAATCGGTTGGTCCTTTTTCGCACCAGAACATTTGGTGCATTTGGCATCTTTGTGGACGGTTAAAATTTCCGAAACGACACCTTCTAAGTTTCCATCTTTGTTCTCTGAAATCTTGACGTGTGATTTCGCTTTACCTGTTTCGTCATCAATTGTTTTCCAAGTACCAATTGGGGATTGAGCCAAAGTAAATGCGCTCAATAAAATGAGGAGACTTCCTAAAATTGATTTCTTCATATTTGTATGCTTAATTGATTGACACTAAATTAAGCTTAATTTATGGATAATAAATAATAAATTAAACTTAATTCATTCAAAGGCCAAAAAAGCATTTTTCAAATGTTCAAATGTCCATTCGTTTTGTTTTCTCTCAACCAAAACAATGTCAAATCGACACTCCAAAGCAATTTCATTTGACGTGATAAAATAATCTGCCGCCGTGACCAAGTTTTTTCTTTTCTTTTGGGTGATTGACTCCAAAGGATCGACCATTGGGTTGGTTCGCGCTTTCACTTCAACCATCACAATTTCTTTGGACAACAAATCTTCCGCGATGATGTCAATTTCCAACTGCAGATACCGCCAATTCCTTTTGAGGATTTTGTATTCATTTTCCGCTAAGAACTGAGCGACCCTTCTTTCTGCTTCAGCGCCAAATGCATTGTGCTCTGCCATGGTTGATATAATTTTTTATTGCGTACCAAACAACCGATCACCTGCATCGCCCAAACCCGGTACGATGTAACTGTGCTCATTCAAACCTTCGTCCATCGCTGCCAAATAAATCGCCACTTCAGGATGGCGGTCATGGATGAATTTCACTCCTTCTGGACAACCGACCAAACAAGCCAATCGAATGGATTTGACATGGTTTTCTTTCAAGATTTCAATGGCTTTCTCTGCCGAGCCACCCGTGGCCAACATCGGATCGAGAATGATGATGTCGCGTTTTTCCAGATTGGGAGGCAATTTGCACAAATACTCAACTGGTAACAAAGTTTCTGGATTTCTGTAAATACCAATGTGCCCAATTTTCGCATTGGGAATCAAATCTTGAATGCCTTCAACCATGCCCAAACCTGCACGAAGAATGGGAACAATCACCAAATCCTCTCCTTTGATTCGGTAGCCTGTGGTTTTACAAATCGGCGTTTCGATTTCAAAGGTTTCGGTTTCCAATTCACGTGTCAATTCATAACACATCAACGAAGTGATCTCTTTGACCAACTCTTTGAACATCTTGGTCGGCGTTTGAGTTTGACGCATTTGGGTCATTTTTGAACGAACCAAAGGATGGTCCAAAATATATACTTTGCTCATTTATCTAAATTCTAAAGTTACTTTATTTTTTGTGATTTCTAAGTTAACTGTTGTTCCCAACAACAAAGCGCGGTTGTCACCGATGTGGCCCGCAGGAAATTGAAAAGCCATCGGAATGTCATAGGCTTGCATCATTTGATGAATGATTTGCTGCGTTGTTTGATCAAAACTTTTGTGAAAATCAGGATTTTCTTGCGCAACATCCATTCGTGTAAAACTCCCCACCAGCAAAGCTTTGATTTTTGCCAATTGTCCAGACCGTTTGAAATTCGTCAACATCCGGTCAATGTGGTACCAGTTTTCATTCCAATCCTCAACGAACAAAACAGTTTCTCCTTGAAAATCAAACGATTTTGACCCGACTAAGCTGTACAACAATGATAAATTTCCACCGACCAATCTTCCTTGAATTTTTCCCAAACGATTCAAAGGATGCGCAGCGATTTCGTACTTCATTGGCACTCCAAACAAAGCCTTTTCCAAACTTTCAAAACTTTCGACAGTGTAATCGCAATTCAGTTTTTTGACCGTGATGCCATGAATGCTGCCGATGCCCATCGCATTGATGTGGCCATGTAAAGCGGTAGTATCAGAATAACCGATCAGCCATTTGGGGTTTCGTTGAAATTTCTCCCAATTGATTTTGTCCAACAAATGCACCGCTCCATAGCCACCGCGTGCGCACCAAATCGCTTGAATTTCATCGTCGTCCAGCGCCCATTGTAAATCAGCGGTTCGCTCTTCCACGTTTCCAGCATAGTGATAGCCGTTGTAATGATCGTTGAAAAGATTTTTTCCAAAAACAGGTTCCAAATCCAAGGATTGTAACCATTGAAGATTGTCTTCCAAATCTTTTTCAAAGATTCTTCCTGAAGGCGCAATGACCGCAACTTTGTCTTTGGGTCGAAGAAATTTGGATTTCACTGGGAATTTTTACCAAAATTAAAGAATTGCACTTAACTGGACAATCAAAATCCAATTTCAAACCCATATCTTTGTTTTGATGAAACCCACTACGCATACTATCGATGAATTGGCACAAAAAATCCTTGAAGGAGAACGTGTCGCACTGAGCAAAGGAATTACTTTGGCGGAAAGTTCTTTGATCGAACATCAAAAATTAGCCCATGAATTGATCCAAAAAGTTCTGCCAGCAACGGGTCGCGCCAAACGAATTGCCATCACTGGTGTACCTGGTGTAGGGAAAAGTACGTTTATCGAAGGTTTTGGACAATTGCTGATTCAAAAAGGTTTGAAAGTAGCTGTTCTGGCGATTGACCCCAGTAGTACGCTATCCAAAGGAAGTATTTTGGGCGACAAAACCCGAATGGAAGATTTGTCCAGAAGCGAGAAAGCCTACATCCGTCCTTCTGCCAGCAGTGGTTTCTTGGGCGGCATTGCCTCGCGAACCTATGAAGCAATGTTGTTGTGTGAGGCGGCGGGTTATGATGTTGTTTTAATTGAAACGGTGGGCGTTGGTCAGTCGGAAACTTTGGTCAATGACATGACGGATTTGTTTTTATTTCTTCAAATTCCTGGTGCTGGCGATGAATTGCAAGGCATCAAAAGAGGCATCATGGAGATGTCTGACATTATTTTCATCAACAAAGTCGATCAATTTGGTTGGAATCAAGCCAAAGATGTGAAAGTAACTTTGGCGCATTCGCTTTATTTTTTGCCCCCAAAAAGTTCAGCATGGAAACGAAAAGTATTGATTGGATCTGGCATCAGCGGGGAAGGTTTGGAAGAATGTTGGGAAATGATCGAACAGTATTTTGACACCATTCAGTCCAACGGTTATTTGGAAAAAAGAAGGATTTTACAGCGAAAAGAACGCACCAAAGAATACATCAAAGAGCAATTGATGGACCGCGCCATGCGTAAATTTGAGGAAAAGCCTTGGGGGGAAATTCAAGAAGAAAACCCTTATTTATTGGCTGAAAAATGGATTGAGGAAAATTTCCCTTCGGTTTAATCGATGATTCTTTTGGCGTACAAATAACGTTTGGCCCAGTAATCGCTTTTCAACGGCGTCACGATCACACCTTGTGAAGTAGATGCATGGATGAATTCAACATCGCCTTCATCCGAAACATTGTGAACAATTCCGACATGCGAAACCCTGCCTCTTCCGTTGGTCGCAAAAAACACCAAATCTCCTGCACGAAGTTCATCGTTGGAAACGACATATCCTTCTTGGGATTGCGCGGCAGAAACCCGTGGCAATTGGTGGTCAAAGATTTGAAAAACACTTTGTACGAAAGCCGAACAATCGATGCCTTTTCTGCTGTTTCCACCGTAACGGTAAGGAACGCCCAAATAGGATTCTGCTTCAGACAACAATTGAGAAACAAAAGAGTGCGTAAACATTTTATGGATATCGGTGATTTCCTCTATCGCTGTTTTCTCTCTTTTTGGGCTTACTGGCTTTACTTCATTCAATTTATTTTCAGCAAACAAAGTTTTGTTGATGACCCTGCTTTGGGCATAAAAAGAACGATCAATCGGCGTGTAGCTCGATTTGGCTTGATCGGTCGAGATTAGCGTTCCACAAGATGTAGCTGAAATTGAAATGATTAAAATAAAGATGAAGTGAATTCCCCTCATTGAATGTGATGCTATTTGGATTAACTTTTACCTGCGAGCAAATCTAATTAAGAAGCTTGAGTCAATCCATACGTTTTCACAAAGTTTAGGGAAATTTTAACGAAAGTTGAAATTTGTTAACAAAATTTAAGAAATCAAATCGGCAACGAAAAAGCGATAGCCGACAGGTTCATGCTTGGGGCAAAATAATCACTTCAGAATTGTTAATTTTCTTGATCGGAATGACCATTCTTTGTTGATCGGTTTGCAACACCAGACAAATATTGTCGATGGCTTCAATCGTTCCAACGATTTCGTTCAGTTGAATTCTCATGCCTATTTCCAAATTCTTTTTGGTATAATAACCCAAAATCAATCGATAAACAATGTCTCTCGACCCCAAACCAACAGCGATGGTAATTGACACCAAAGCCGCGCCAATAAAGTAACTGATGTTTTTGGAAATGATTTCTGTTTCAATGCCAATTTGATTCAAGGCAGTGATGGACACGAAAATAACAATCAAATAGAATACAACACCGCTGATGGCTTTTGCTCCACCAGCATCCAAAGATTTGATCAAATTGTAAATCAACTTTTTGGCCTTTGACGCAAAATACACGCCCACCATAAAGATCAAAACACCGGTAAAAAGTTGGGGTAAATATTCGAGCAATTTGCCAATTTGAACCGAAACAATGGTCAAATTCAAGAAATCTGCACCAACGATCATGATGATCAAAACCAAGATGAATTTTACAACGCCTAAAATGACATCTCCCAGATCCAATTTGAAATTCGATCCTGAAAAGAGCTCATTTTTTTGTATCATTTCATTGAGTTTGTCAATTCTTGAAACTTTCAAAATTTTCTTGCAAGACCAAAGCACGATTTTATAGACCAAAATGGCGCAAATCAAAAACCCTATACCCAACAAGATTTTGGGCAAGATCAATAAAAAATCATGGTATAAATTTTCAAGCATGGTGAGTGTTTTATTTTAACTGTTATCTTTTTTCTTATTCTCAGTACTACCTAAGATATCCAAAATCGAAGAAGGATATTTGACTGCAACCAAATCTGCCAAATCCAATGACAATTTGATCAAGCGAATGTCATCCATGATTTTGTCCCTGAGCAAATCAGGAACTTCTTGGTTTTCGATGATATTTTTGAATGGATTTTTCACTTACAATTGGTTATAAATTTTAATCAAATTAATTTTGGCGCGATTCAACCTCATCTTCACTGCGCTCTCCCCCAATTCATTGAGCTGAGCAATTTCCTTAATGCTCAAGTCATCTTGGTATTTCATCAAAAGTATTGCACGTTCATTGGGAGAAATTTCTTTCAAAGCTTGATTCAAATTTTCCGCTTTCATCTCAAAAATCCGTGCGTCATCTATTTCTTCCGTTAATTTCTCTTCGATCTTCTCTTCCTCTACAGAAAAAGTATTTTTACTCCCTCTAATTTCTCTTTGCAAATAATTGACACAATGATTGTAAGTAAACGAATACAGCCAAGTAGAAAATTTGGCCTCTCCCTTAAATGATTTCAATTTCACAAAGAGCTTCACAAAAATATCGTGGGTTACATCCTGTGCTTCTTCTTTCGAACCGATAAATCCCAAACATTTATTGTATACAATGGCCGCGTACCGATCATACAAAATCCCAAACAAATGGGTGTTATTTGTTTTGGTGATTTCATGTATGAGTTCCAGGTCATCAAGTGTATCAATTGGTTTTTGGAACGACATCGTTATTGTTTCATTAAGTATGACACATGACTCGTCAAAAAGTCACATACAAAAATGAGTTTTATTTATTATATGCAATAAAAAAACATCAATAAACTGATGACCAAATAAATAAGTGCTTGTATCATGGCATTTTATAAACTATGGCGTTAATATTCATTCCTGCACCAACAGAGCCCAATACCAATTTGTCGCCCGAATGGAATGCATGTGCCCCCAATTCTTTTCTGGCAATCAAATCATACATCGTAGGAATCGTCGCTACAGATGAATTCCCGAACTTCTGCACCGTCATTGGCGCGACTTCTGCTGGAAATTCTTTCAAATTGTACAAACGAAACAAACGGCTCACCATGGCATAATCCATTTTGGCGTTCGCTTGATGCAATAAAATTTTATCAATGTCCTCAATCCCATACCCCGATTGATCAATGACTGATTTCAACAATGCGGGAACATTTTTCAAAGCATATTCATAGACTTTTCTTCCACGCATTTTGATGTTCACCTTCGAACCATCGTAATCTTCTTTCAAAGAAACGTCGTTCAGTAAATAGTCCATTTCTTCCAAACTGTCGCAAACCGTATCATAACTGATGATGCCTACTTTTTCGTCCGATTCTTTTGCTTCTAAAATCACTGCACCTGCACCATCTGCAAAGATCATCGCCGTACGATCATGCGGATCTACCGCTCTCGAAAGCGTATCAGCACCCACTACCAAAGCTTTTTTGGCAGTACCTGAAAGAAACATATGGTGTGCTAAAATTAATCCTTCAATCCATCCTGGACAACCAAACAACATGTCATAAGGACGGCATCTTTGGTTTTTGATGCCCAATTTATTTTTTACACGCGTCGCGATCGACGGCATATTGTCTACTTGGCGGTGGTGCGGATCGATGTCGCCGTAGTTGTTGGCCACAATGATGTAATCCAACTCTTCTGGATCAATCCCCGCATCTTCAATCGCTTTTTTGGCCGCAATGGTCGCCAAATCCGACGTAAACAAATCGTCATCCACGTACCTCCTTTCTTCAATCTCTGTGATTTCTTGGAATTTCTGAATGATTTCACTCACTGGCTTCTCAATGAATTGCCCTTGCTCATCATAAAATTCATAATTCAAAAATGCATCGTTTTTCACAATTCTATGTGGCAAACAGTGTCCAGATCCAGTAATGATTGTATTGATCATAATTTAAATTTCAAAAAATGCTTGTGCAAATTTAGTAAAATTAACAAGTTAATTGATGTTAAGATAAAATTGGTTTAACCCTCCAATATTTTTCTGGTAATAAAATCTTTTTCCAAGTCCCATGCTCGGGCTGGCGAGTATTCTCTTCCGTAATAAATGATTTGAATGTGCAGCTTGTTCCAACGGTCTTTTGGAAACAAACGCTTGGCGTCTTTTTCGGTTTGCACGACTGATTTGCCATTGCTCAATTTCCAACGGTGCATCAAGCGATGAATGTGCGTATCGACCGGAAATGCAGGATGACCAAAGGCTTGTGCCATCACCACAGAAGCGGTTTTGTGCCCAACGCCTGGCAGTTCTTCCAATTCCTCAAATGTTTCTGGAACAATTCCTTGGTGCTTTTGGTCGATGATTTCCGACAATTTCTGTAAATTCTTGGCTTTGGTATTGGACAAGCCGATTTGCTTGATCAATTCTTTGATTTCTTCGACGCTCAATTGGCTCATCGCCTTGGCATTGTTTGCACGTGCAAACAACTCTGGCGTCACCTCATTCACTTTTTTGTCCGTCGTTTGGGCGGACAACATCACCGCCACCAACAAGGTGTAGGGATCGGTATGGTCCAATGGAATTGCTGGTTTGGGATATAACTTTTCCAATTCGTCCATCACGAACTGTGCGCGCTCTTTTTTCGTCATTTCAATTGTTTAAAAAAACCTTGTCCAATGAACAAGGTCGTTTCGTTTTTTAAGCATTTAACATTTCATTGACGTCGCTGAATCCGCCACCGTTGAAACATCCATCCAAATCATTTTCTGACAAATAATTCAGGACAGAAGCCGCTCGACTTCCTCCTCGACAGAAAATAACCAAGGGTTTGGGCAAAGCTTTTAACTCATCCAAACGCTCTGGAATTTCACTCATCGGAATGTTGATTGCGTTTTTCACAGCGCCATCGGTTTCCAATTCATAGGCTTCACGAACATCCACCAAACTTGCTTCAGGATTTTTTATTGCATCTATTGTTGTCATCGCAATTGTTTTTTTGAAAAACAGCCAACGGAATAATTTAGGAATCATTGTATTTTATGTTTTAAATTCATTTCAACATTGGCTGTTTCACATCATTTACTCCGTAATTTTTACCAAATTTTAATTCTGTCTTTGGGCGCTTTGTACATTTTGTCTCCTTTTTTGATGCCAAAAGCTTTGTGAAAACCATCGACATTGATCAAAGGACCAAATGATCTGTAATAACCTGGTGCATGTGGATCAGTTTTGATTTGATTGATCAACGCTTCATCCGTAGATTTCGTTCTCCAAACGGTTGCCCAAGAAATAAAGAATCTTTGCTCTGCAGTAAATCCATCGATTTTACCAGGATTTCCTTTGTCTTTCAAATACATCAACAAGGCATCATAAGCAACGTTCACGCCACCCAAATCACCGATATTTTCTCCCAAAGTAAATTCACCATTGACAAAGTTTCCAGCCACCGGTTCATACTGATTGTATTGTTCCGCCAAAGCTGCTCCAGCTGCATTGAATTTCTCAAAATCTTGTGCTGTCCACCAATCTTTCAAATTCCCATCACCATCGATCAAAGCACCGCTGTCGTCAAATCCATGAGAAATTTCGTGACCAATTACCGCACCAATTCCACCAAAATTCACTGCTGCATCTGCTCTGTAATCGTAAAAAGGATATTGCAAAATCGCTGCAGGGAAAACAATCTCGTTGTTCGAAGAATTGAAATACGCATTGACCGTTTGTGGAGACATGCCCCATTCGCTACGGTCCACTGCTTTCCCAATTTTATTGAACATATAATCGTAACGCCATTCTCTCAAATTCATGATGTTGTTGAACAACGCATCTTTCTCCGTATGTGAAACAACCGCCAATTTTGAGTAATCTCTCCATTTGTCAGGATAACCAATTTTCACCGTGAATTTGCTCAACTTCTCCAAAGCTTTTACTTTGGTTTCTGCCGACATCCATTCCAAATCATTGATGTGCATTTTGAAAGATCTGAACAAATAATCGATCATTTCTTGTGCATTTTCTTTGGCTTGTGGAGGAAAGTTTTCTTTGACGTACAATTTCCCCAACAATTCTCCAGCATTTCCATTGACAAACTCCAAACCTCTTTTATCGATGGCTCTTTGCTCTTTTTGCCCTCTCAATTTTTTACCATAAAAATCAAAATTCAATTCGTCCAATTCTTCCGTCAAATAGCCACTCATGTCATCCAACAAATGAAATTTCAAATATTTTTTGATGGTGCCCAAATTGTCTTGGTTGATGATTTGGTCTAAATTTTTATAAAACTTGATTTCACCAATGATCACAGAATCGGTTTTCACACCCAAATCTTTCAAGTATTTCACCAAATCAACATTCTTTGACAATCCCGCCAAATCTTTCACAGCCATGGGATTGTAACGCAAACGCGCATCGCGTGATTCTTCTACGGTCAACAAATTGTCTGCGATCAATTTCTCAAAAGACAAAATCTCTGGTCCTTTGAAATCGCGCGTTCTTTCGCCTGTATGACTGTACATTTGATCGATGAATTGAACGTATTGTTTCAAAGTTTCATCATTGCTTTCGTTCTGCTTTTGGTAATACGCTCTTCCCAAGCCCAAATCTGCGCTAGACAAATAGACTGCGTTTTGCCCAGAGTTTTTTCGGTGAGAATACACATAAAAACCATACAAAGAATTCAATCCTTTGGGTGTCACTTTGGTCAAGTACGCTTGAAGTTGCGCCATGTTTTGGATGGCATCAATTTGCTTGAAATAAGTTTGCAAAGGCGCCAAACCTGCTTTGTTTCTCGCTTCGAAATCAATGTAAGATTCGTACAAATCATTGATTTTCTGCTCATCACTTCCTTGCGTATGAGTTTCTCCCAAAAGTCCTTTCAAAATGTTCAAAGATACCACGTCGGTATTTTCTCTCAATTCATCAAAACTTCCCCAACGGGCACGATCCGAAGGAATTTCTGCCGTTTTCATCCAATTTCCATTGACGAAATTGTAAAAATCTTCTTGTGGCTGGACGCTGCGGTCCATATGTTCCAAATGGATGGCATGGAATTGATCCTGCGCAAAACCACCGCTTGCCAATAAGGAAATCCCCATGATGATGTATTTTTTCATTGTAATATAACTTTAATGCATTAGTGTATTGATTTCTTGTGACAAATCTATGAAGTTTTTTCACAACAACCTTTTAAGATTAATAGTATCTTTGGGCGCAGAAAACAACGAGAAATTTATGGAACAAAAAATCTTGGTTACAGGTGCCTTGGGCCAAATCGGTTCAGAACTGACGCTTGCATTGAGAAATATTTATGGGGTAGAAAATGTGGTGGCTTCGGACATCCAAAAAGTTGAAAATGTCGATGACCCCAATTATGTTTGCTTGGACGTGATGGACGACGAAATGATCACAAAAACCGTTCAAGAACAACAAATCACCATTGTTTACCATTTGGCTGCGATGCTTTCTGCCACTGCAGAAAAAATGCCCAAAAAAGGCTGGGATTTGAACATGAATTCCTTGTTGACCTTTTTAGAATTGGCCAAAGAAAAACAAATCAAACAATTGTATTGGCCCAGCAGCATTGCGATTTATGGCGCGGATACCCCCAAAGAAAATACTGAACAAAACGCCTTGGCGATCCCTACTACGGTGTACGGCATTTCCAAACGTGCGGGAGAATTCTGGTGCAATTATTACCATGAAAAATTTGGTGTGGACGTGCGCAGCATTCGTTATCCAGGTTTGATCAGTTGGAAAACCCGTCCAGGGGGTGGAACCACCGATTATGCCGTAGATATTTTTTACCAAGCTTTAGAAACTGGGAATTATGAATGTTTCCTGACCGAAAACACCGCTTTGCCCATGATGTACATGGATGATGCAATTCGCGCGACCATTGAATTGATGCAAGCCGATGGTGAGAAATTGTCCATCCGCACTTCGTACAATTTGAATGCGTTGAGCTTTACGCCCAAAGAATTGTATGCTGCGATCCAGCAACATTTGCCTGAATTTGAAATGACTTACCAGCCTGATTTTAGACAAGCGATTGCTGATTCTTGGCCAGCGAGTATTGATGATTCCGTGGCACAGAAAGATTGGCAGTGGCAACCTTCATTTGATTTGGAGAAAATGACCGAAGCCATGTTGGTGAATTTGAGAAAGAAATTGACTATCCATTAAATCCACGATTTTCGATAAATGATAAACAAAGGGTAGAATTGATTTTCTATCCTTTTTTTGTTGAAAATTCATTCTTAATTCTTTCAATGAAAACAGCAAGCACTCGTTGTTTCGTTTCCAACCCTCCAACGAATAGATAATACGGCCAACCAGCAATCCAATAAATTAACCGTCCTATATCAAAAAAGCAATTATCTTTGTTTGCATAGCCAGATGAAAAAAACTTTATTCATATTATTCTTATCGTTGTTCAGCCAAAGCATTTTTGGGCAAGAGCAACAACTGTACAATGTACGGTCCATTCATGAAATGCCCGTTTTCCCTCATTGCGAAAACATCAAATCCACGCAAAAAAAGAAGGCGACACAGTGCATTTCCCAACAATTGACTCAATTGTTGTCCAACAAACTACAAGATTTTGAAACCTTCATGAGTGCGCATGGCATCACGGAAAGCCAAGCGAAATTGCGTTTCATCATTACCAAAGAAGGTGTGATTGTCAATGTAGAAGAAGTCAAAGGCAGCGATCCCGCATTGGCTGAAGCAGCCGTTGAAGCATTGAACCAAATTGCGGAGGAATTGCCACCGATCCTTCCAGGTAAATTGAGTTCAGGTGAAAAAGTCAATTTACTCTTTGAAGTGCCTTTGAGATTCATCGTTGAACCTTCTATCAATTCGGTAGATCCATTGGATTATCCCGTGGATGAAATTGTCCTATTCACCCTTTTGGAAAAAGACTTTCGGTATGAAATCCGTTTGTTCAAAGGAAAAAACATCAAGGTGTACGAAGTCAAAGACAAACAAGAAACCTTTTTGGGCAAATTCTTGTCGTTGCAAGAAGTCGGACAATCGGATCCTTACAAAACCTTGATTCAAAATGAAAAAGGCGCGGAGTTGACGTTCATCACCGACGGCTATTTGGACGAAGATTTCTACCAAATTTACATCCGCCATTTGTTTGACCAAAACAAAAATGCCTTCATTGAGATTTACCAAGTAAAAGAAGCACAGCAAACGAAAATCGCTGAATTTCAAAATGAAATAGATTTCAACCGTTCTCGTTATGCGCCATTGATTTACCGGGAATAAGATATTTGCTTCAGTTGTCGTTGCATTTGGTAAATTCTCAGTATTTTTGCCGTTCAAAAACAAATCGAATATGTCAGGAAAAATTACCTTCACAATGATCAAGCCCGATGCTGTTAAAAAAGGACACATCGGAAATATTTTGGCGGACATCAACCAAGCTGGTTTTACAATCAAAGCCATGAAATTGACCCAATTGTCAAAACAAGATGCTGAGAGTTTTTATGCGGTCCACAAAGAGCGTCCTTTTTTCAACGACTTGGTTGAATTCATGACTTCTGGTCCTATCGTTGCAGCCGTTTTGGAAAAAGAAAACGCCATTGAAGATTTCAGAAATTTGATTGGCGCGACCAATCCTCAAGAAGCAGCAGCAGGAACCATCCGCAACAAATACGCTGAATCCATCGATGCCAACGCCATCCATGGTTCAGACAGCGATGAAAATGCTTTGATCGAAAGTGCTTTTCATTTCGCAACAAGAGACAACTACGATTATTAAACAATGATCCATTGATACTTGAAAACCGTCGTTGAAAAATGACGGTTTTTTTTGTTTGTTTGAAATTGCAGCTCATTTTTTTATAACTTTCCATTTTTAAACTTCAAATGAAAGACAAAACCCGCTGCATTTGGCCAGGAAATGACCCGCTGTATATCGAGTACCACGACAAAGAATGGGGCGTGCCTGTTCGCGAAGACCAAAAACAATTTGAATTTTTGATTTTGGAAACCTTTCAAGCGGGATTGAGTTGGTTGACCATTCTGAGAAAACGAGAGAATTTCCGGAAAGCATTGGATCAATTTGATTATAAAAAAATCGCTTTGTACAATGAAGACAAGATTCAGTCGTTACTAAAAGACGAAGGCATTGTGCGCAATCAATTAAAAATCCGAGCTACGGTCAGCAATGCGGTGGCCTTTCAACAAGTCCAACAAGAATTTGGTTCATTTACCAATTACATTTGGGGATTTGTGGATGGGAAACCCATAGTCGGGCATTGGAAAAACCATGAGGAAATTCCAGCGACCACCGAATTGTCGGATCGAATCAGTAATGACCTGAAAAAAAGAGGGTTCAAATTCGTCGGAAGCACCATCGTTTATGCGCATTTGCAAGCAACTGGCATCGTGAATGACCATGTCCAAAGTTGTTTTTGCGCGCCTTCTGTTTAAAAACAAAGTAAAATGCATATTTTTAACCCCAAATTTGAATACATATCAAAATGAGAAAAATAAAATCTTTAAGGCTCTTGGCCATCGCGGGCATCATTTCATTTGGCTTTCACCAATGCACCAATGATGAGGAAATTTTTTCTGGTTTTCCCATTGTTTGGGAATACGAAAGCCTCCAAGCGGTGCATGATGCGATGAATCTGACCGATACTGTCGTGCTGACCATTGTAGATCCGACCATTTCCAATACGCTAAACGGCCCAAAAGGGACCCAATTTGTTTTTCCAGAAAACAGCATCAAACTAAACAATGGCGGTGAGGCTTTGCCTCCTTTTACTTTTCAATTGCTTGAAATTTACAAACGAGGCGACATGATTCGCCACAATGTACAAACTTTTCAAGGCGCCAATCCTTTGGTTTCTACGGGTGCAATTTGGCTGGTAGGAACAGATGCCAATGGTGACGCCCTGGCTTTCAATGAAGTGCAAACCATTTTTCCATACAAAACCGATGCGAATGCTTACCAAGAAAAAATGAAGCACTATACGGGTGAAATTCAAATGGCGCCTTCTGGCGCGATTCATTCTTGGACTGGTGGGCAAACTGAGGTAGTTTATACTTCCGAATCAGATACTTTTACCCTTTCCAACACAAAACCTGAATGGAACCAAAGCGCTGCTCCTTACGAATTGGGAGAAGATGCAACCCAATTCAAAGTTCGCATCGGCAGTACAACTGACTTTGCCATGGCACAGGCGTTTTTTGCGTCAAATGATTTGACAACCGTCGCTGCCTTGACTTCAGTGGAACAAGATGCTTTGGCCACGCCAACGAAAAGCATTCCGATGGGCACCCAAGGGAAAATCGTAGCAATCGCATTGATCGAAGGAAAATTGCATTTCGGCACCCAAGAAGTCACTGTCAATGGGGATGATGAATTCTCTGTTGCAGTCAACCCAGGCACCTTGGACGAATTGATCATTTTGTTGAATGCAATGAATTAATTAATATAAAAGAAAATCCATAAAAAAATCCCGAGAGTAAACTTTCGGGATTTTTTTGTGATATAATTAAGACTTATTTTTCATCCAAGTAATGGATTCAAAAAATCTAGTATATTTGCCAATGTAATTCTTAAATTTAGCTTGATGGAAAACAATCATGATTCTCAAGAAATCGATTTATCCTATTTAACCAAAAAGACATCACTTTTATTGAACAATATTGGTTTCTCTATTTTTAGGTTTTCCCGTTTTTTAGCAAAAAACATTATCGTTATTGCTATAATTGTCTTAGCAGGAATTGCAATTGGTTATTTTTTAGACTTAAAATCAGAAAACACATACAAACATGAAGTAATTGTCGTTCCTAATTTCAATAGTACAAGTTATTTGTATAATACAATCGAAAATATTGAATTAGGGAATTCTCCAATAACATCTGTTAAAATAGAACCAATTTTAAACATGTATGAATTTATCAATGATGGTTGGAATAATCTGGAAATCGCTAAATATTTAAGCCAAAATAACATTCAAATTAACAAATACTCCCCTGACTCAGAAATTAAAGATTTTTATCGATATCATTTAATGACCATTACGACCTCTAAAAGAGATGATAAAGGGGAGATAATTGACAGCCTTTTGACAGTCTTTAACAAGGAACCATACTTTTCCGAAAGACAAAAAATTGAGGTTGAAAACACAAAATCTTTTGTCAATAATTTAAAGAAAAGTGTGGAAAGTATTGACCAGATTCTGGATAAAATCGGAAAGTCCGATGTAGGTAGTGGAGATTTAAATATAGAAATGTATTCTGAATTGAACAACTTAATTTCCAGCAAACGCTCTACATTATTAGACATCAACAAACATGAAATCCATCAATTAGAAGAAATAAAAACGATATATCCTACTTCAAAAATTACCAATATCAAAGTAAATAAAATGTCTAATACTTTTTTAGTTCCTGCTTTACTTTTCGGTCTATTTTTATTTTTCAGTGTGATTAGATTGCTTTTTAAAAAGTATAATAGAGCAGAACTAATGGATAAATAAACCCTAATACAAGTTGAAAGCACAGCCTCACATCACATTAAGAAAGATCTACACGATGTTTTTCTTTTTAGGGATATTCTTTATTCCTTTTAATAATTTTGAAGGTCTTTCTTTTTTAGGTGAATATAAAAATGAAGCTGCTACTTATTTTTTCCTAATCGGATTTGTCATCCTTATAATTGAAAGTTTATTAAGCGGAAAAATAAGCTTACCATATACTGACTCTTTAGCTGTAGTTTTAATTCTATTCATTTTATGGACATCTATATCTACTTTTCTTAACATAGAATCAGTTCGAACAAATGTTTTCAAACAAATTACAGGTTTCAATCGGTATTTCAGGCAAACTTTATCGTTATTGATTTCATCCATTTTATTCACAACCCTTTTTTGGAATATTATTAGAAATTATACTATTAACGAAGTATTCAAACTAATTAGAAAAACCATTTTATTTAGTTTAATTTTTGTTTCTGTTTATGGGTTTATCGAGATTGCAATTGTTTATTATAGAATGACTTTTTTAATGCCGTTATTTGAATCTTTTGAGCTTTTCCCATTTGTAAACACTACTTTCATGGGCAACAAAAGGGTTTCTATTTCTTCAGTCTCTTATGAAGTCCCTGCGCTTGGAAACTATTTAATTATTACGGCACCATGGGTATTAAGCTATATCATTACAGAAAAAAAGCTATATAAGTTCATCCCAACTATCTTAATACTTATATTGGTCTTTTATTCAGATTCAAGGACTGCGTTAATTTGCGTTTCACTACAATTTATTATATTTCTTTTAATTCTAATACATGATATGAGGTTTAGAAAAACCACTTTTACTTTTTTAAAAGTTTCATCTTTGGGATTATTTCTAGTTCTCCTATTTAGTAGCGATAGTGTTTTAAAATTGGCAAGTAAAAGGTTAGATAGGGTTAGCTTTTCTAAAAATTTTAATGCAGATGTTTCAAATAAATCAAGATTTGGACTTCAATACGCGTCTCTTCAAGTTTTTAAAGAAAATCCAGTAGTTGGAGTAGGTTTGGGACAAGACACCTATCATAAATTAAAACATATTCCTTACTGGTCAACTGTTGATAATTATGAATTTGAATTAAAATACTTTGATCAACAAGACCCTTCATTCCCTTCAGCATACAATATATACACGCGAATATTATCTGAATTGGGAATTATTGGTTTTATACTTTTTGGAACGTTTATATTTCTATGTCTTTATTACTCAGTTATTTTTTGGAAAATCGCCCCTAATAAATATAAGTATGCAGGAATGATTCTTATAACTTCATTTGCAGGTTTGTTTTTTAATTGGATGCAAACTGATTTCTTTAGGCAATATGGGGTTTGGCTATGTTTAGTATTACTGATAAAAGTAAAAAATGATAGTAAAAATTTTGCCCGAAGCTTACCTAAACCTGCATAACTTACCGAAAGTTAATTAAAAAACGTCATAAAGCAGCCATTCATTCAATTATTAAAAAAACGTTTAATTTCAGGTTTTAAAGTGGAATACTTTTCTTTCGATTAGTTTATTTTACGCGTCTTCTAGATTGCAACCCCCTTAAAACATGGAAATACCCTTAGCAACTTGCCCTTGAATCCATCATAAGATCATCTTATAAATTAAGCAAGCTAATTAATCTCAGTAATTTGACTTGTCCTCAATAAATTTCTTTATTTCACTCTCAAATTTTGCTACTGAAAATTTTTGAGCATGGTTGTGAATCGTTCTTGAATTCCAACTCATTTTCTCAAATTGTTCAATACTATTGTTTAATGCTTCTGAGCTTTGAATATCAAAGAACAATCCTGTCTGGGTATCAATAACTGTTTCAATTACGCCTCCTTTCCTATAACATATAATAGGTGTCCCACAAGACTGTGCTTCAATGGCTGCAATTCCAAAACCTTCAACTCCCATTTGAATAAGAGCTTTGGCTCTTTGAAGATAATCTGATAAAACCATTACTTTTTGAAAACCTAAAAATTTTATATTAGGTGAATTAGCCTCTTTTTTTAACTTCGCTAACTCCTCACCATCACCAATTACTATTAATTTCTTCTTATTTTTGTTAAACGCTTTGATAACAAGGTCAAATCGTTTAATAGTAGCTATTCGTCCAGCTATAACATAAAAATCTTCTTTTTCATTTCTTAATGGAAAAGAATCTAAATCCACTGGTGGGTAAATTACATGAGAGTTCCGGTTATAATTTCTCTTAACCCAGTCTCGCACATATTCAGAATTAGAAATTATATAATCTGGGTTTTGGCCATCGTTATAATCCCATTTTTTCAAGATTTTTATGAGCCATTTCACAAACGGATACAACCCTTTGAAATACATTGGCGCATCCTGCCAGATATAGTTTGAATTTGGCGCTTGAAAATAACTTATGTGTATCTGATTGGGATTTGATTTTCTAACACCCTTTGCAATTGAGTGAGAACTCGAAATTATTAAATTTACATCATTCGACACCCTAACGCATTTGATAGTTTTAAAAAATAACGGGTAAAGAATTCTAAAAAATTTACCGGACTTTTGAAGGAATGTAGTATTTATCTGTTGCTTACCAGGAAATATTTTTTCTAATTCTGATTGACTCATTATGTTTACTAAAGTATAAACTTCATCAAAACATATAGAATACTCCAATGCTTGAATCACTTTTTCAGCACCGCCATACTTGTCTAACCAGTCAACTACAAGAGCTTTTTTCATTAATTGAATTTAAAATCTTAAAAATATACTTAAAGTATAATATCTCCAAAATTAAATATGAGTATAAACAATTTTCTTTATATTTTTTTTCTCTATGTATTTTAGTACATTATAATAATAATAATATACTTTTGTTTGAAATAAATAATATCTTTTGAAGTCAATCGGCAACAAATACACTATAGCTTTCTCGTCATTACTTGCAATAATCCCCTTCACTGAACACATTCAGATCGTTCCAAACATTTTAATTGGAATACTTCTATTGCTCTTTCCTTTTGTTATAAAAAAGAGAAAATGGATAAAACCTAATTCCACAATTATCTATCTTTTAATCTCTTTAATATTAACCATAGGATTAGGAATAATCGCGCATGAAAGATGGGAGGATATTTCTTTTTTAATAAAAATCATCACAATTCCAATCATTTTAATTCTCTCACTCCCAATCAAAGATCACAGAATACCACTCTATTCTTTTCTAATAAGCTCTTTCACTTTATTACTAATATCGATTATCAACTTAACTTTTCATTATTTCACCTACCACAGCCTAAATCTTGATGTTGGCGCTGATGTAAATAAATTACTGATGAGCGAAAGGCCATATTTAGGATTTATTTATTTGATCAGCTTTTGTTTGAGTCTTTATTTGAAAAGATTTCAGAAATCAAAATGGTCAAAGATTTTATTAAATATCATGGCTGTAATTTTCAGTGCTTTTATATTATATATTTCTGCAAGACTTTCAATCTTATCATTGTTAATCATAATTGGAAGTTCTGTCTTTTACGCTAAAAACAAGAAGCGAACTTTTCTTCTTTCATTTGGAAGTATGTTAACTTTAGCTGCTTTTGGCTTTTTAAACCCAAATTTCATTAGCCGTTTAACTGCTGGGTTTAGTCAGGATAAAATCGAAATGCAAAAAGTAATTCAACTCGAACCTCGTACTCATATTTGGGAATGTTCATATAATATTAGCCAATCAGATTCAATGACTTTTTGGGGGTTGGGTTTTAGAAACACCATAAAAAACTTGAAGGATTGCTTTTCAACACACGATAAATTTCTGAATAAAGGACAGCAAAAATTCTTTATTGATAGCAACTTCAATACCCATAACCAGTTTCTAAACTTTTACTTGAGTAGTGGTTTTCTATCTTTGCTCTTATTTTTGATTTTATTCTTCGTTCTTTTTAAAATTTATCGAGGAAATTATTACAGTTTTGCTTTGATTTTAGCTTTATTTTTATTCTGTATCTTCGAAAATGTAATAAGTCGCCAAATTGGTGCAATGCTTTTTGCAATTGTTCTTTATCTTGCTCATTCAATATTGAAAAACACAAGCAAATCCGACTTAATGAACTGAATTTAATTTAAATCCAGCATTTCTCTCATAGCCTGAGCGCATGGCGTTTTCCCAAAACTCTTCAGACAAAAGCAAGGTTTTAATTATATTCATCCTGATGCTTTTTTTTGACAACTTTCTTTCCCAAAATTTTATTTCATTCACTGTCGGTAATCGGCTTAAATATTTCTGATAAACTAAATTTGTTTTTTCATTCACAGCCAATTTCCTCTCATCTCTAGACAAATTTTGTAAATTTTTATTCGTTAAAGATAATCCATGCTCCTTTAAAAATACATCTAAAAAGTATTCAATGGATCTAGTATTTTTAATTTTACTTGTCCAATATAACAATTCATTTCCAGAGGGAGTTTTCTCTAATAATTTTTGTGAAATTGAATATACATAATTCTGAGAACTATTCTTCGCCTCCTCAATATCAATTTTTAGCAACTCAGCAAATTGTTTCGATCTTATTTTTTTTTTGCTTAGAATACCACCACCCTCTAGTTGGTATAGACCATATTGTGATTGTTCAAAATCCAAATTCTCTCCAGCAAGAGAAGGTTGATCCAATAATTCATATATGAATAGCGCTTGAATCTCTGGGATCAAACGGATAGAATGTAAATAAGAACCAATCAGATGGGATTGACTGTTGTTATAATCCTTAAAACTACCGTGTCTACGATTAATTTCGGTTATCCAAATCGGTTTTATGAATTGTCTTGTCAGAGAAACCAAAGCTTCTTTCATAATTTTATCAGAACCATCAGTAAGAGAATACCAATGATAGCCCAAAATATCATAGTCCACCTGATAGTCTTCCAATAATTGAAAGTACCCAAAATACAAGCTATTGGAACTATTGATAAGTGTTTTTGCCTTTGGATCAACTTGTTTAATACCACTTATCATTCCTTTAAAATATGCGGCAACAATCTTGAACTTTTCTAAATCATAATCCGAAGGACTTTCACCAGTGCGACCTTCCTTCAGAATGCGTAAATCTTGTTCGTTTCCTAAATTATACACTTTGAAATTCTTGCCATATTTACTGACAAATCCCTTCATCTGAATTTCTCCTCTTCTGTAAGCTTCGGCTTCTGAAATTTGATAATCATCCAAAAACAAATTGAAAAGTATGACCGGCAACAATTCAATTTGATATTCTTCTGACTTACGCAATAGTTCATTGAACTCGCTTTTATACCAAGTTACATTTCCTTCTGGATCAAGTCGAACATCAAACCGATAATCACTCATCTGATATTGTTGAAGAAGTAATAATTGATCATCTATACTTACACTCATGTAATCTTTTGATGTCACCGGATGCCCATTTATGCCCCAAATAAATTCTTCAGCTGTATCCAAAACATCATTTGTTTTCTTATTGATTGATTTTTGTGAACCCATCTGAAAGCCCACACAGTTAGTCAACAAAATTGGCACGAAAAACATCATTATTAACCTCAACACCTTTATTTTCATATTAAAATATATAGTTTAAAACATGTAATTTAGAAAGTAGTCAAAATTACTTTAACTTCGCCAATATAAAACAAAACGGTAATTTAAACCATTTTCAGTGAACCCCAAATACTTTTTAAAAGACAAATACTTGATATTTTTTGAACAAGCATTGACCTCACTTTTGAGCTTTGGTGCTATTTTTATTTTATCTAAATTAACTTCAATTTCAGTATTTGGCGACTTTGTTATCACTTACAGTTATGCAAGTTTTGTTTTTATATTTATTTCTTACTTCATTTCATCACCTGTTTTGGTGTTTTTCTCTAAAAAGTGGAAATCAAACCCTTTAACCTATCTTTGTTCACTACTCATTCTGTCTTTTTCTGGAACAATCATCATTAGCTTAATCTGCAATCTTATATTAAATCTCCAAATTAGTCAAGTAAGCGTTTGGGCATTTTTGGGATTAAACTTAGGAATGGTGATGAATGATCTTTTGAAAAAAACAATCTTTGCAAGTCGAATGGTCAGCTTTGTGTCAACTGTTGTTTCTTCGCTTTTTTTGGTGTTGTTATTTTTTGGATTAACCTTTTACTTTTCAAATCAATTAACGCTGAATTTCATTCTGACTATTTACTCTATTAGTTACTTGGCCTCAATTGTTATTCTTATTTTGAGCATAGCCAAATGGGGAGAGATATTAAAGCAATCAAAAAAAATGAAAAATGAAATTTCTCAGAATTTAACTCTTATCTTAAAAGAGCATTATACTTATTCTAAATGGATTATTGGAGGTGGTGTATTGTTTTGGGCATACAGTCAAGGGATTTACATTCTGGGTGAAATTCTGGGAATAGACAAATTAGGGTTGGGTAAAGTTAGAAGTATTCATAATCTATTGGGGTTATTCACTATCCTAATTGCTTCTATGGAGAGTTATTATATTCCAAAATTTGCGGATAAATCCGATAATTTACAAAATGAAGTCAATGATTTTTATTCGAAGCTCAAATTACCGCTAATTGCTGTATTTCTTTTAGCTCTTCCTTTAGTTTATGGGGTATATTCTTTAGTGTATGAAAATAAATTCGGAAGCGGTTTTTGGGTCATTCTAATTATATGGCTGTCACAGATTGTAACTGTATATTTAAGACCTTTAGCAATGGCATTAAAGGCTAAAGAAATCACCTTTCCACTTTTTCACACTCATCTAATGGCGGCTATTTGTTTAATTACAATAGGTTCAGTAATGATTGTACTTTTTGGAAATATGGGACTTGCATTAGCTTTTTTTATTGCATTCTTGAGCTCAAACTTAACTTTAATCTATTTTTATAGAAAATTTATCAAAATAGGAAAGTAAAGTACAGAAAACCAATCAAAAATTTTGTTCACAAAAGTGGAATAATAAAATTACAATGAAATATGAAGAAGATAATTTTTAACGGCTTTTACGGTTACAAAAACACAGGAGACGATGCGTTTGTTGAAATTACCTCTTGGGGAAATCGTCATTTTTGGAAGAACACCGAATCTGCATTCTACCCAGGAAAAGACCTCCCTGAAACTCTGAACCCGATAAAAAGAATCTATCCCAATAATAAGTCGAATCGCCTGATAGAAAAATTATTCGTGTTAAAAGAAGCTTTATCTACAGATTATTTTATCAACGCCGGTGGTTCTGTTTTTAGTAAAATAACTCCTTTGAGCGATATTATTTTTGCCCAAAATGCGGAAATAATCAATAAGAAAATCAAACATGGAGGCATTGGTGTTTCAATAGGTCCTTTTAACTCAGTAAAGGATGAGAAAAAAGTCATTGAATATCTAAAAAGATTAGAATTCTTGGCATTGAGAGATACAAAGTCTTATGACTATGCCAAATCTCTTAATTTAGACTACAATCCCATAAAAGCTTTTGATTTAGCTGCTTTACTGCCCGAATGCTATAATGATTCTAATAGTAATTCCAAAGAAAACACGAAAAAAATCAAAACAATTGGAATAAGCATTTGTAATTATGAACGATACAAAAACGGAAATATTAAAAATGAGGAAAAGAGAAATAAATTCGTTCAAGAAGTAATCAAACGTCTGTCAAAATATGAAAATATCCAGTTGAAATTTTTCATTTTTAATGGTCATTCTACAATGGGAGACGAAGCATTGACCCTAGAAACTGCTGCATTAATTCCAGAAGAAAAAGTTACAATTCTTCCGTATTCTAAAAACATTAAATCTGTCTGGGATGAGATAAAAGAATGTGATTATATGTTTTCAACGAGACTGCACGCTTCTGTTTTTTCTTGTTACGCAAGTGTTCCATTCACATTAGTTGAATACCATAGAAAGTGTGGCGACTTTCTCGAAGACATAGGTTATGATGTCCAAAAAAGGGTTTTTGATGCAGAAGTTTCAGCTGAGGAATGTGTGCAGAATATAATTTCGAACCTGAATGGAACTTATAAAACGCCTACCAAAATTCAAGAAACGATTGATCGAGCCAGATTAAATTTTACTGAAATAAAATTATGAAGAAAATAATAATTCTTATATGTCATTATAATAATCTGAAAGGACTTAAATCTTCACTTTTGTCAATTAACGAAGATTTTCCGGTTGATGTTTTAATTGTTGATGACGGAAGCAAAACTCAACCTGATTTAGAGGAATTAAAATCCACATATAAAAATGGGGAAATATTTTTAAAAACACTGACTAAAAATCAGGGAGTTGGAATAGCAACCAATATTGGATACAAAAAAATATTGGAATGGAACTATGAATTTACGGGAAGATTAGATTGCGGAGATCGAGTTCATCCAAAAAAATATGCTACTCAAATAGACTATTTAAAAAAGCATTCTGAAACCAAATTATTAGGAACATGGGTAAATATGATAGACATGAAGGGTAATTCCCAATTTATTTTAAAGCATCCAGTGTCCTATAAGGAAATTAAAAAACAATTATACTTAAATAGTACTTTTGTGAACTCAAGTGTCATTTTTCACACAGATATATTAAAAGTAATTGGTCTCTTTCCTGAAAAATACCACAGAAACGGCGAAGATTATGCTTTCTTTTTCAATGTTTCAAAAAAGTATAAATGTGAAAATCTCCCTGAAATCTTATTGGATTATGAAATAAACCCAAACTCTTTGTCCACAATTGGAAGACGAGAACAAATTAGGGCAAGAATTAATATTATAAAGGACCACTTTTATTGGGGTAAATATCCGATTTACGGATTGATAAGAAGTTATGGATTATTGTTTACTCCCAGAAATTCAATAACAGTCTTAAAAAAAATAAAAGAAAGATTTTTTTAAATACCACTGGACTTTAGATTTAATCGAATAATGAAACGAAGTTTTGACCTTCTTTTTGTTTTACTGTTTTTGCGCTTGTTCTGCCTGGTCTGTTCCTATTATCACTTTCGCCTGAAAAGTTTCATGCGGATTTATCTAAGCTTGTAAATAACTTTTATTCCATTCATACTGCTGTCTATCATTTTTTTTAGTTTAATTGTATTCTTTTTAAAATGACTAAGCTATTGTTCTTTTTAAAAAGCTTTTGATATATTTGTAACCAAAGTGTAGCAAAGGTGAATATTAATTAATGTAAATGATGTTGAAAAAAAACTATTCTCCTTATACTCAATCCCTATTGATTTGTATTGATTTCCTATTTTTAATAAGTCTTTTTTTCATCTTTCTTTTCATCAATGATCCTCAATGGGAAAGATCCTTACATGGATTGACCACTTTCGCTAAAGTTCATTATAAATCATTGACTTTGATGATTATTTTTTGGCTTTTAGCCTCTAATCAAGTAAAACTTTATAAAAATTTTAGATTTTCCAGATTCTTAGACACGCTAAAAAGATTAATTTTCCAAATCATTTTGTTTACTGTCGTTTTATTTGCCATTTCAGGTGGAAAAAAAGAGAACCTCTACACAACCCAAGAGTCTATAATTCTAATAATCATTCTGTTCTTCTATTTATTGATTTCTAGATATACTATCTATCAATTTTTAAAGTTTTATCGTAAAAAAGGATACAATTCCAAAAACGTCATCTTTATTGGCTACAATGACAACTCTGAGGGATTAGAAAACATGCTAAGAAAGAGAAAAGAACTAGGACTAAAGCTTCAAGATATTTTTGTTATTTCAAATCCTACAAAGAATCAAACTCTATTCGATGACAATGAATTTATCAATTACTTGATGCAAAACAAGATTGACTATGCTTATGTCTCTTTAGGCAATGGTTTAGATGATTCAATGATAGCAAAAACAGTTGAAATTCTCGAAGATATGTACATCTCTATAGGATTTATCCCTAGTTCATCAATTGAAGTAAAACAAAATTTAGAAATCAATTACCTTGACTCATTTCCCATTCTAACCTATAAAAAATATCCCCTCGACCATACTTTCAACCAAATCATCAAACGAACATTCGATATTATCTTTTCGTTAACTGTGTTTGTTTTTTTACTCAGCTGGCTCCTACCCATCATTGCTTTAGCAGTCTATTTTTCGCAAGGTGGTCCGATTTTATTTGCCCAGAAAAGAAACGGGCTCAATGGCAAAGAATTCAATTGCTTGAAGTTTCGCACCATGCGTCCTGACAAGGACAACAACAAAAAACCAACCGAAAGAGACGATCCAAGGGTGACCAAATTGGGAAAAATATTGAGAAAAACCAGCTTGGACGAATTGCCCCAATTCTTCAATGTATTGAAAGGCGAAATGTCCATCGTAGGACCTCGCCCACACATGGTGTCTGAAAATGAAGCCTACTCTGAAATCATCAATCGTTATGCGCTCCGACACTATGTCAAACCAGGCATTACTGGTTTGGCGCAAGTAAGAGGCCACCGCGGGGCTGTTGACTCACACAAAGACATGGAAATGCGCATCCGCACAGATATTTACTATGTCCGGAACTGGTCTTTCTTATTGGATTTGCTGATCATTTACCAAACAGCAAAACTAATGGTCTTTGGCGATGAAAATGCGATTTAAAAATGAAGCTAGATAGACTCGAGATGTTAGACACGAGAAATAAGCTTAGGGAAAAATACAAGACTCCTTTAATCCGAATGTTTCACCATAAACACAAACATTGTCCGCTGTTTTTAAACTTGAAACAAAGAGATCAAACACTGAATGCGCTGAAAATTTGACACAAAAAAAGGGAGAATGAAATCTCCCTGATAAATAAGATAATGTTATAATCTCTTCAGAAATATGAGGAGCAATTTATTTTATATTACAAGATAATTTTACTTCCTGAAGTATTATGGTACAAATTAAATGCAATAATTTTTGAGGGGCTAATTTCAGATTACTTACCTTTTACTCTTTTTATTCGGACTGGGCATAATGCGTATTTCCAACAATTCTTGGGGCGTTTTCATTTAACAATTCATTTAACAATTGCTTTACTTGAATTTTACACCGCGAAATATTAACTACCTATTCTACAGCAAGATAAACGCAGAGTGAGTAGAAACGAAGTAGTGATTTAGCCAACACCTACCTATTACTCATTTTACAATGCCTTAAGAATTGTACAATAGATTGTGAAGAATCTTTTATTGATTTGTGTTTCTAATATTAAAAACCAAATTAAAAAATGAGGAGAAATGTGTTATTAAGTTTCCTCTTTTTGTTTGGGATTTTCCAAATGGTGGAAGCCCAGGTAAGAGGAACAGTAAATGACCAAGACGGTTTTGCGGTTACAGACGCAGAAGTGGCTGTTAGAGGTGGAGACAATACTGTCTATACCGATAACGATGGTATTTTTGAAATTGATGCCCAAATTGGTGACGTTTTGACGATCACTGATATGTATGGAACATCAAAGGATTTTAACGTAAATTCAAACAACTTAGGCGTATTGACTTTAGGCGCTGAGATTTTAGACGAAATCGTTGTATTGGGTTATGGTATTAAAGAAACAGATGAACAAAAAACTGGAGCTTATACCAATGTGAAGGCAGAAGACATTGAAAAAATTGGATCTGTCTCTTTCGAACAAGCTTTGCAAGGACAAATTGCGGGGGTGAACATCGGTGCGTCCAGTGGACAGCCAGGATCACAATCACCAATTTATGTACGTGGTTTGACTTCATTGACAGCCAACTCTAGTCCATTGGTCGTGATCAACGGAGTTCCTGTAACTTCAGACGACATGTCTGGAATCGCAGCAACATCTAACCCATTGGCAAACATTGATCCTTCAACCATTGAAACAGTAACGGTATTGAAAGATGCGGTTGCAACTTCTTTGTATGGATCAAGAGGGGCAAGTGGAGTGATTTTGGTGACTTTGAAAAAAGGAGCTTACAACAAAAACAACTTCATGTTCAATTCTGAATTCGGAGTAGGTAACGTTGCATTTGAGAAAAAAGACTGGTTGGATGCTGAAGGGCATGTAAACTATATGGCACAAGCCTTAGGAAATGCTTATGGATGGGATGCTGAAACTTCCAATGACCAAGCTGTTGGATACTTAGGATGGGATGGAAAAACCAATACAGACTGGAGAAAAGCAACGCGTCACAATGCAATTGCTTCTCAAAAGTATGTGTTCAACTATTCAGGTGGTTCTGAAAAAGTAAGGGTATTTACTTCATTGAGCTACAATGACCAAGATGGTATCTCAAGAGATGCTAACTTCAACCGTCTTTCAGGATACTTGTCAACAGACTGGATCGTGAATGACAAAATGAACTTGAACTTTGACGTGAGCTTGAGCAAAGCGACACAAACAGGTCCAACGGATGGTTCGGCTTTCTCTAACCCAGTTTGGGCTGGAAACTTGATGTCACCTACTCAGTCAATTTATAACCCAGATGGAAGCTATAATTTGAACTTGTCGTACTTAAGCGAATCTTTCAACCCTGTAGCTATTCAAAACACCAATACCCAAGTATCTGATTTCTATAAAGCGATTATCAACATTGGTGGAGATTATGACATCACCAAAGATTTGAACTTCGAATCTAGATTTGGTGTTGACTACAACTTCTACGATGAGTTATTGTACTGGAATCCTGACTTCGGTGATGGAGAAGGTGCACACCCACTAGGAAAAGGATATGGATTGGCTACACAAAGAAACTTCAGTACATGGAACTGGACCAACGCTTTGCGTTACACCAAAACGTTTGCAGACCTACACAATTTGACTTTGACTGCAGGTACTGAAGCCATTCAATATGACTACAGCGTAGTAAGCGCAGAGAAAAGAGGTTTCCCTTCAGGAAATACCAAACCTACATTGGACAACGGAGCGAATTTCGCAGGCGCTAATTCAGCCAAAGCCAACTATTCTTTTGTAAGTTACTTTGGACGTTTGGCGTATGATTTTGATGGAAAATTCTCATTGACAGGTAACCTTCGTCGTGACGGTTCTTCACGTTTTGGTTCAGGTAACCAATGGGGAACTTTCTGGGGTGCGGGTGCAGCGATCAACTTCAACAGAATATTTGAATTGTCTGCATTCAATGAATTGAAATTAAGAGGATCTTACGGAACTGTAGGAAATGCTGAAATCGGAAACTACGCATCAAGAACTTTGTACCGTGCAGTAAATGGAGCTTACTTAGGTGCACCAGCGGGAGCTATCGTACAATTGGGTGACGAAAACTTGAAGTGGGAAACCACCAACCAAGCGAATATCGGAATCGATGTGGCCATCTTCTCAAACCGTGTAAAAGCGACGGTAGATGTGTACGAGAAAAATGTAAAAGACTTATTGTACACACGCCCAACAAACGCTTCTGCAACAGGATTGACAAGTTATTGGATCAATGATGGAGAATTGCAAAGTAGAGGTATCGAAGCTGCTTTGACTTTGGTTCCAGTTAGAACCAATGATTTTGAGTGGTCGATCACTGCAAACTATGCCTACAATGATTCTGAAATCAAAAACTTGAACAACGGAAACATCGCCGTAAGAAATGCTGCCAAAGCTTGGGAAAACGGACACAACCCAACTGAGTTTTACACCAGACTATGGGCAGGAGTGGACCAATCAAATGGTAAACCTCTTTGGTATACTGATGAAACTAGAACTGAAACAACAAGTGTAGCTAGAGAAGCAAAACAAGTATTCACAGGAAAACAAGCCTTGCCAGTACACACTGCAGGTTTGGCTACTTCTTTGAACTACAAAGGATTTGTATTGAGCTCTTTGTTCACTTATGCAGGAGGACATTCTGTGTATGACCAATGGGGCTTTGTGTACAACAGTGACGGAGCTTATGCTGACCTGAATACACGTGCAGATTGGGCAAACGGTGCTTGGACTCCAGAAAATGCTGGGAATGCTACTTTGCCTCAAAACATCTGGGGTGGTAACTCTCAATCAAGCGTGGGCTCTACAAGATATTTGTATGACGCAGACCACATCCGTTGGAGATCTGCTGAGTTCGGATACCGTTTTGGTAAAGACATCTTAGGTCAAGGAACTGGTTTGGACAATGTTTATGTATATGTGAAAGGATACAACTTGTTTGTATGGACCTTTGACAAAGACTTGTGGTTTGACCCAGAAACATCGTCTTCTGATGTTGATTACAATGCATTAGAGCAAATGGGAATGTACAACATGACACAACCGAATTTGAGACAATTCATGATTGGTGTGAGATTGGATTTCTAATGATTTAAATTTTAAAGAAAATGAAAAAAATAATATTTAGCCTGAGCATCATCGGTCTTTTGGGATTGACCGCTTGTCAAGACGACTTCATGGAGTACGACCCAAGTAACTCGGTCGATGCTGAAGGCGCAATTACCAACGCAGCACAATTAGAGACTGCAACTTTAGGAGTATATGATGCAATCCAAAGCAATTTCGCTTACGGAAACTACTATATTTCAGCACAAGAGATTTTGACAGACAACGGCTTCGTTTTATCAAAAAACTCCAACCGTTTTACCGATTTCTATCGTTATGAACATGCTTTACCAACAGGTGGAAGCATCGCCAACATGTGGACGATCGGATACAGAGCGATTGCAAGAGCCAACTTTGTGTTGTCTTTTGAAGAAACCATCAATACACCTGGCACAGAGGTAAACTATGCTGAAGCAAGAGCCATCCGCGCTTTGCAATTGTTCAACATGGTCAATTACTATGCAAGACCTTATGGCACTTTTGACCAAGAATTGGGTGTACCCATTCCTTCGGTTTTCGAAAAAGACTTAGCCATAAAAAGAAGCACCGTTGCTGAAGTGTATGAAGAAGTTACTTCTCAATTGATTTTAGCTGCAGAACATTTGCCTTCAGGTACAGAACAGTCTAGATTCACCAAAGAAGCAGCTTATGGTTTGTTGTCCAGAGTTTATTTGTACCAAAAAAACTATGCAAAGGCAACTGAATATGCAGATTTGGCTTTGAGCGGTGCAGAATTGCTAACTGCTGATCAACTGTCTTCTTACTACCAAGACCCGATCAGATACAATGAAACCTTGTTTGGAGTTGATTTTTCTGAATCAGACAACCCTAACGTGAACGATGCTTTATCGGCTACTTGGACAGAAGGATTGCGCTATTCGGACACAGCAGCTACCACAGATTTTTACAATTTGATTGCTGAAACCGATGCAAGAAAAGACTTGTACAACCTTTGGGATACCAATGACATCCCTCAACCTTACGGAGTGAAGAAATTCGGTAACGTGGACAATGATGTGATCGTGATCAGAGCAACTGAAGTTTTGTTGAACAAAATCGAAGCTTTGTACCACACCAATCCTTCATTGGCTTTGACTGAATTAGTTGATTGGGTAAAAAATTACCGCGACGAAAGTTATGATTTCAACGGAACAGGTCAAGCTTTGTTGGATGAAATCTTGTTGCAAAGAAGAATCGAATTGGCTTTTGAAGGACACCGTTACTTTGACATGAACCGTCACGGATTGGACATCCAAAGAAGTGCGAACAGTACAGTTAACAGCAACGTTCCATTCACAAGCAAATTGAGAGTATTCCCAATTCCTTTGAACGAAATGAATACCAACCCATTAATGGTTCAAAACCCTTAATTATTCGTAAAGTTTAATGTTTTTATAATTGAGCAGCTGTCCATGTGGCAGCTGCTCTTTTTTTATGCCAAATGCTCAAGTGATTTTTGAAATCTATCTGCTATTTTTTTTCATGAACAAATCGATTTTTCAAGTAATTTCAGATGTTTTTAAGCTTTCAAAAAAACCATTTCATCCAAATGTTGCTTGAAGAATTTTTCGTCATTTAAGCCGACCGCCGTTTTAGTTTTCTCTACCAAATGAAGGATCATTTTCTTTTTTGAACGCACATTATTCAGCCGCAATTCCTCAAAAACCTTTCGTCCAAAAGCATTGTTGTGCAAATCCATTTCTCGGTCAAAATCATCGTTTGGAAAACATTCTTCATGCAAATCGGTGGTAAATTTCGCCCAAGCCAACGCCTTCTCTTCTGAAGTGAAAACCGAACAATTTTTGGCAATCAATAGATTCCAAGCAGCATGACGAAAGGCATTTGCCACGCCTTGTCCACCATGGGCTTCTTTGAAATGCAATTCAGCAAAGAGCACCGACTCCACCGTTGCCCAGGCCGTTGGCAATAGCAAATGCGGTTTAGACAACAAAGCGCGAAACATCCGCCAACTCAGTCCTGCAGATAAATTTCGAATGGTTTTGACTATTTTTTTCATCCAATGATTTTTCTCTTTTCTAAATGTAATTCAAACTTTTGATCTCCAATGAATTTCCACAAAAAAATGGATTCATTCATGAAGAACAAATCCATTTTAAAACGCTTTGATCAACTATATTTATAGACTTTCGACGATTTTCTCCAATCGGCGCAATACTTCTTCTTTGCCCAGCATTTCCATCAACAACGGCACATCTGGCCCTTGTAAACTGCCGACCATCGCCAAACGAACCGGCATCATCAATTTTCCAAAACCAATTTCTTGGGTAGCGACAAATTGCTGAACGGTTTCATGGATGGTTTTTTGGTCGAAGTTTTCGAGTTGATCCAATTCCTTCGCAAAACCTTGAAGCAAAGCAGGAACGTCTTCTTTCCAAGCTTTCTTCACTGCTTTTTCATCATACGCAACAGGTGCTTGATAGAAAAACTGGGCTTGGGCATAAATTTCATGCACAAAGTTGGCGCGCTCTTTCAACAAATCAATGATTTGCACATTCAGCGCATCATCAACTGCAATGCCATGGTTTTGTAAAATTTCATTGTAAGTAGGCAAGATTTCCTCTGCCGTTTTCATTTGTAAATATTGGTGGTTGAACCAAATCGTTTTCTCAGGATTGAAACGTGCGCCCGATTTGCTCACTTTTTCCAAAGTAAATCCTTTGACCAATTCTTCCATAGTAAAAATTTCTTGGTCAGTTCCAGGATTCCAACCCAACAAAGCCAACATATTGACGACCGCTTCGGGAAAATAACCTTCTTCTCGGTAACCTTTTGCCACGCCTTCTTCCGTTATCCACTCCAAAGGGAAAACAGGAAATCCATGCTGGTCTCCGTCCCTCTTGCTCAACTTTCCTTTGCCAACTGGTTTCAAAATCAATGGCAAATGCGCAAATTTCGGTGCTTTCCATCCAAAAGCTTGGTACAACAATTCGTGCAAAGCCATCGAAGGCAACCACTCTTCTCCACGGATCACATGGCTGATTTTCATCAAATGATCATCAACTATGTTCGCCAAATGATAGGTCGGCATGCCATCTGATTTGAACAAAACTTTATCATCCAAAACATTGGAGTCAATGGTGATTTTTCCACGAATCATGTCTTCCAACGCAATGGTTTGGTCGGCTTCAATTTTGAAACGAACCACATAAGGAATGTTTGCATTCAAACGCTCTTGAACGATTTCCTCAGATAAGTTCAACGAGTTGTTCAACTGCGCTCGACTAGCTGCATTGTAAGTAAATACTTTTCCATTTTTCTCTGCATCTTCCCGCAAAGCGTTCAATTCTTCTGCGGTATCAAAAGCATAATATGCGTGCCCGTTATCGATTAATTCTTGCGCATATTTTGCGTAAAATTCTTTTCGTTCTGACTGTCGATAAGGACCATCCTCACCGCCAAATCCATGGCCTTCATCTGGTGTGATGCCCAACCATTTCAAGGCTTCAACGATGTATTCTTCCGCGCCAGGAACATACCGATTTTGGTCGGTGTCCTCAATTCTCAATAGAAATTTCCCACCAAAATGTTTTGCAAATAAATAATTGTACAATGCAGTGCGGACTCCACCAATGTGCAAAGGACCAGTTGGACTCGGTGCAAATCGAACGTTTACTTCAGTCATTTCAATATTTTTTTGCGAAGATAGGAACTTTGCATCGGCTACTTAAAAATATGGGGCGGAATTTGGCGGGCTTTTTGTAATTTTAGCCAAGGATTTTCTCAAGAACATCCTGATTTAATTTTGAAACAAATGCATAAAATGAAAAAAACACTGTTGTTCTGTACGCTATTATTCGGTTTAAATTTGGTCTTTGGACAAAAAGCACCTGAAAAAAATAAAACAACATTCGACCAAAACGCCTTGCTTCAACCCATTTTTGATTGGGAAGGAAAAAGCACCGATGTCAAATCCATTTTCGAAAAGCACCAAGGAAAAGTGATTTTATTGGACGTTTGGGCTTCGTGGTGTCCAGACTGCATCACAGGTTTGCCCGCATTGAAACAATTGCAAAGTGATTATCCTGAAGTGGTGTATTTGTTCTTTTCTTTGGATCGGATCGGCAAAGAAGATGCTTGGAAAAATGCAGTAGAGAAATTCAACATCGAAGGAGAACATTATTGGTTCAACACTGATTGGAAAAATGATTTCACCAATGACATTGAATTGAACTGGGTACCGCGTTACATTTTGATTGACCAAGAAGGAAAAATCGCGCATTACTATGCTGTCAAAGCCGATGATACCGTTTTGGTCGAAAGTTTAAAGCGACTGATCCAACCCTAAGCTTATTTCCAAAATGATTCAAAGCGAAAGTACTTCAAAGCACTTTCGCTTTTTCATTGAAAATCAATGTAAAAAGCAGTCAATTCATTCGCTTTTTTTACCTTTGCCAACGCTCCCACCCACAGGTTTTAAAATGATTTTATGGAAATATACGAAGCGGTATCAATAGGCATTTATCTGATGGTCATGATCGGCATTGGTGTCTATTCTTACAGAAAATCCACTGCCAATTCAGAAGAATTTTTGATCGGCGGCAGACAATTGGGCGCAGCCGTTACCGCTTTGTCTGCGGGCGCTGCTGACATGAGTGGCTGGCTGTTGATGGGGCTTCCTGGTGCAATGTACGTGACGGGATTGTCGAGCGGATGGATTGCGATTGGCTTGACCATCGGCGCGTATTTGAACTATATCTGGGTCGCACCCAAACTAAGGATTTATACCGAAGTCGCACAAAACGCGATTACTTTGCCTGTGTTTTTTGAAAACCGTTACAAGGACAAACGCCATTTGTTGAAGATGACCTCTTCCCTATTTATTCTGATATTTTTCACTTTATATACTTCCGCAGGCATGGTTTCGGGTGGAAAATTGTTTGAATCCGCCTTTGGCATGAATTACCTCAGTGGTGTTTTCATTACAGGATTGGTTGTGGTTTTCTATACATTCATTGGTGGATTTTTGGCGGTGAGTTTGACGGATTTCGTACAAGGAACCATCATGGTATTGGCGTTGGTGATCATCCCGATTGTTGCGATTAGTGAAATAGGTGGCGTGAGTGAGACCTTCCAATTGATTGATGCCAAAGGGGTGAATTACCTCGACTGGTTCAAAGGAACGACCACTGTCGGTATATTGTCTCTTTTGGCTTGGGGATTGGGTTATTTTGGACAGCCGCACATTTTGGTGCGTTTCATGGCGATTGACCAACCCAAAGATTTGATCAAAGCCAGAAAAATCGGCATCAGTTGGATGATTTTCACGGTAGGCGGCGCCATGTTGGTCGGCTTGGTCGGCATTGCTTATTTGCAAAAATATGATACGAACACCATGGCTTTGTTTGATGCTTCCAACCGAGATGCAGAAACGATTTTTATTTATTTTTCACGGGTTTTGTTTCATCCAATGATCAGTGGCTTTTTATTGACTGCAATTTTAGCCGCCGTAATGAGCACCATTTCGTCTCAACTCTTGGTGACATCCAGTTCTTTGACTGAGGACATTTACAAAGCCTTCATTCGTCCAAAAGGTTCTTCCAAAGAAATGTTGATTGCAAGCCGTTTGTCGGTTTTGTTGGTCGCCATCGTCGCCTTGCTTTTGTCCTTGAATCCCAGGGACAGCATTTTGAATTTGGTGGGCAACGCTTGGGCAGGATTCGGCGCTGCATTTGGTCCTTTGATATTGTTGGCTTTGTTGCACAAAAAAACGACTTGGCAAGGTGCTTTCAGTGGAATGTTGGTCGGAGGTTTGACCGTACTGTTTTGGATTTATTTCGAGCACCCTTTCAAGGATTGGTATGAAATCATTCCTGGTTTCACTTTGGCTTTGTTGACCAATTTATTGGTCTCTAAGATCACTTACCGTCCCAATGCTGTCATTGAAAATGAATTTGACCAAGTGATGGAATTGACCCAGAAAGCATTGAAAGAATAAAACTTTAAGGTCATTTAATGCCGTTTCGATGGGTCCAAAAAGCGCTCAAAAATAGAAGTTAACTTTAAATAACATAAGTTAACCCTTGTCTTCGTTGAGAATATATAAGTTTGTCTTTCATTTACTTGAAAAAGGTCAAAAGCTCGTTTATGACAAGTCTTCAGACATGGTAAGCCGACTGCATAAAAGTAGGTGAATTAACTAAATATATAAAACCAATCTTATGAGTTTAAAAATATCTGGTTTAACTAAGACCTACAAAAACGGCGTAAAAGCTTTAGATAATATAAATATAGAAATTGGGAAGGGAATGTTTGGCTTATTAGGTCCCAATGGTGCGGGCAAATCTTCACTGATGCGTACTATTGCTACTTTGCAAACGCCAACCTCAGGTTCGATTAGTTTAAACGGCATCAATATTTTGGAGGACAAAATGGCACTGCGTAAAGTTTTGGGCTATTTACCACAGGAATTTGGGGTGTATCCAAATATGTCGGCAGAAACGCTTTTGAATTATTTTGCTCAATTGAAAGGAATTTCGAAAAAAGGCGAACGTAAAAAGATCATCAAAGAAGCTTTGGAAATTACTAATTTGTATGAGGTGCGCAATAAAAGCGTTAGTGGATATTCAGGTGGGATGAAACAACGCTTCGGTATCGCGCAATTGCTTTTAAACAATCCACAATTGATCATTGTTGATGAACCAACTGCGGGCTTAGATCCCGCAGAAAGGAGTCGATTTCTGAATGTTTTACGTGAAATTGGAACAAATAACACAGTCATTTTTTCAACCCATATTGTAGATGATGTTCGCGAATTATGCAATCAAATAGCCATTTTAAATGGTGGGAGAATTCTTTATGAAGGAACTCCTGAAAGTGGAGAAGAGCAGTTGAATGGAAAAATATGGCAACGGCAAATCAAAAAAGAACAATTGGATGAGTTTGCAAACCAATACACCATTCTCTCTTCCCATTTCAATCCTGACAACACTTTAAACATTCGAGTTTATAGCGAAGTAGAATTGAATGAAACTTTTGTTTCGACACCAGCTGATCTGGAAGATGTTTATTTTGTTTCATTAAAAAGAGATAAATAATGTTAGCTGCAATATTTAATTTTGAAACAAAACATTGGTTAAAAAGCCGTCAGTTTTATCTCTATTTTTTCATTTTTTTTGCTCTATCCTTTTCTCTGATTGCAGATGCATTAGGCTATTTTGATGCATTTGGAGCGACAACCTCTTCCAATACGATTATCAATTCACCACTCGCCATCAGTGGGATTATCCGGTATTTGTCCACCTTGGTCAACTTCATCATTCCTACCATCATTGGCGCTACAGTTTACCGTGAATACAAATACGATTCACATCACTTATTGTTTGCCTATCCTTTCAATAAATTTCAATTTTTGATGGGTAAATTTTTCAGTGGATTTTTTATCACCATACTTATCACTTGCTCGATTGGCTTGGGCTTCTTAATTGCTTCAACTTTACCTTTTGCTAATCAGGAATTGTTGGGGCCGATCAAAATCACAGCATATTTTCAAGCTTATATTTTATTTATAGTCCCCAATGTTTTTTATATAGGAGCAGTCACTTTTTTATTAGTCAACTTAACAAGAAAACTTTACGTCGGCTTTATTTTTGTCATTGTTTTGATTTTAATGCAAGCATTGATTGTAAATCTAAGTAATAATATCGATGACAAGTTTTTTGTGGCCCTCATAGAGCCTTTTGGAAAAGAAGCATTGAGTTATGTAACCCAATACTGGTCCATTGAAGAGCAAAACACCTTACTAATTCCTCTTGATAAGGCCATTGTTTTCAACCGCATAATTTGGATAACTATAGGTTTTTTAGCCTTAGTTTTGAATTACTTTACATTTTCATTCTCTCATTCTACACTTAATTGGGTAAAAAAAAGAAAAGCAGAGCGTGTCATAAAAGATAATTTTGGCAGTATTTTCAAGATTAATTTAAGTCGAGTTTCTCATGATTATTCATTTTATTCATTTTTTAAAACAGCCTTTCAATTGTCTAAATTTGAATTTAAAACGCTCACTAAAAACTGGATTTTCGGCACTTTGATGCTGGTATTTATCATCTGCATTATCCTGTCTGGCTATACCTTAGGGCAAGAGCTGATGGGCACAAGAACGCTGCCTGTCACATGGAAAGTCATTCTATTAATCGATGATTTTTTGGCTATCTTTCTACCCATTTTGATTTATCTATTTGCAGGTATTTTACTCAACAATGCTATGTCTTCACGGATGAATGCTTTGGTTGACTCTACTCCCATCCCCAATTGGAGTTTGCTTTTGTCAAAATTTTTGGCCCTGATACAAATGGTCGTTCTGGTTTTTACAATTGCTATCTTGTCAGGAATAGCCATTCAAGTTTACTATGGCTATTTTAATTTTGAAATAGGTCAATATCTGACAGATTTCTTTGGCTTCAAATTAATTTCTTATATCCAATTGATCCTATTCTCCTTATTTATTCAGGCATTTTTTAGAAATTACTTCATTGGATTTTTTGTGATCATTGGATTGCAAATGACGCCAATTGTTTTGAATAAATTAGGAATTGAACTGATGGTTTTCAGTTTTAATAAAAGTCCTGAGTACAGTTATTCTGATATGAATGGTTTTGGGAGTGTGAGAGAATACTTTATTTATAATTTTTACTGGCTTCTTTTAGGCTTGACCTTTTATGGATTGACATTACTATTCTGGAGAAGAGGCATTCTGACCAATGCAAAAGAGCGTTTAGATTTATTTGCAAAAAGATTAAAACCAGTCATTTCAGTTCCACTCTCAATCTCTATTTTAGGATTCATAGCCTTAGGTTCAGCCATTTATTATCAAGAAGCAATCGCAGAACCTTTTTACAATTCAAAAGACATAGAAAAGCAACAAATCGATTATGAAAAAAAATATAAAAAATTTGAAAACCATCCTCAACCACGAATCGTTGATGTAAAAGTGAAAATGGACATTTTTCCTGAAAAAAGAAATTTTAAAGCAGTTGTAAATTATCAGCTGGTCAACAAGTCCAACCAAAACATTGATTCGATATTTTTAAACCTTAGTAATAATTTAGATGAAATAAAATTTGAAAAAGACTACCATCTGGTTCTTAATGATAGTGTTTTGAATTTTGTGATCTTTCAATTGAATCAACCTTTGTCTCCTGGAGATACGCTGAAAATGGAAATGTTTGTTCAGAACAAACCCAATACATGGCTAAAAGATCAATCTCCTATTCTTGAAAATGGGACTTTCATCAGCAACGATTATTTCCCGTCCATTGGGTACGATTCCCAAATAGAAATTGAAGATAATAATATTCGTAAAAAATATAAACTGAATAATCGAGAACGGATGGCTGCGACAGACAATCTCGAAGCACGTAAAAACACCTATATTTCGAACGAAGCAGACTGGATTACTTTTGAAGCTACGGTGAGTACGGAGGGAAATCAAACTGCAATCGCACCAGGTTATTTGCAAAAACAATGGCACAACGATGGCAGGAATTATTTCCATTATAAAATGGATCAAAGTATGCTAAATTTTTATGCGTTTAATTCGGCACGGTATGAAGTTAAAAAAGAGAAATGGAACAACCTGAACCTTGAAATCTATTACCACAAAGGACACGAATACAATGTAGAGCGAATGATGGACGCCATGAAGAAATCCTTGAGATATTACATTGAAAACTTTGGTCCCTATCAACATAAACAAGCACGTATCATAGAGTTCCCACAAACCATGGGGACTTTTGCCCAAGCTTTTGCCAATACCATGCCTTTCTCTGAAGCCATAGGTTTCATTGCCAATGTAGATGAGTATAACCCAAATGCAGTAGATTATCCTTTCTCAGTAGTTTCACATGAAATGGCACATCAGTGGTGGGCACATCAAGTCATAGGCGCCAATGTAAAAGGAGCGACACTGTTATCAGAATCACTGTCAGAATACAGTTCTTTAAAAGTTTTAGAGAATGAATACGGTAAATTCCAAATGCGCAAATTTCTGAAGAATGCTTTGGATGCTTATCTAACTGGGAGAGCCAATGAATCGAATGAAGAAAGTCCATTAATGTACAATGAAAACCAACAGTATATCCATTATAATAAGGGATCATTGGTCTTGTATGCAATGAGCGATTATTTGGGCGAAAAACAATTCAATGAGATACTGAAAGCTTACATTGCCAAAGTGAAATTCCAAGAAGCACCTTATACCAACTCAATTGAATTTGTAAATCATTTAAAAGAAAATACACCTGCAAATTTACACTATCTGATTACCGATATGTTTGAAACCATCACACTGTATGACAATAAGGTTGAGAAGGTTGAAATCAAACCTTTAAAAAACGGTAAATACCAAGTTGACATTACCTTTATTGTATCCAAACATAAAACTACCCCCAAAGGAAAACAGATCCTCACCGATGATAGCAACTATTACCTGACAGGAAAAGATGGAAAAAACATCATAAAATCATATCCCCTCAATGACTATATAGAAATCGGCGTATTTGGTGAGAAAATTTTGAAGAACAATTACGAACATGACAATGAAATCTTCAATAAAAAATACTTGATTAATAAAATCAACAACAAAGTAAGCATTATCGTTGATGAAAAACCTGTTGAAGTAGGCGTAGATCCTTACAACAAGCTGATTGACAGAGATTCAAATGACAACAGAAAATCACTTTAAGGCCACTACTATCTTACTAATCGATGTGTTAACCTTATATAACCTACTGTTAACCTAATGTTGCTTTTGCGCTTTATATTTTTGTCCCTATAAAACCATTTATGATCTTCATTTATTTAAAGTCAAATAAAAACATAAATCATATATAATCTTACTAATGAATAACCTCTATGAAAAAAACACTTTTATTATTAGCACTTATTGGCACAGGGGCAGCAACATCCGCTCAAGTAGGCATAAATACTGAAAATCCTAAAACTACTTTAGATGTAGATGCCAAAAGAGATGCAACTGGAAATATTATTGACAACAACCAATTGTTGGGATTACAAGCACCACGATTGACCCGAGGAGAACTCTCGGAAAATACCGCCATTTATCAAGCCGAGCAAAAAGGAGCTTTAATTTACATCACTGATGTGACTTCCGGAACAGCTTTGGACCAAAGAATAAATGTAGACCAAGAAGGATACTATTACTTTGATGGTTTAATTTGGCAAAAATTAAAAAGTAGCAATAACGTTGAAAACATTTACAACGCAAATGGCATGCTTACTTCCAATCGATATCTCAACAAAAATGGACATCGTATGGAATTTATAGGTATTGACCAAAAAACACTTTTCACAAACGATGGGCAATTATACCAAGTAGGCTTACCTACTTCTTCATTAAAAAGTGCTACTATTGCAGCCATTGCCGCAGATGGAAACAACAACAACAAATCTGCAAGAATTGACATACAAGCTTTCTCTGAAGGAGCAACCCAAATTACAGCTTCAGGAGACGCTACAGCCTTGAGGTTATCAACGAGTTTCACAGACGCAGCCGCACCGATTAGATTCAGCACCACTCCTGGTGGAAATGTTGCGGGCCAAGAAAGAATGATCATTACTGGAACAGGAAATGTTGGGATTGGCACCACAAACCCTTTACAGAAATTTGAAATCCACACTGGTGGAACAGTTGCTGCTCCCAAAAGTGGATTCAGGCTAAATGACGGTTCTCAAGCAGCAGGAAAGGTTATCTCGTCTGATGCAAATGGCATAGGCACTTGGCAATACCCAAAAATGCACAGAATCTTGGGCAATTTAACAAACGGAGTAAACATCCCCCTATCCAACAACTCCAGTAGCTATACAGGTGCATCCATCACTTTGCCACCTGGCAAATGGGAAGTCAAAAGCACAATGCTGCTTAGTCTTGGACAAACTTCTTGTACTTTATCTACAACTGATTGGATTTGGGTAAAAACCACATTCAGCGATTCGCCCAATAATTTCTTTACCTCCACCGACATCATTGGGAATAACAAGTTGGTCAGTGGACTTTTCTCAGGACCAAAATCAAGTACAATGGTATACAAATACGATATGCTCTCAGGATCATTTATCATCAACAATACTTCTATTTCAAATAAAACTTATTATTTTTGGGTGCACAGCACCATAGCAGATCGGCCACAACCAGGGTCTTGCAACGAATTATCAAGTTTTGCAGGAGCGTCTTCTGCAGAAAACAGCATCGTTGCTATACCAATAATTTAATATAATGATAAAAACTATGAGAATTTTAACAATCCTATTTTTAGTGTGTTCCATTTCTATGCAAGCACAAGTGATTTCTGGAACTCTCTTTTCAAAAGAGGATAATCAACCGATTCCTTATGCCAAAATTGGAATACAGAAAGAAAACATTGGTACCATAACCAATGAAAATGGTGAATTTACAATTGACTTAACTGAAGTCAATCCAACTGCCATCATCATGATCGATGTAGCAGGGTACGAACTGTTTACAGAAAACAAACAAGAATTTTCTTTGCACCAAAACAGAAAGATATTTTTAGAAGAAGAAATCACCGAATTGAGTGAAATCGTGATTGCGCCTAAAGCCATGATCGACAAGAATTGGGGAGTAAAAACTAAATCTAAATCTGTGGTCTACGAAGTAAACCCAAAAAACAATGAAAATAATCATAATATAGAAACAGCCTTCCAATTCAATACCAAGAAAAAAGCGAAAATTAACACTATCCACCTCAATGTAGCATCGATAGAATCTGACCAACCTGTTGTTCTTCGTTACACCATTTATAATGAAAAAGACGGCTTCCCTGACAAAAACATTTTAGATGAAGAGCTGACTTTTGAATTGACCCAAGAAAAACTAGTGGACGGAACTTTCTCCATTGATCTAACTGATCAAAATATCTGGGTACAAGGAAAGTTCTTTGTCGCCATCCATTTTTTAAATCAATTCGATGGTCAAGTCCTCATTAGTGCATCGCTTTTCAGAACGGGCTATATCAGAGAATTTTATGGTGATTGGAAGAAAACAGTCATCGCCGCTCCAGCCATCAACATCGATGTAAAAGTAGAAAAATAATCAAGTAAATGAAAGAAATGAAAACTAAAATTTTAACATCCGTCTTAACCTTACTCTTCTCTGTCTCAATTTCAGCACAAGCAAAAAAAGACTATGGAGCAGAATTAGACCTGATTTTTGAAGCATTTAAAAAACAAAACTACGAACTAATGAAACCTCTTTTAGACGAAAATGTGAAAATCGGCGATCTGCCTACAGGGATGAATGATGTCATCGTCCCGCAAATCATAGAACAATTTCCGATCCCTACCTCTTATGAGGTAATACAAATAACTGAAGAAGGAGACAATACGCACATCGAAACATCCTACGATATTCTATTCATGGAGATGACTCGATCATTCACTTTTAATAAAGATGGAAAAATCATCGAATTAGACATTTTAAAAGATGTTATCACAGAGACTAAACAAGTAAGTGGTGAATAATTAAACCAAAGCAATGGTCAAATTCAACTTTGACCATTGCTTGAATTAAAATCACTGTTGACTGACTACCAACTTATAACCCACACCGCGAATGGTGATGATTTTTATGTTAGGATCCCCAGACAATTGCTTTCTTAGTTTAGAAATAAAGACATCCAAACTTCGTCCATTGAAAAAACTATCATCTCCCCAAAGATCCAAAAGTGTCTTTTTCCTTAATAAAATGTTGTCATGACTTGTGATAAATCGGAATAAAATCTCTCCTAATCTAGGGGATAATATCACCTTCCCAACTTCCCAACTTAGTTCAAAAGTATCTCTACGAAATGTATATAAGCCAATAGAAAACGTTTCTTTTTCAGAACTTTGATGAGGAATGTTATTTTTCAACAACCTTTCAATCCTCACTACCAACTCATCAAAACTAAATGGCTTTCTTATGTAATCATCTGCACCGATTGAAAAGCCTTTGATAATATCTTCTGTCAATACTCTTGCCGACAAATAGATCAATGGAATTTGCTGTCCTTTTTCTCGGATCGTTTGCAAAAATGAATAACCATCCAACTGAGGCATCATAATGTCTGCCACTACAATGTCAAATACATCGTCTTCTATCGCTTTCAAACCATCTAAACCGCCTTTCACCCATTTGACAAAGTATCCTTCTCTAAGGAACATATCTAAAGTTGTTTCTCCCAAATCCAGATCGTCTTCTAAGTACAATATCCGAGCTTTATACATTTGCTGCAATATTTAATTCTATAATTGTTCCCAAAGGACTTGACTCTACAATCCTCACATGGCCATTTTGATTTTTTAATGTCGATTTCACAAAACTTAATCCTAAACCATAACCTTTGACATCATAAACATCCTTATTAGCCACCCGAAAATAAGCACTAAAAACATCCTCTAAATGATCTTTTGGGATGCCAATTCCGTTATCAATGACCTTTAAAACCACCCGATCTTTTGCCCTTTCAGCTTTTACAATGATTTTAGGAGACTCTACCGAATACTTGATTGAATTGTCAAATAAATTAAGAAAAACTTGTTTCATTGCACTAAAATCACCTTGGATACAAAGGTCTTTTGGAATATTTTCAAACAATATGCTCACTTTTTTTTCATGAATGATTTGAGATAAGCTTGTTTTCACTTCCTCCAATAATTCCAATAAATTAATGACCTCCATCTTTTCACCTCCATTCTCTGCTTTTGCATGTTGTAAAATAGAATCTACAAAAAATGACAATTGCTCACTAGCCCGCTTGATCGTATGTATATATTTTTTAGCTGCTTTTGGCTCTTTGACCAAATCATACTTTTCAAATGCTTCTGCAGCAATCATGATTGTAGAAATTGGTATTTTCAATTCATGAGTGACATTTCTTGTGAAAATCTCTTTATTCTTTAACAATCTACGGTTAATTTTCACATTATAATTTAGTAAAAAAACAGTGCTTAAAAAAAGAACAATGTACAACACTGAAAAAAGAATCTTATCGTACATCTTCTCTAAAATAACGCTTGGCAAATTAACTACATGAACACGAACAGAATACAGAGGAGAAGATAAAGATTTAATGCTCTCTGTTGTATTTGCACTTTGGATGACCGAATTCTTAGGATAAGTCTTCAACTCATTTTCATATTCAAAGTAAACAACAAACTTTGCATCTTTGTAGGTCTTCTGAATGTAAGACTGTACCTCTCCATAAATCAAACTATCGAACTGTACTACTTCACGGTGATTCTTATTAGAATAAACAACCTTATCACCCTCATCATCCTCACCATCAACTGTTATCATTAATTCCCCACCCAACTCACTCAATGAATGAACATTGATAATATCAGAAAGTTTGTCCCTAATGACCGATTTAATCTCATCATCAAAAACCTCATCCACTCTCGAAGTATTTTGAATGATCAGTTCATTCGTTAAAACGCGCTGAACTTCCAATGAGATTTGTGTCAATATTTCATTTTTCTGATTTTCATAAGCATTCAAAAGCCAATAAGATTGAAAGAAAACAACAAAAACAATTGTAAATACAACTAAAAAAATCTTCCAATATCGTAGCATCTTATTTTTATTAAAATTCTTTTATCTGTGTTCAAAAAAACACCCACGACTAATTTTCAAACTCATGTAGTCCTAGATGTTTCAATTCACCCTTCCACCAACAACATCAACTCCTCCCATTCTTTCATGGTTTGTTCCAATTGTTGGTTCAATTGATTGTATTTTTCTTGGTCTTCATCGGTATGTGAAGTTTCAAAAATCTTTTCTAAAGTAGCGATTTGGCCTTCGATCGAAGCGATTTCTTCTTCAATTTTCCCAATTCGATTTTTGATGCGTTTTTGCTCCTTGATTTCCTCTTGGCTCAATTCTGCTTTTTCAATCTTTGTTGCAACAATTTCTTTTTTCTCTTGAATAACTGCCTCGATGACACGGAAATTCTGCGCCTTTCTTTCGGTCAAATAGTCATTGATGCCCCCCAAAAACTCGATGACTTTTCCTTCTTTGAATTCAAAGACTTTGTTGGCCAAGCCATCCAAAAATTCCCTGTCGTGCGAAACCAAAATCAAGGTTCCATCAAAATTCTGCAAAGCTCTCTTGAGAATTTCTTTGGATTGAATGTCCAAGTGGTTCGTCGGCTCATCCATGACCAAAACATTGAAAGGTTTCAACAACAATTTCGCCAAAGCCAAACGATTGCGTTCTCCTCCTGACAGCACCGATACTTTCTTTTCGACTTCTTCTCCTCGAAACAAAAACGCGCCCAAAACATCCCGAACTTGCTTGCGTGTCTCTTCGGTCGAAGCATATTCAGCCTCTTCCAAAACCGACCATTTTTCATTCAACACATCGGCTTGGTTTTGCGCAAAATAGCCCACTTCGACATTGTGTCCCAATTTGATCACGCCACTGTGGTCCAATCCATCGACCATCACCCGCGCCAAAGTCGTTTTTCCTTGACCGTTTTGACCAACAAAAGCAATTTTCTCACCGCGGTTCACAAAAAAGGAAACTTGGTCAAAAATCTGTTTTTCACCATAGGCTTTGCCGACATTTTCCAATTCAAAAATGATTTTACCGGGCGTAACCGCTGAATTGAAACGGATGTTCATCTTATGCACATCTTCATTTTCTACTTCGATGATATCAAGTTTATCCAACTTTTTGATCAAGGATTGTGCAGTCGCCGCTTTGGACGCTTTCGCTCTAAATTTCTCAATCAGCTGTTGGGTATGTTTGATGTATTGTTCTTGATTTTTCTGCGATTGGGCCATTTTCTCACGCCTTTCTTGGCGCAATTCGATGTATTTTGAATAATTCGCTTTGTAATCATGGATTTGTTTGTTGGAAATCTCTAAAGTTCGGTTGGTCACATTGTCCAAAAATAATTTGTCGTGCGAAACCAAAACGACCGCACCGATGTAGTCTTGTAGAAATTCCTCCAACCACACAATCGAATCAATGTCCAAATGGTTCGTCGGCTCATCCAGCAACAGTACGTCGTGTTTTTGTAAAAGCAATTTTGCCAATTCCACACGCATTCTCCAACCGCCAGAAAACTCTGTGGTTTGTCGGTGAAAATCCTCCGCTTTGAAACCCAATCCCAGCAGAATTTTCTCCATGTCTGCATCCTTGGTATAACCGCCCAATAAAGTGAAACGATCCGTCAAATGAGTGATATCTTCGATCAACTGCGTATAAGCATCACTTTCATAGTCGGTCCTTTCTGTCAGTTGGCGGTTGGTTTCATCCATTCTTTTTTGAAGGGAATTGAGTTCTTCAAAAGCCTTTCCAGCTTCTTCCCAAACCGTTCTTCCCTTTTCAAAATCGATGTCTTGTCGCAAAAAACCTACGCTGATTTCCCCTTCATACACCACATCTCCTTCATCAGAGATTTGCTCTTTGGCTAGAATTTTCAAAAGTGTGGATTTCCCTGCACCATTTTTACCCGCCAAACCGACACGATTTCCTTTGTTGATACGAAAGGAAACATTGTCAAATAAATAACTTCCAGCGAAATGAACGCCTAAATTTTGCACCATGATCATGCGGCAAAAATACAAGCTTATTTAAGACTTAGAAAATAGGAGAAAAATAATTTTATAAAATGAATTAAACTTGGTTCAAGCTTTCGATGTGCAAAGTTTGGATCCAACGATCTAATTTCTCTTCGGAATTCAAATTCAACTTTTTGCGGATTTTGTACATTCGATTTTGAACGGTTCTCAATGAACTAAAAGTGATTTCAGCGATTTCTTTGGTCGAATAATCCAATTTCAACAATGCACAAACCTTGAGGTCTGCCGTCGTCAATTCGGGACAATCCGTGATCAACTGGTTGTACAATTCAGGATAAACTTCAATGAAACGTGCCAAGAAATTCGGAGAATTGCTTTCTGCCAATTCCACCACTTCTTCAAATGCATTGTTCAATTTCTTTTTGAGCTGTAAATTTTCCTGCTTTCCTTTGCGCCTTTTGGATTTCAATTGTTTGATGTAAAAAAATCCTCCGCTCAAAATCAATAAAATCGCTGTGATGTAATACCATTTAGTGCTGGCTTTTGCTTCTTGTGGATTGACATTGTTTGATGAGGCATCCATCAAAGAAGGTACGGCTTTCAAGTTGGCCAAAGAGACATGGTCCAAGCTATCCTTTAAATAAACATATTTTTTCAAATAATTATTGGCCGCTTGTTCTTCCCCATTTTTTCGATAGGTTTCAGACAATAACTTCAACAACTGTGCTCTCGGGCGCTTGATTTGATCATTGAGTGCAATCGATGTTTTATACAAAGCAATTGCCTCTTCGTATTGACCAATGCCTTGGTAATATTTGCCAAAAATTTCACTCGAAATTGATTTTGAAAAATTGGTATTGATTTGGTCGGCGTAGTATTCGGTAAAACTCAAATAGGTTTTGGCAGAATCAAATGCACCATCGTCAATGTACAAATCCGCAATGCTCGCTGCACTGGTAAATTTGCTGTTGGGATTGTCTGTGGGTGAATTGTACGCCAATTTGTAATAGTACAAGGCCGAATCTTTTTGACTGAGCAATTGGTAGGCATCGCCGATGTTGTTGTAGGCCACCAAAGCTTTTTCATCACGCTCAGCTTCGTCTTCGATTTGATTCAACATCGACAAACTTTCGTGGTATCTTTCAATGGCTTGATCCAATAAACCGATCGCATGCATGTTCAAAGCTTCACTAAAATAAATTTCACCGAGAACTTTGGGATTGTTTTGTGCAAAAGCTTGTGCTTTGGCTTTGATCAAATAATCCGTGGACAATTCAATTTTGGATTGGACAAAATAAATGCTGGAAAATCCCAAATACGCATAGACCAAACCTTTTGAATAAGCTTCTTTTTTGGATTGTTCGAGTATGGTTTCGTAGAGCTTCTCAGCTTCGGCGTATTTTTCTTGCTTAAATTCTTCGTCTGCCAATGCGATCATAGCATCGATAGCAGGTTGTTCGACGGGGGTTGATCCAAAGAAATTAACATTGGCTATCAATGAATTGCTCAAAAACCCCAACATTAAATAAACAAGTATGATGATATTTAACCTTCTCTTCTGCATTGCTTTCAACTTTAGGAAATAATTGAAAATCATTTTCCAAGCGTGGTAAATATTCAATCTTCATGCCACATTCATGACAAAGATTGACAAGATAAATCATGAAAAGAAATGCAATTATTTCAGAATTTGATTTTGGAAGGATTGTACACAAAAAAAAACGTCATTTTGTCAGTTAGGAAAGCGATTCAATTTCAATTTGACAGAAAAAACTGTCATTAAATGCTTGAACATTGCTTGGCATAGTTTTCGTTCTTTTAGCATCATTAAATTCATAAAATGTTCAATTAATTAAAATAATAACTATGTCAGAAATTACAATTCAACCATTGGCAGATCGCGTGTTGGTGTTACCAGCAGCAGCTGAAACTCAAACGGCATCAGGAATCATCATTCCAGACACTGCAAAAGAGAAACCTCAACAAGGAAGCGTCATTGCAGTAGGTAATGGAAAAGTAGATGAACCATTGACCGTAAAAGTAGGGGACAATGTACTCTATGGCAAATATGCTGGAACAGAATTAAAGTGGGAAGGTAAAGATTACTTGATCATGAGAGAATCGGATATTTTAGCAATTGTTTAATTCATGTATTGAGTAAAAAGTATATTGTACGATGTACTTTTGTCTTGATAATTTAACCATCTAATCTTTTTATATCATATATAAATAATACAATTTAAAATTATGGCAAAAGAAATAAAATTTGACGTAGAATCAAGAGACGCTTTGAAAAGAGGGGTCGACGCATTGGCCAATGCTGTAAAAGTAACTTTAGGACCAAAAGGTAGAAACGTTGTTTTGGAAAAAGCTTTTGGAGCGCCACATGTAACCAAAGACGGTGTTTCTGTCGCAAAAGAAATTGAATTGGAAGATTCCATCGAAAATTTGGGTGCACAAATGGTAAAAGAAGTTGCTTCAAGAACCAATGACGTTGCTGGAGACGGAACGACTACTGCAACTGTTTTGGCACAAGCCATCGTTCGTGAAGGTTTGAAAAACGTAGCAGCTGGCGCCAATCCCATGGATTTGAAACGTGGAATTGATAAAGCTGTGAACACCATCGTGGCAAATTTAAAAGAGCAATCCAAAGAAGTCGGCGATAGCGAAGACAAAATCAAACAAGTGGCTTCGATTTCTGCCAACAACGATGAAACCATTGGAACTTTGATTTCAGAAGCTTTTGCGAAAGTTGGAAAAGAAGGAGTAATCACTGTTGAAGAAGCCAAAGGAACAGAAACTTATGTGGACGTTGTAGAAGGAATGCAGTTTGACAGAGGATACCAATCACCTTATTTTGTGACAAACTCTGATAAAATGGTTGCTGAATTAGAAAATCCATACATTCTATTGTTTGACAAAAAGATTTCCAACTTACAGGACATTCTTCCAATTTTGGAGCCTGTTGCACAGTCCAGCCGTCCGCTTTTGATCATTTCAGAAGAAGTAGAAGGACAAGCTTTGGCAACTTTGGTCGTGAACCGTTTGAGAGGTTCTTTAAAAATTGCTGCTGTCAAAGCACCAGGATTTGGAGACCGTAGAAAAGCCATGTTGGAAGACATCGCGATTTTGACTGGAGGAACCGTTATTTCAGAAGAAAGAGGTTATTCTTTAGAAAATGCTACTTTGGACATGTTGGGAACAGCAGAAAAAGTACAAATCGACAAAGACAATACGACCATCGTTAACGGTGCAGGAGACGAAGCTTTGATCAAAGCAAGAGTCAATGAAATCAAAGCACAAATCGATTCAACTTCTTCGGACTATGACCGTGAAAAACTGCAAGAGCGTTTGGCTAAATTGGCTGGAGGTGTTGCTGTTTTGTATGTAGGTGCAGCTTCTGAAGTGGAAATGAAAGAGAAAAAAGACCGAATTGACGATGCTTTGCATGCAACAAGAGCGGCAGTAGAAGAAGGTATCATCCCAGGTGGTGGAGTTGCGTATGTTAGAGCTTTGTCTTCATTGGATAGTCTTACTGGAGAAAATGCTGATGAATCCACTGGAATCAACATCGTACGTCGTGCGATCGAAGAGCCTTTGCGCCAAATCGTGATCAACGCTGGAGGAGAAGGTTCAGTGGTTGTTGCGAAAGTCAAAGAAGGAAAAGGAGATTTTGGATACAATGCGAAAAATGATACGTACACCAATATGTTGGAGGCGGGAATCATTGACCCAACCAAAGTTACCCGTGTTGCACTTGAAAATGCAGCTTCAGTAGCTGGAATGTTGATTACCACAGAAGCGGTAATTACTGAAATCAAGAAAGACGAACCAGCCATGCCACCTATGGGCGGAATGCCAGGCATGATGTAATCAGTCAATGAACATCTTGAATACAAAAAGGAGCTCAATTTTGAGCTCCTTTTTTATATTGAATTATTTTCGATTGAAGTTATTCAACAATCAAGATGAAATAATTTCTTTTTCCTTTTTGCAACAACACATAATGATCCGCAATCAAATCATTTGAAGTCAGTTGAAACCCTTCTTCAACTTTTTCTTTATTGACCGAAATCGCATTGGCTTTCAAATCCCTTCTCGCTTCACTCTTTGAGCTCAAAAATTGGGTTTTCTCTGACAAAACCTCCACGATGTCCAATCCTACAGCCAAATCACTTTGTGCAATTTTTGCTTGAGGTACTCCTTCAAAAACCGCTAAAAATGTAGCTGCATCCAATGACTTCAAATCCTCCGCGGTGGATTTTCCAAAAAGAATTTCAGAAGCCTTGATCGCTTTTTCCAATTCTTCTTGTCCATGCACCATGGCCGTTACTTCTTCTGCCAATTTCTTTTGCAATTCACGCAAATGCGGTGCTTCATCATGTTGAGCGATTAATTGCTGAATCTCTTCTTGGCTGAGAAAAGTATAAATCTTGATGTATTTCTTCGCATCTTCATCGGCTTGGTTCAACCAAAATTGGTAAAATTTATACGGTGAAGTTCTCTCCTTGTCCAACCAAACATTTTCTCCGCCTTCACTTTTCCCAAATTTATTGCCATCTGATTTGGTGGTCAATGGACAAGTAAATGCAAAAGCTTCTCCTTGCACCATTCTACGAATCAATTCAGAACCCGTGGTGATATTTCCCCATTGGTCAGAACCCCCAAACTGCAATTTTACCCCTAAGTTTTTGTACAAATGCAAATAATCGTATCCTTGGATCAATTGATAAGAAAATTCCGTAAAAGACATGCCCACAGAAGATTCTGCACTCAACCGACTTTTCACCGAATCCTTGGCCATCATATAATTGACTGTGATGTGTTTGCCGACATTTCTGATGAAATCCAAGAAACTGAAATCTTTCATCCAGTCATAGTTGTTGACCATCAAAGCCGCATTGGGTTTCGAAGGGTCAAAATCAAGAAAGCGCTCTAATTGCGCATGAATTCCTGCAACAAATCGGTCCAATGTCGCTTCATCCAAAAGGTTTCTTTCGGCTGATTTTCCTGTTGGATCACCAATCATACCGGTCGCTCCACCCACCAATGCCACAGGACGGTGCCCATTTTTTTGCAAATGCATCAGCAGAATTATCGGTACCAAGCTTCCCACATGAAGAGAGTCCGCCGTCGGGTCAAATCCACAATAACCAGTCGTCATCTCTTTTTCAAGTTGCTCCTCCGTCCCTGGCATGATGTTGTGAATCAAACCGCGCCATTGTAACTCTTGTATCAATCCGCTCATTTTTTAACTTTTTTTAATATGAATGGGCAAAGGTAAGCATCCCCCATTAATTTCTAATGAAGTTGTGCCCATTCTTTCAAGCTGCACTCATTTCCAATATTTCTTATTAAATTCGGATAGAATTCAATTCTATGGAAGAAATCTTTTTTAAAAACGAACAATTCACTTGGTACAATTTGGAAAAACCCAGCGAGGAAACCATCCGAAAATACCGGGAACAATTTGGTTTAACCGCCTATACTTTGGACGATGCCAACGAAATTGGTCATTTGCCCAAATTTGAACATTCAGAAAATTTTGACTTCATCTTGTTGCGGTTTTATGTCAAAAATCCTAGATCCAACACCAACCAAATTCGAGAGTTTAGCCATAAAATCGGCATTTTCAAAGGAAAAGATTTCCTGATTACCATCCATCAAAAAAAAGTGCCCTTTTGGCAAGAGATCAAAAATGAATTGGCTTTGAAATCAAATGGGTCAAGCAATCAATTGTTTTATAAAATTGCTGAACACGCGCTCTTCAGCTACCAAGCTCCTTCAGAAAGAATCGCCAAACAAATTGAGTTATATGAAGAATCTTTGTTTGCCAACGAAAAAGAATTGAAAATCAATTTAAAAAAACTATACCAACTCAAACGCGAATCTTCCGCTTGCAGCAAATTGCTAATGCTCACCCGTGATGTGCTCAACGAATTCAAAGTATTCACCAAAAATCCAGCTTCATTCAAGAATTTACATGAAATGAATTTGAAATTGCTGCATTTGCACAACCAAAATACCGAGGACATCCACAGTTTGTTTACTTTGACTTTGTCTTTTTCGGACCAACGTTCCAACGAAATCATGAAGGTTTTGACGGTTTTTTCCGCCTTTTTCTTGCCATTGACTTTCATCACCGGTTTTTATGGGATGAATTTTGATAACCTACCCGGTTTGAATGAAAAAGCAGGATTTTATCTTTTGTCAGTCATCATGATTATTACCTTTTTGGTCATTTTCTTTTGGTTCAAACGCAAAAGATTTCTGTAGGTTCAATTAATTATTTTTATACTAAATTTATTCAATTCAATATGTCATTAAGAAGATTTATCAACTTGATCCGTTCAACCCAAGAATGGAATGAACTGGTTGCACACACCCTCAATTTGAAAGGAAAAGTTTTCCAAAACATCGATTTCATTCCTCTACAAGTTGATTGGACAAAATACAATATTCAATCCACCACTTTCTTAGGCTGTGATTTCCACAAAGAAGAAGCGATTTACTTGATCAGCAATGGTGCTTTGGTCTACCCAAAATTTGCGGGATTGCCTTTTCAACCCCATCGAACAGAATTGTACACTTGGCAAGAATTGATGGGCGAGAATTTAACCAACATGGCGGAAAGCCCCGATTTCAAGATTTACCAACATTTCATGAAAAACAAGTACACGCCTTCGATGGAAGAAGCCATGGCACAGCGGATCCATGATTATTCGATTGATGTTGCGTTGAGAAACTTGATCGAATACGATGATTTCGGCATGACACAAAAGAAAATCGTCGGCTTCATGGGCGGACATGCCACAAAAAGAGGTTCGGAATATTATGTCAAAGTGGCCTTGGCTGCGCAAGAGTTGGCGCAAAAAGATTATTATATCGCAACTGGTGGTGGACCTGGCATCATGGAGGCAGCAAATTTAGGCGCTTACATGGCCAAATACTCAGAAGAGGACTTGGTGGATGCCATTTTACTTTTAAGCGATTTAAAGTATGACAGCGAGGACCAAATGGATTATTTGGTGTCCAATTATTTCGAACAATCATTGACCGTCTTAGAAAAGTTTCCAGATGGCACCTCCAGCTTGGCGATTCCGACTTGGTTTTACGGTCATGAACCTTCCAATTTGTTTGCTTGTGACATTGCCAAGTACTTTTCCAACAGCATCCGTGAGGACATTCTTTTGGCGATTTGTCTGTATGGAATTGTTTATGCGCCAGGCAGCGCAGGAACTACCCAAGAAATTTTCCAAGAAGCTGCACAAAACCACTATGGCACTTTCGGCTTTTACAGTCCAATGATCTTTCTAGGCAAGAAAAGATACACCGAAGACACCGCTTTGTACTCCGTTTTGCATCAATTGGCCGTAGGCAGAAAATATAAAGAACTACTCTATCTCACTGATGATCCAGAACTTGTGGTGAATTTCATAGAAAATAACCCACCCATTCCAATATAAGTTTGGTGGTTTAAAATATTGTTTCTATATTTGCAGTCCAAATCGCGAGGTGGAGCAGTAGGTAGCTCGTCGGGCTCATAACCCGAAGGTCACAGGTTCGAGTCCTGTCCTCGCTACTAAGTAAGGAGATTCTTCAACAAGAATCTCCTTTTTTTATGGAATGAAAATTGCATCAAGCACATTGGTTGTGGACTACAAGCCAACTATTGACAAACACTATCTACGGAGTATCTAAGCACTATCTATGGAGTATGCATTCGGTGAATTGGAGAAATTCCCATAATGAATTCAACCTCTTCCTTGTTAATCTCCAATCTCTTCTGACGAAGAAATCCCAACACATCGTCAAGAGAGATTTTTTATATGGATATCATGGACGCTTGTTTCACTAAATATATTTAGAGAAAAAAGCCATTCACATAATTGACTTTTGATGGATTCATTAGGTTTAGTTTAGCTCAATGAAGTTCACTGAAATTTCTAATTCATTTAATAATAATTTCAGAATTTCATCCATAATTTTTAATTTTTCTTTTGAAATTCTTGAATGATCATGATGGAAACTCTATACTACCTCGATTTCTTAGACCAGTAATAAGTTTTTCTTAATTGACATTTATGCTGCTTTTTGGTATCTTGAAATAGGTTTTTGACCTGTTCCTTGGTGTTTTCTATTATTGTACTTATCGATCCAAATCATTATTCCTCTGAATAACTCGATTCCATCGTTGGCGGGGTTTAAATAGATATGTCTATACTTTATGGAACGCCAGAAACGTTCTTGCTACGCTCCAAAAACTCCTGCTTCCATTGGCTGATCTGATTGGGATGAAGCTCAAACTTCTGTGCTAGTTCGGTGAGTGTATAACGTTCTTTTAAAGCCTCTATGGCTACCTGTGATTTAAATTCACTGCTAAATTTCCTGCGTGTTCTTTTCATGTTTTCCATTGTTTAAAATTAATAAAATTTTCAACTTAAACACTGGTACTAATTTGTCGAGGTATTATACTGTTCGCCAAAAGGTCTGAGCGATGTTGCCGTTGTACAATGCTTCTGTCTTGGCATTGAGTTCATTTTCTATCGTATTGTAATTGATTTTGAACGAGAATAAATCATTGTTCCAATAATTATTACCTGGGTTTGGGGCTGTGTCTATGTATGCAATCGACGCATTCACATTGTTGATTTTGGTATTAAGGAAGTTATTATAGGGTTAAATGGAATGCCAAAATAACCTACTTTAAACATAACTAAACAAGATGAAGATTTTTCTAACTTAATCATATCAACATTTTCTGGAAAATTAAATTCTTTTAAGTAAGCAAATTGATCATATAATAGTAATTTTTCATTATAGATTTTAAAGTAATGTTTTCTTTCAATTTTTTCTGTAGTAGTAAATTTTTTATTTAGAATTAAACATCCATTTAAAATGGATTTATGTGATAGAAAAAATAAAATTATAAATACAACTAAATAAAAAACAAAATTATTTTTTTTAAAAATGTCTTTGTAATCAATCAATAGCAATACTATAATGTAAATAAATGGAACTACTATATAAAATAGAAATTTAATGTTCTTTATTCTATTTTCAAAATTAATGATATCTTCTTGAAAATATAAATCATTAACGTTGGAAAAATAAAAAAATAAAAGAGTGCAAATGAATAGAATTGTCCATAAAATCTTTATCAAATTTGTACTTTTCTTCATAATTATTAAAGTTTATTTTCATTAACTATTCCTACTTTTACACCATGAAGATTAGAGGATTGATTTTGGTTTTTTAATATCGTATTGATAAAATTTCCTGCACCTCCCACCATCCTGCCGTGCTTACCGAACAATTTAGCAGCAGAACTTACTTTATTTATCATATCTTGAGTTTTATACGGCCCTTCTTTATTTTTTTCTAGATAATAATTGTATGTAGCTATTTCGTCTAAAATACTACTATTGTATTTTTTACTATAACTTGATACATATGATATGTATTCAGCTAATTCTTTCTCATAGGGGGTGACTGGATTATCTATATTAAATGAGACATTAACAGGATCATAAACCCCCATTATATACATTGTTCCTGGAACTATATTTTCATGAGAACCACCTCGATTAACAGAGAAAAAATATGTTATAAGAACAGAAGATGTTACCATTCCCTTTTCGTTTTTAGTAACAACTTGAACTTTATACTCTATAATATCACTACCGTCATTTGCATCTCCTCTTTCCCCTTCTTTATTTTTATAATTGAACCCTTCAGGACTAAAAGTATGAGTCAGTTTTGATGTAGAAGTTGTGCAAACGTCGCAATCAGCTGATTTTCCATTACTTCCCAAAAAAGTTCCATTATTATTATTTAACCATAATGTATTTTCATTCGCATTAGATTTATTCCAAATATCTTGTATTAAAGAAGTAGCATCTGCTCCACTTGGATCTGCCCAGAAAACAGGATCGTTGTCAAAAGCATTATATGGTGAAAAATCAAAATGCGTAACAGGATCTTGCACCACCCACCTCGCAATGGCAGGGTCATACTGCCTCATGTCCATGTCATACATGTTAAGCCCCAACTCATCCTGAAGCTCTTTACCGTTGTACTTATACTGATACTCCGTTTTAGTGACATTGATCAAAGCTACCTCTCTCATGCCTCCTCCAGGAATAGCATCTGTTCCCATTTCATCTATTCTGAAGTCTTTCAAAGTAGCAGCCGTATACACCCCATGCTTCAATCCGAAAGGACAAATGAGATTTTGGAAATTGAGTATTTCCAAATCGAAATTTGCGCACGTAGTGCTGAGATTTTGGAAATTGAGTATTTCCAAATCGAAATTTGCGCACGTAGTGCTGTGGTTTTGCTGTTTTGTTAAATCATTCATAAGATGGATAAATATAACGAATGTTTTGTTTTCAATGAAAATATCTCACTCTGATACACGAACTCTTATTTTTCTCCATTTTAAACGATTGAAAGCATTCAAAAATACAAAACGTAGGAAATCCCTGCCCTTATAAATCTTGGTTTTATTTTAACTTTTACTCAAAATCAATTGGTTACACCCTTGACTTTATTGCGTCACTAACTTTGATACATTACCATTATCTTTAATCTTCTAAAATTTCAATTCTTATCAAATTATTTTTTTCATCTAAATCTAAATAGATACTTGGCCCAATGTAATTTTCGATTAAGTCAGATAGCCATACTTGCTTTTTAAAAGTAGAATGTTTATTGCTTTTTCTTTTAACTAATAAAATACTTTCTTCTCTCATCTCTATATGTGCTATAGCATCTTCCTCTAAAGTTATTTTATTGATTTCAACCCCTCTTGTTAATGTTATTATTTTTTCTGACATAAATATTATTTTGCTACTAATACTGTTTTTATTTTAGCTGTACCATTACTACCTATTTGATAGACCGCCATACCGTTATTTCCGACAGGAACTAATATTCTATCTGTTTTAGAAGGGTCAATAATTGTTCCAGCAGGAAGTTTATTAGTTCCCACCTGTTTTGTTAGAGCTTCAAGAGCTGTTCTAGCCTCATCTGCATTTTTAAAAACGTTTCTATCAGGAAGTAGACTTTGGTCAATCGCATGTTGTAAATTAGAATTTACTGCCTTGGTAATTTTAGTGGCTTTTCCTCCCTTAATTAATATTTTTATAGCATTTATTTCTCCGCCAGGCGAAGGTTCTACTATCGCAAATAAAATAATACCAGCATAATATCCAACTTGCTCACCCTCTTCCACACTAAATCTAGGTATAAGTTCAAAATCGGAATTAATTAATTGTCCACCTTGTTCAATTAAACTTGTTATTGGATTACTTGTTATTGTTATGTCAATAACAGAATTTGCTAAACCTTTCAAGAAACCTTTTCCATTAGGACAACAATCTTCCGATTGTCCATTTTCAACTGAATCCGATTCATTTTCTCCTCCTTCATAAGTACCATCTCCATTATTAACCCATGTGCTTGAAGATGTTGTATTATCCCACATTTCTTGAATGCTACTTACAGACATCATTCCATCAGGATCAATAAAATAAACAGGATTATTTAAGGCATAATTATACGGAGAATAGGGTCTCCCTATTTCAGCTTTAGGATCAATAACGACCCATCTTCCAATTGCGGGATCGTAATTTCTCCATCCATAATCGTACAACCCAAGCCCCAACTCATCTTGAAGCTCCTTCCCATTGTACTTATAATTATACTCCGTTTTAGTGACATTGATCAAAGCAACCTCTCCCATGCCTCCTCCAGGCACAGCATCTGTTCCCATTTCATCTATTCTAAAGTCTTTCAAAGTAGCAGCCGTATACACTCCATGTTTCAATCCGAAAGGGTAGTAGTGGTTTTCTTCCAAAATTTCCAATTCTCCTGTTTTTGGGTCTTTGGAGTAGGACAATCGTACGTTTCCAAGATGATCGGTGTGGTTATAGACATAGTTATACGTACGAAATGATTGGAGTTTATCAGCATTTACTCTGACATAGCCTTCTGCTGTTGGGAAAAACTGCAATTGGTTCCCTGTGTATTGAAACCCATCTAAATAATCTACAACTTTGATGGAATCAGCATCTATTCTAACTGTTTTGGATACTTTTTGCCCTGCGGCATTGTACTGATAATTAATGTATTTAGTGTTTGACCAACTAACTTTAGTAGGTAAGTTCAGGTGGTTGTAAGTGATGCTTTCGATGCCTTTTTTTCGGTCCAAAATCATTGAGCTACGCTCGCTTTCTTCGCAAAAAAGATTCTCAATCTTTTTTACTCGAAAATCATTGTCATCGTACTCATAATCATTCAAATTGGGGTTGGTATTTCCGTCTTTGAAGCCATCAGAGCCATTCACTGTTGCGTGAGTAGGAATAAACTGATATGTGTATTGTCTTGTTGTCAAATCTTGAATTGAATGGATAAATATAACGAATGTTTTGTTTTCAATGAAAACACCTCAATCTGATACACGAACTTTTATTTTTCTCCATTTTAAACGATTTAAAGTATTCAAAAATACAAAGAGCAGGAAATACCAGCTCTTATAATTCTTGGTTTTGTTTTAATCCTTACTCAAAATCAATTGGTTACATCCTTGATTTTACTGTGTCACTAAGTTGGGTGCATTGCCTATTTCATTCGTTTAAATATTCTATTTTATAATCTTTAATTTTTAATGAGTCATTTTCTTTTATCAAAAAATATGTTTCTATAGAGTTTTTCTTTTCTCTTTCAATATTGTATTCATAAATATATTCAGGAAATGAATTTATCTTAGTTGAAATTGTAGTTTCTGAATACAATAAATTAATATTTGTTATATTTCCTAATTTTATTTTTATGAGATTTTGATCTTTTTCAAATTGCTTAGTTCCTGGATAATCTAAAAATGACTTACTTAGAAATTTTTTATTCTCCTTGAAATTATTAGAAACAATATTATTAAAAAAAATATTCATGATTTTTTCTCCTTCTTTTTTATTTTCTAATAAGTTTTCATTTTCTGAATTTAATTTGCATGATACAAAAATTAAAAAAAAGAAAATTATTGGTACTTTCTTCATATTATTTAATTTGTTTTTGGTGGATTATTGTTTATTCTTACGTACTGATTATAATTATTGCATTCTCCATAATAAATAATAAAGATTGTATCTTTTTTATGAATTTTATAAAAATCATCCCCTTTCCTTTTTACTAAAGTATCTCCTTTTTCCATATAACCATTATAAAAATACCAATTTTTTACATTATCTTGACATTTGCATTTTTCTTTTGTATTTGGATTAATTCCTTTTACAATCATGAACTCTGGTTGATTATCAGTATAATCTTTAGATAAAATTACATTACACTCGTTCTCAATAAATAAATCTCTATACTTATTGCAATCTTGATCACATGATATGATGTGAAAGATTATTAAAATCATGATGAAATACTTAATTTTTCTTCTTACCATTAAAATCATAAATTCCTGAAGTTGATATTACTGCTGATTTAGACGTTGTTTGACTGAAACCAAAGTTTGAGCCAAAAACTTTTGGTCCTATTCCAATAGTATAACCATTTGCATTTGAAGAAGAAGAATGAGTATAGCTGCCAATTACAGCATTAGTAGTTGTGTTGGTAGCCTCACCACTAATCGATTGCATGAAATTACCTCCTTCTGATATACTATAGTGAGTAAGAAAACCTTCTACCCCTACTCCAGGTAGAGCAAGTGTTAATCCCATTCCTCCAGAGTATTCTGGAACTAGCCCTATTTCACCACCTGTAATAGCAATTGCTAATGAGAAATCTCCACGAAAAAAAACACCATTAAAAGAGAAACCTATTCCAAACTTAATACCATCGGCTCGAGGTGGGCTATAAGGATTACGTTCAGAATTTGTAGATTTTTGTGTTTCTTTTTCGGGATCCCCATTATCTGGACTTTCCGCAGGTGAGTCTGCTTCATTTTTCTCAGAAGACTTATCATTGCTACTATCTCCACTATTTCCACCATCATAATTAACATGGCTAACAGCACCTACTTTTTGATTCAAGTCCAATTTTATTCCTGCAATACCTAAGCTTATCTGATTTTCACCAGAACTTGAATTGTTAGAGTCACTCCCTGATTTATCACTACTTGCTTCTGCCATCATCCCATCTGGGTCGATGAAGAAAACAGGGTTGTTGAGTGTATATACATAAGGCGATGTCTTTCTACTCATTTCTGCCAGTGGGTCGATGTTCATCCATCTACCAATTGCTGGGTCGTAGTTTCTTGCTTGGTAGTCGTACCAATTCAAATCCAACTCATCTTGATACTCAAATCCATTATACTTATAATTATATTCTGTACTGGTGACCAATACCAAATTTACAGGTTCAAAACCAACATCTCCTATGTTTGTTCTAAAGTCTTTTTTGTTTCCTGATGGGTAGTGGGTTTCGTGCCGTAAGCCAAAAGGGTAGTAGTGGTTCTCATCTACGATTTGTAGCGTTCCAGCTTGCGGATCCAAGGTGTAGCTTAGTCTTACGTTGCCCAAATGATCGGTATAGTTGTAGATGTAATTAAAATGATAGTTTGTTTTGGTTCTGTCTGTAGGTGTTGCTTTGACATAGCCTTCTGCTGTTGGGAAAAACTGCAATTGGTTGCCTGCGTATTGGAAACCATCTAAATAATCCACAATCTTCAAACTATCGTTTTGCTCTACTGTTTTTCTGATTTTTTGGCCTGTTGCATTGTACTGATAACTGATGTATTTGTTGTTTGACCAAGTAATTTTGGTCGGTAAGTTCAGATGATTGTATTTTATTTCTGTTATACCTTTGTTTCTATCCAAAATCATTGAGCTACGCTCGCTTTCTTCGCAAAAAAGATTCTCAATCTTTTTTACTCGAAAATCATTGTCATCGTACTCATAATCATTCAAATTGGGGTTGGTATTTCCGTCTTTGAAGCCGTCAGCGCTATTCACTGTTGCGTGAGTTGGAATAAACTGATATGTGTATTGCCTTTTTGTCAAATCTTGAATTGAATGGATAAATATAACGAATGTTTTGTTTTAAAGAAAAACTCACGGATTGCAAATCCGCGAGATCGGGTGTGACATTGATCAAAGCAACCTCTCCCATGCCTCCTCCAGGCACAGCATCTGTTCCCATTTCATCTATTCTAAAGTCTTTCAAAGTAGCAGCCGTATACACCCCATGTTTCAATCCGAAAGGATAGTAATGATGCTCATCTACTATCTTTAAAGTTCCTGCTTGTGGATCTAAGGTGTAACTCAGTCTTACATTACCAAGATGATCTGTATAATTATAGATATAGTTATAATGATAGCTTGTTTTGGTTCTGTCTGTAGGCGTTGCTTTGACATAGCCTTCTGTTGTTGGGAAAAACTGCAATTGGTTGCCTGCATATTGAAAGCCATCCAGATAATCCACCGTATTTTGAGTGCTGTTTTTCATTTTTATGTTTTAATGGGAAAGGTCACAAACCAAGATATTAGGCTATAAAAGTTCTGCAGATTGGAATATAGAGAGAAAATATTTTACAGGGACTATTTCACAAAGTGTGTAAGTTAAATAAATAGCTGGGGCGCGCCCCAGCTATTTATTATTATGTTTAATTTTAATTTTTATACACTTATGAAAAAAGATGATTTAATTTCAGATGATTTTCTGAAGCAGTTCAAGAGCCACGAGGAGCTCACTAGTTTTTTAAAACAGATCCAAAAACGTGGGATCGAGAAAATGCTCGAAGGCGAACTCGATGGCCACCTTGATTATGACAAGCACCAAAGGTCCAGTGGCAGCAATGCGCGCAACGGATACTCTAAGAAGAAAATAAAAACAACTTTTGGAGAGTCCGAGATTGCCGTTCCAAGAGATAGAGATGCGTCGTTCAATCCGATGATCGTTCCCAAACGGGGCAATATGGTCGAAGGCGTTGAGAATGTTATTGTATCGCTCTACGCCAAAGGAATGAGCAACAGCGATATCGAAGAACAGATACGAGAAGTCTATGATTTTGATATATCTACCTCGACCATATCGAGGATTACCGAAAAAGTGACCGGAGACATCATCGCTTGGCAGAACCGACCATTAGAACCTGTCTATCTCATTGTCTGGATGGACGGTATTGTTTTCAAGGTACGGGAGAACTCCAAGGTAATCAACAAGACGGTTTATATTGCTGTGGGACTTCGTAGGGACGGTAAGAAAGAGGTGCTCGGCCTTTGGTTGGGCAAGAATGAATCGGCTGCTTTTTGGATGAGTGTTTTGACCGATATCAGGGCACGTGGAACAGAGGACATCCTGATAACCGCCACCGATAACCTGAACGGTTTTACCGATACGATCAAGAATGTATTCCCTGAGTCAAAGACTCAAATCTGTGTGGTTCATCAGATACGCAATGCTTGTAGATATGTGGTATGGAAAGATAAAAAGAAATTTACAGCCGATATGAAGCATATTTACAATGCGCCCAATCAACAAGCCGCTAAGCTGGCCTTGGAGGATTTTGCCCACAAATGGAATGATAAATATTCTTATGCCGTTAAAAGCTGGAGGGATAACTGGGAAGAACTCACCGTATTCTATGAGTTCCCGTTAGAAATAAGGAAGATTATCTATACTACAAACCTTATCGAGAACCTAAACGGAAAGATAAGAAAGTATACCAAAAATAAACTATCCTTCCCGACGGACGAAGCCGTGATGAAATCTGTATATTTGGCAGTACGTGAAGCAACAAAAAAATGGACGATGCCTGTCAGGAATTGGGGCGTTATTCTAAATCAGTTCCTAACGATCTATGAAAAAAGGGTCAGACTCTAAAAAAGTCCAACCCCTGTTATTTTTAACTTACACACTTTACGGGATAGTGTCCAATGATATCAAAAAAATGATTTCGTTGGGATTGTTTTTTATATCGCAAATTCAAGCTGTGTTTAATTATTGGACATTGCAGTAAGTGCAACCCCTAAAATCTTCTCCTTATTTTCTTAAACATATCCTCTTATATACAT
>DATJBZ010000011.1:0-5239 GCA_035515075.1 Moheibacter sp. | reverse complement strand
AGGCGGTTTGCTGGCTCGTACATTCCAACCAAAGCGTTTCATCCTCCATCGGCACATTGACAATCACATGATTGCCTTGCAAGGAAGTGAAATCGTCTTTCATGTGCACCTTTCTGCTTTTGTTGGCGTTTACCACCGTATAAAAACCTTCTATGCCGACGGCTTTCAACAAACTGATCATGTAATTGGACAAGGCCTTGCAGTCGCCATAACTCTTGCTGCTGACATAATTGGCTGAAAAAGGTTCCCATCCACCAATGCCGATGGACACATTCACATAGCGTGTTTTGCTCTGCATGTATTCGTACAATATCCTTACTTTTTCGACTGGATCTTCCACGCCATCGACCAAGTTCACCGCGATTTGTTTGTCTTTTTCAGTCAAATCGTATTTGTCTTGGATCAAATTCTCATAATACCATTTCCCGAAATCCTTCCAATTCTCCATCTTTCCTTTGATGCCTTCCAACTGAAATTCATTGGGCGAAAAGTACACCCGCGCAGTGATTTCACTCAAAGGAGGACTGAGCACTTCGTCATTGATCGGCGCCATATTTTGGACCACATAATGCCATGAATTCCCAGAATGATTTTGTTCGACTTTCATGAATTCAAAGCCCAATTCTTGTTTACGAATCAAAATGGATGTATGGTTGTTCAAGGTCAAACTGCTCTTTTCTACCGCCACATTGTAATTGTCGATGGGTGCCCAAGTCGGCAAATTGATGGTGTTTGAATAGGTCACTTCGTAATCGTATTCTATGGTGAATGGATAAGTGTTCATGGAAAAGTCATAATACTGCAAGCGCGTATCGATGAACAATGAAAACCCATCGTAGGCACTGGTGTCTTTCAAATCTTTCTTTTTCAAAGCCCGCAAGACTTGCCCATTGGCATCATAAATGGTGGCTTTGAATTGGTTGATCTTGGTGGATTTATTGTAATAAATCGGTAAAAACGAATATTTCATTCCACTTTCATTCAAAACGGTCACCGCAATTTTGGATTTCTTTTTCACCCGATTGTAGGCCAAAAAGTCCACTTCGTCGTGTTCATTTCTGACAACGGCATAAGCGTCTTTTTTCAAGTGTTCAGGAATGTTGTTGGCGGCATATTGTTGCGCTTGGTTCATGCCAAAAAGCAACAGCAAACAAGCGATTAAAAATTGTCTCAGTGTTTTCAAATTCATTCTTTGTTTTTCGTATCGATCCAAATCGTCACTGGGCCATCATTCAGCAATTCGACCTGCATGTCGGCACCAAACTCACCGGTTTGAATTTTGCCAATATATTTACTTTGCAGGACTTTCACAAAGTTTTCGTACTGACTTTTTGCTTGATCTGGCGGCGATGATTTGATGTAGGAAGGGCGGTTCCCTTTTTTGGTCAAGGCATGCAAAGTAAATTGGCTTACTACCAAGATTTCGCCCTGTATGTCTTGCAAAGAAATGTTCATTACGCCATTTTCATCAGGAAAAATCCGCAATTGAATCAATTTGTTGGCCAACCACTCGAAATCTTCTGCTGTGTCATTGGCTTCAAAACCGACCAAGACCAACAAGCCTTGCTCGATTTTACCGATGATGGTTTCATTGACTGTGACTTGTGCGTGCTGCACTCTTTGAATGACCGCTCTCATTTTGTAACATTTAAAGTGGGTTGTCCAATTCGATTTCCTGCATGAAAATCAAGTAATTCTCATAACGACTGACGGCGATTTCTCCCATTTCTACCGCTTCGATCACGGCACAATTGGGTTCATTGAGGTGAATGCAATTGTCAAACTTACAACCGGATTTGGTGTCAAAAATTTCAGGGAAGAAAGATTGAATTTCCGCTTTTTCCATGTGGACCAAGCCAAACTCTTTGATGCCCGGTGTATCGATGCAAAATCCGCCAAAAGGCCATTCGTACATTTCCGCAAAAGTCGTGGTATGCTGTCCTTTTTGGTTGAAATCCGATACCACCGCCGTTCGCAAATCCAAAGCTGGATGCAAAACATTCATCAGTGTGGATTTTCCCACGCCCGAATGTCCCGAGAAAAGCGCGGTTTGTCCTTTCAGTTTTTCTCTTAAATCATCGATTTGAAAGCCAGAAATGGCAGAGACCGCCAAAGTTTCATAACCGATGGATTCGTAAATTTCTTTATAAAACTCCATTTCAGCCAATTCATCTTCACCATAGGCATCAATTTTATTGAAAACGATGACCGTCGGAATGTGGTAGGCTTCTGCAGTGACCAGAAACCGATCGATGAAGCCCAAAGAAGTTTTGGGATTGTCCAAGGTCACGATCAAAAAGGCGCAATCGATGTTGGCTGCAATGATGTGTGATTTTTTGGACAAATTGACCGAACGGCGAATGATGTAATTCTTTCTTTCGTGAATTTTTGTGATGATGGCCAAGTCGTCTTTGTCCAATTCAAAGTCGACAAAATCTCCGACCGAAACGGGATTGGTGTGTCGGATGTTGTCCAAACGAAACCGCCCACGGATCCTGGCTTTGTAAAATTGCCCTTCCGCTGTACGGATCAGGTACCAACTGCCTGTGGATTTAAAAACTCTTGCTGTCATTCGGTGGTTTTAGGGTTGGCTGCATTGAATATCGCGTGCTGTCTTTGGATGGACTCTTGGTGAATGGCCTTTAGAAAACCTTCAATGAATTCGTGTGACAAGCCCAATTGTTCACCGATTCTCTCGGTGTTTTCCCAAATTTGCTTCCACCTTTCGGGTTGATAAATCGCCACATTGTGCTCTTTTTTCAAATCACCGATTTGGTTGGACAATTGCATGCGTTGGGCAATGGCATCCAAGATCAATTGGTCGGATTCGTCGATTTCTAAACGCAAGCGCTCCAAATTGGCCAAATACAATTCGTCTTTGTTGTCGCTGTTCCTTACAACCAAGGCCGACAAGATTTCGTCCAAACGTTCAGGGGTAATTTGCTGTTGGGCATCGCTCCAAGCTTCATCCGGATTGCAGTGGGTTTCCAACATCAGTCCATCGTACTCAAAGTTGAAAGCTTGCTGGGCGACATCCAATAAATTTTCGCGGTTGCCACAAATGTGCGAAGGATCACAAATGATCGGAATCTCGGGCATTTGGTGCATGAAATCCAAGGCAATTTGCCATTGTGGATTGTTGCGGTATTTGACTTTTTTATAGGTCGAAAAGCCACGGTGGATCACCCCGATGTTTTGGATGTTCTGCGCTCGCAAGCGTTCCACAGCGCCAATCCATAAATCCAAATCTGGGTTGACTGGATTTTTGACCAAGATGATTTTGTCGGTATTTTGAAGGGATTCAGCAATTTCCTGTACGGTAAAAGGGTTCACCGTTGAGCGGGCGCCGATCCACAAAATGTCCACCTCATTTTCCAAGGCCAATTTCACATGTTGCGCATTGGCGATTTCAATGGCGGTCAAAAAACCAAATTCTTCCTTGACTTTTTTCAACCATTTCAAACCAATGCTGCCTACGCCTTCAAAGCTGTTGGGTTTGGTGCGTGGTTTCCAAATGCCTGCCCTGAAGATTTGCACTTTTTCAGGATTGATTCTTTGGGCGGTTTCCAGCATTTGCTTTTCGCTTTCCGCACTGCATGGACCGCTGATGATCAATGGCTTTTTGAATTGTTTGATCCAATTGTTTTGTTGTACCATAAGCATGCGAATTTAAGGCTTTTTGTGCTGTCTATCAAGTTTTGAATAGCAATTTGCTTAAGGCAACAACATCCCTCCCAACCCTCCCTTCGAAGGGAGGGCTTTTGGTTTTTGCAAAATAGACAATGATGAAAATATATGGTACTTAATACGCTGTACTTTCTACTTGGTACTTGCTACGCTGATTTCTTTTAACATTAAGGTATTAAGAAAAATTAAGGAACATTCAATAGTCTTGCTACCTGATACTTGCTACTTGATACTTAATACGTTGATTTCTTTTAACATGAAGGCATTAAGAAAAATTAAGGAACATTCAATAGTCTTGCTACCTGATACTTTCTACGCTGTACTTATTACAACCTACTTTTGAATGATTCGTCCAGGATTGCCCACTACGGTTGCGCCGTCGGGTACGTCACGAATGATCACTGCTCCTGCGCCAATCATCGCCCACCGCCCAATTTTTATACCTTGAATGACCGAAGCACCAATGCCGATTTGCGTACCCTCACCTACTTCGACATTTCCCGCCAAAGAAGCGTTGGGAGAAATGTGCACAAAGTCACCCAATTGACATTCATGATCGACCGAACAGTTGGTATTCAAAATGACTTGTTGTCCAATCTTTACTTCGGCATTGACCACAGCACCGGCCATGATTGCTGTTCCTTTTCCCAATTGCACCCTTTTGGACAGACTTGCATTCGGATGGATTAGGATAGGAAATTCATATTCTGAAAACCTTTCAAACAAATGCTTTCGGTTCTGGTTGTCACCAATTGCCAAAAATAACTTCCGCGCGTTTTTAGGTAAATCATGCATGACTTGGTATTGCCATACTTGATTGATTTCAGGATCCTCATCCACAAAACCCTGCAATGCAATAGCATTGAGCTCTGCTATTTCCGCGATTACTTTTCCATGTCCTTTGGCACCCAATATCAACATATCAATTCCCTTTAAATTCTTCAATGGTGGCTTGGCCTTCTTGTGAAATGCCTTCTTTTATCACTACTTTTTTCAAGGTCAAAAATAAGATTTTCAAATCCAATGTGAAGGATAAGTTATCGACATACTCTACATCGTACTGAAATTTCTGTTGCCATGATATCGCGTTTCGTCCATTGACCTGCGCCCAACCTGTGATTCCAGGACGGACTTGGTGTCGTCTTTTTTGGGTGGCATTGTACAAAGGCAAATACTGAATCAACAAAGGCCGCGGCCCAATCAAACTCATCTCGCCTTTCAATACATTGATCAATTGTGGCAATTCATCCAAAGAGGTTTTGCGCACAAAAGCACCGACCTTGGTCATTCGTTCGGCATCGGACAACAGATTGCCGGCTTTGTCCTTTTTGTCATTCATCGATTTGAATTTGATGATTTTGAATCGCTTCTCATCTTTCCCGGGACGTGCTTGAAAGAAGAAAGGTTTGCCGTTATTGGCGATGCATAAAAAGATAGTGACAATGAGAAAGATAGGGCTAAGTATGAGCAAACCCAATATGGCAATCGTAAAATCAAAAAATCGTTTAAAAAAGCGTGTGTACATGTAGGAAGAAATGTCTTTGCAAAAGTA
>DATJBZ010000010.1:0-22892 GCA_035515075.1 Moheibacter sp. | reverse complement strand
AAACACATCGCCTTTGGCATTGCGTACCGAATCGCTATTGAAAATACGAATCAGATTTGCCAATAGGTTGCTGTCCGTATCATCTTCGGGCGTTAAATCGTGGAAATTTTTCGGTAAAATACCTGCTAAATCTTCGTATTCCGCCTCAATTAATTTCATTGCAGTATTTACTGCTTCCGCCAAATCTTCCGATTCAGGCAAAGCAGCTAAATATGAATATTGTGCTTTCTCGGGCAAATACATTGCACCATTGGCTGCATAATCGTCTTTTGTAGCTGCTCTACGTTGTTGGGTACGCGGATTAATCGGAAGCGTTTCTTCCAGTTGCGCTTTCGCTTCTATGAATTTATTCTCTGCAAAACGCAATAAAATCAAACCCAATAAAGGGTCTTTGTATTCAGCCGCAGTGAGTTTCGAATTGGCCCGTAGCTCGTCTGCCGCTTCCCATAATTCTATTTCGAGTTGTTTGATATTTTCTTGTGTCATTTCTATTAAAATTGCTCTAAATTAGGAATAATTACACAGATAAATAAATTGATAATATAGTTAAAAGTGATTATGATTAGGTAGAAGAGGAATTTACCAAATCAGAAAACTCTACCCGCACAAAACCGATATCCTCGTTCTTGTATCCACTCACATTCATTATCGCAATACCCGCAACCAAACCGATTTCAAGTGTGCTTCCGCTCAAGGTTTCTTCTTCTAAGTCAATTTTGCCATTATAGCTTAGTGTTTCTTTTACCTTTAAATATTGTTCGTCAGTCAAATAAATTGTAATTATAGGCATATTTTCTTGTTTTTAATTTATATTACAAAGGTCATAAACCATCCCGCCAAAAAATGTCGTTTTAAATATTTTTTAATCTTTCTTTCTCAGACCATCACAATCTGATACCCATTGGCTTTTATGTTTGCTTCATTAATTAAAAAAGCAATTGCATGAATCCAAAATTCCATTATGAAGTCGAAACGATGTTCGATCCAGAAAATGACGAACTCACCATTAACAGTTTTTATCACCAGGATCCACTCGTTGCAAGGCAACGAGCATTCTTATTTCTGAAAAACTATTTGCTCATTCTACAAGAAGACAAGCAGGTCAACAGCGCAGGAATAGAGATGAATTGGGCAGTAAAATTGTTGCTCAAGCAAAGAAAAGTTGACCAAACCATGCTGTACCATTTCATGGATCAATTGACCTTCAAAACGCCTAATTTCAATCAAGGATTAAAAGTGGTATTGGTCATCGATGAAGAGATGGAAATCGATGAAAAAGTCCTGTACATCAACGATCGCTTTCCTATTTTCCAATTGGGAAATTACACCGATAAATCATTGATAGAAATGGTCGTCGGATTACAAACTGAACATGCCATCCATGCTGAGATCGATCACTTTGTCTATCGTCACAGCGAAGAAATCAAGCTCACACCCATCCAATATTTGTTGAAGGACAAAGCCTTCAATGCCGCTTCCATCGACATCATCAGAACTCCTGTGAATTTTGAACATGCGCATTGGTCCCATCTATTTTCTGTCTTCAACCATGAAAATACTTTCTCCTACCGAAAAATCAAAGAAACGTACATTGATGGTTGGGAAGAAGATTTTGTACAGTTGGACAACTTTGACATGAAACAAGTTTTCAAAGAGGCTTCTTCCCTTTATCATACTTACGGCGGACTCCTCTCTCTAAAAATCAACACCTTGGAAACCGAAGAAGCGACGCAACAACTTGTGCAACATTTCATCGAATTTTTATCCAAAAAACGAACTGACCAAAAACTCAGTACAATTCCTTACCGATTGATCAGTTGTCAAAACAACAAAGGCGAACATTACCTCTGCTTGCTGATCGAAGCTTTCAAATGGGAAGAAAATCCCCATTTGAAGCTGCCGTCCAAAATGTATTACCGCGATGGCAGCGACAGAAAATCCATCACGGATGCCAACGAAATGATCGAATATTTAATGCAACACTTTTAAAATCAAACTTATGAAAGATTTAAACCATAATGAACGAATGGAAGTTGAGAAAGTCAAAAAAAAAGTGCCCAAATGGATGCAGAAAAATTACACCCAAATCAACAGCGTCATTTTATTGGAATTTCTAGCACTCCAACGTGAACAATCGCACGTGACCAAAGACCAACTCAGAACAGCTTGTAGCCAATGGATTGCCGAAGAAAAGTTTGATGGAAACTTCAATCAAATGGTCCATTTTGGCCCAAAAAACCATGGCAAGGTTTTCACAGTACATTGCGGACAAATTCAACTTTGGAAACCTGTAGCTGATTTCATTCGCTCACAACACAAGATTTTCATTGGTTCCGATGAAATGCCTCTTCCATAATTTTGGCGATGGTTTGCCGCAAACTAACTGGCCGAACCACCTTTAAACTCCATGCCCGTGACATGATCTCCATGATAAAATCGGGCGTGGTTTTTAACCTCAAATGAACACGCACCCCATTTTCAATGGTCTCTATTTGTTGTGAATGGTGCAATGGAAAACTTTGGATGTAATTTCCATCCCTTTCATTGAATTCCAACACCACTTGTTCTACTTCCTGGTCTTCAGCATCAAACATGGCAAACAACGAAAAGTATTTTTCTTGGATGTCTTCCATGGTGAATTGAGGGGTAAATTTCATGCCTAGCACAGTGATATTTGAAATTCTATCAAAACCAAATGCACGCAAACCAGCATTGCTCTGCTGATCATTGCCAATCAAATACCAACGTTCCCTACTTTCTTTGATCGCCAAAGGTTCGATCTGTCGAATTTCATTTTTCCCTGTATCGTATTTGAAATAATTGAATTGTATCACTTCCTTGTTCTTGATCCAATCCACAACTTCACCGATTTGGTCCAACCCTAAAGGTTTTCGCTCTGACAAGATAAACATTTTTGGCAAAGCATTCGCATGGCTCAAAATAGAAAAAACCTCATAATAATCCAACGCACTTTCTATCAAACCAACCTGATCAGAAGGATCGATGAAATAACCTTGGACTTTATCAAATTTCAGGTCAATGCCCAATTCTTCCCTGATTTTCTTTTTGTCTCGAGCAAAAGTTGCGGTCGAATAAACCATACTTGCATCATCCGTTATTTTTTTCACGAAGGATATCATTTCTTGGTGACCAACAGATTGCTGCAAGCGATTTTTTTCTCGTACAAATTGAACCAAGCGGATCAAGCGCAAAAAAGGAAGGGTTTTTCTCATCTTGTAAAGATCGTTTTTTCTATTGCAAATGACTTTTGCCTAAAAGTAAGTCCTTTGGTTGGATTCCAAAAAAAATGGCCGCTCATTCGGCGACCATTTCTCAATAGGCAATGATAAAATGCTTTTTCATCAGGTTTATTGCTTTGTTCACGCTGTGCATTGTTCCCCGGTATTTTCGCATCTCAATGGCAAAGACCACATCGGAGTGTTCAATGATTTGTGTATTTTTTGTCAATTCAGCCAATCGTCCTTCATTTTTGAATTCTAACCGAAATTTTGTTTAAGTCCAGGTGAAAACTTTCAGTTCTCTTTTCATATTCCTTGATTGGACCACAAAATTAAAGCTGCACCTCGCCAAAATATGTCGCAGTCCAACCTAAAAAATTAAATATTTTTATTTTCGGAAGAAACATTTGCGCACGCAACAAAATAGACTGTGTATAAAACAAGCTTCTGTTTTAAAAATTTCGCCCTTGGTCAAACGCCGCATTTCAAAGCAAATTTTGTAATTTTGGGAAATGTTCCTGAAAACCATTGTCCTTCGAAATTTTAAGAATTTTAGCCAACGTGATTTTGCTTTTTCATCCAAAATCAATGCCTTCGTTGGGCCCAATGGCATTGGCAAAACCAACATCTTGGATGCCGTGCATTATTTGGCTTTGACCAAATCTTATCTGAATTATTCGGATGCCCAAAACATCCAATTTGGCCAAGATTTTTTCAGTTTGGAAGGAGAATTTGAAACATCAGCAACCCAAGAAATCATTTTCTGTGGGGTCCAAAAAGACAAACCCAAAGTGCTGAAGAAAAACAGCAAAACTTATCCGCGCATTGCCGACCACATCGGAAAATTTCCTTTGGTGATGATTTCGCCCTATGATTTGGATTTGATCAAAGAAGGCAGTGATGTGCGCCGGAAGTTTGTGGACAACATCATTTCTCAATCCAACAAAGAATATCTTCAGAAACTCATTCGGTACAATCGGGTGTTGGTACAAAGAAATACTTTGTTGAAATATTTCTTTCAAAACCAAACCTTTGATGCGACTTCATTGGAGATTTACGACCAGGATTTGGTGCATTTGGGACAATTCATTCATGCACAACGTTGTCAATTCATTGCGGAGTTTTCACCGATTTTTCAGGATTATTACCAAGTGTTGTCCAACGGCAACGAAAAGGTCAGCATGCATTATCAATCGCAATTGTTTGAACATGATTTTTCAACTTTGTTGAAAGACAATTTGCAACGCGATCGTGCGGCACAACATTCGACCCAAGGAATCCACAAAGATGATTTTGAATTGAATTTGATGCAATATCCCATCAAGAAGTTTGGCTCACAAGGCCAACAAAAAACCTATTTGATCGCAATGAAATTGGCCCAATTGGAATTGATCAAAAAAAATCTGAACATCACGCCCATTTTGCTGTTGGATGATGTGTTTGATAAATTGGACGAACAACGTGTGGAGCAATTGGTGGCTTTGGTCAACCAAGATCGTTTTGGTCAAATTTTCATTTCAGATACGCATCCAGAACGCACCGAAAAAATCATCACCCAAATCAATTCAGAAAGTAAAATATTTAGATTGTGAAAAAAAGAAAAAACGACCAAAATTTAGGCGAGGCGATTCGCTCGATGATTTCAGCCTTGGGCATTGAAGAAAAACTGTTGGCCGTACAAGCCGAAGAAATTTTCATCGAAATGATGGGCAATTACATCATGGGCTATGTCGAAAACTGCCAAGTCAAAAACCAAGTCTTGTTCATCAAAATGAATTCACCTGAATTGAAAAATGAATTGAGCTATGGAAGGTCAAAAATTTTGGACCACATCAATGAAACCATTGGAAAAAAATACCTGAACGAAATTAAATTTTTATAATGCCTCTGATTGATTTTTCACCTTACCAAACCCCCAATTTCTTTCACAACAATCCGCATTTTTCGACCATTTACAATGGCCGTTTTCTCAAAACTTCTCCACCGATTTACCAAAGAACGCGCATCGAATTGACCGATGGTGATTTCTTGGACATTGATTTTAATGAAACGGATTCAAAAAAAGCGGTGATCCTTTGTCATGGGTTGGAAGGTGCCTCTGACCGAACGTACAACAATACAGCGGCGCATGATTTCCTACAAAATGGCTATTCGGTATTTGCTTGGAACAACCGAAGTTGCAGTGGAGAAATGAACCGTTTGTTGCAATTGTACCACCATGCGAGCATCGAAGATTTGGCGGTTGTGGTTAATTTTGTGCAACAAAAAAAATACGAAAGCATTTATCTCGTGGGATTTTCAATGGGCGCTGCCCAAGTTTTGAATTATTTTGGCCGAGTGAAATTGCCTGATACAGTCAAAGCTGCGGTCGCGGTTTCGGCTCCCATCGAATTGAAAGACAGCGCAGAAAGTTTAAAAAGAGGTTTCAACCGGGTGTATTTAAAAAATTTCATCCGAAAAATTTCGCCCAAATTGGCCGCCAAAGCACAACAATTTCCCGAAGCACTCAACTGGAATTTCTTGCAACACATCCAAAGTTTTGATGAAATTGATGCGCATTATACGGCACCTGTTCATGGTTTTTCGAGCAAAGCCGATTATTACACCCAAGCTTCTCCATCCTACAGTTTGGACGGCATCGAACGGCCTGTTTTGATTGTGAATGCTTGGGACGATCCCTTTTTGGGAGAACATTGTTTTCCAAAAAAAATCGCACAACAAAGTGTCAACCTCTTTTTAGAAATTCCGAAATCCGGTGGACATTGTGCATTTCCCATGCGCAACAAACAACAATCCTATGCCGCACAACGCGCGATGGATTTCTTTGACACGCAAGGGAATTGATTCAATCAATCGCCCCAAAAAACAATGGCATTATAAATGTTTCAGTGATCGAATGGCGACTTGTGGATCTGCAGCGTTAAACACATAACTTCCTGCCACCAAAGCATCAGCGCCCGCTTCTACCAAGGCTGCCGCATTTTGATTGGTCACTCCACCATCGATTTCAATCAAAGTATCCAATCCTTGTTCTTGGATCATTTGTTTCAGTTTGCATACCTTTTGGTAAGTGATTTCTTCAAATTTTTGGCCACCAAATCCAGGATTGATCGACATGATCAGTACCATATAGCATTCTGGTAAAATGTCTTCCAATACAGTAACGGGCGTGGACAAATTCAATACTACGCCTGCTTTGCATCCCGCTGCTTTGATTTGTCTCAAAGTTCGGTGCAAATGAACGGTCGCTTCATAATGAACGGTGATGATGTCTGCACCGATGGCTGCAAAAGTTTCGATATATCGCTCGGGTTGTTCTATCATCAAATGAACGTCCAATGGCTTGGTTGCATGTTTTTTGATGGCTTCAATCACTGGCATTCCATAAGAAATGTTGGGAACAAAATGTCCATCCATTACATCAATATGGAACCAATCGGCTTCACTTTGGTTGACCATTTCCACATCGCGTTGAAGGTTGGCAAAATCTGCTGCTAAAATAGAAGGCGCTATAATTGGCATAATGTTTTTATTTTTCACAAAGATAAACTTAATCTGCTTTCAACATTTCCATATGGGGCAAAAGATCTTCCAAATACTGTTCAGACACTTGTTTGAAACCGTATTTTTCGTAGAATTTCCCCAAATAACATTGCGCACTGATGCGCACAGCATTTGTACTGTATTTGTTTTGAATCAATTGCAAAGCATGCCGCATCAACTGATGGCCCAATTTCAAATGCCTGAATTTAGGATGGCTGACAATGCGACCAATCGAGGGTTCTTCATAAGAAATTCCGGGAGGAACGATGCGACAAGCCGCCACAATTTCTCCGTCCAAAGTGGCCCACAAGTGCGCGCACGCCACATCTTTGCCATCGCATTCATTGTACACACAGTTTTGCTCCACCACAAACACCTCGTTTCGCAAAGCCATCAAAGCATACAGTTCGTGCGGCGTCAATCCATCAAATTCTCGGTAATGCCAAATTACATTCATCGTTTCCTGTTTTTTTTGCAAAGATAAAACAACCGACAAATGAAAACTCGTTTCTACAGCAAAATGCAGTGAAAATTAGAAGGTAACCGTCTTCTTCACTTTGGACACTCCTAGAAATTGAAGTTCCACCTTCTCGCCCATCACCACAGCGCGCTCTTCCAAAATCAGATAGTTGCTGGGCATATGACCAAACTGATACGGGATTTTGGTTTCTGAATTGACGGAATTAAAGAAATACAAAGCGGTAAAATCGGTGGGGGTTTTGGTCAAATAAAGCCGTCCATGGTCCAAAGTATTCTTTTCATACACCGTTTCGTACAGTTGTCCAGTATAGACTTTCCCTTGGATGTCAAAACTTTTGGTTTGATTCAAATCCTTGTAAAGATCCTTCAATGCAAATGGATTTTCGGTGGATTCGTACAAACGTTCAATAGACGCTGCTTCGCCTGGAAATTCGCCCATGTAAGAAAACAGATAATTGCCATCTGCCTGGCCAATTACCCAATTCACCATATCGCCAGTTTGCCCATAGGCTTCCTTGGTGAACAGCCAATTTCGGTTGCTTTCATTATAATAAACTGAAAATTCACCATTTCGACCATATTCTCCTTCCTCAATGAGATTGTTATGATAAGCCCAAGTCCATTTTTGGGTGAATTCGTGCGTTGCTTGTTCAGAATTTTGGGATGCATTGTTCTTCTCATCATGGGTTTCAATGAAATCAATCAAAAACGCATCGCCGTTCGGCACCAATTTGACGGTATTTTGGGTAGCATAGCCTGGTTCATAAGTTACGAATACTGAGTAAGTCAAACCACCAAGTTTTTCAATCACAACATTGTTCAAATGCGTCACGTCACCATTTCCACGACCAAAAGGCCAAACTTCTTCAGTTTGTAAGGGATAAATTCCATTCCACTTTTTTTGGTAAAGCTGCTTGGCAGTTACTTTTTCTTTTTCTGACAAAGGGGAAGCTCCATAGATTTGATTGCCTTCGATCAAAAACTCCATGAACCGCTCGGTACACACTTCGTATTCGTTCGGAAAACAAAATTGGGTTGGGTCTTCACATTCAAAAATCAAAGTCAACCAATCGAATCCCGCCACATCATCTGCTGTAGTTTCAACCGAAATTTCATCGTTATTGATAGGATTATCTACTGTATTTTCAGTGGTTTTATCACAAGAATAAAGGAGGAAAGTCGCGACCATCCAATAGACTAAATTTTTCATAAGCATGTTTTAGTTTGAACCCCAATTTATGCAATTTATTTCGAATAGAAAGTCAAGCTCTAGTTTTCCAAAGATCATTCAGAAAAAACCTCAAAAACTTGCAATTGCTTGGGAATAAACGTGTGTTCAAAAACTGTTTTGGCTTCTTCCAACAATTCATTGTAATCGTGGTAACGGTTGGAAAAATGGCCCAAAATAAGTTGTTTGACTTCGGCCATTTGGGCGATTTGTGCTGCTTCCAAAGCCGTTGAATGACCTGTTTTTTTCGCCAAATCTTTCAATTCATGTAAAAAAGTGGCTTCGTGGTACAACAAGTCAACTTTTTCAATCAAAGGCACAATGTCCGGTTTGAAACGTGTATCCGAACAAAAAGCATAACTCAAACTCGCTGGTGGATCAACCGTCAAGTGTGCATTGGGAATTATTTTCCCATCGGCCAATTCAAAATCCCGTCCTTGTTTCAAATTGGCATAATCGCAAGTTTCAATTTCAGGGATTTTTTGCACTGCTGCCAAGTTCAATTTTCTTGGTTTCGGTTTTTCTTTGAACAAATAACCATTGGTATAAATGCGGTGTTTGAGTGGAATGGTATGCACTTCGACTTTGTCATCTTCAAAAATCTTTTCACTCAATTTTTGACTCAATTCTGTAAAAACCAACTGAAAACCACAATGCGATTCGGTATGTTTCAATTGATTCATGATGAAATCCTGAATGCCTTTTGGCCCAAAAATATACAAAGGCGTTTCCCTACCCAACAATTGAAAAGTACTGATCAAGCCCACCAAACCAAAGACATGGTCGCCATGCAAATGTGAAATAAAAATGTGGTTGATCCGAGAAAACTTGGCTTTGGCATTGCGCAATTGCACTTGGGTACCTTCGCCACAATCGATTAAAAAATGACGGTTGGCCATTTCTAACAATTGTGCCGTGGGTGCTGAATTTTGTTTGGGCACAGCAGAATTAAAACCAAGAATCGTAAGTTTCAAAGACAATGTGGGCGTTTTTTAAGATGTTTTGTTTGAATCCATAAAGTTAACCAATTTTTTAACGGCCAAAGCACGGTGACTGATTTCATTTTTTTGCGCCAAATCCATTTCGGCAAAACTCTCTTGGTAATCATTGGGCTGAAAAATCGGATCATAACCAAATCCATGGTTTCCTTTTTCAGCTGTTAAAATTTGGCCATGAATTTCCCCATCCAAAAAATGCATTTCATTTTGCCAAATCAAACAAATCTGGGTTTTGAAATAGGCCGAACGATCATCTACTTTGTCCAGTTCTTTCAATAATTTCTGAATGTTGTCTGCTGAATTTCCTGTGCCAGCATACCGTGCAGAATATACGCCAGGTGCGCCATTCAAAGCTGTTACGAACAATCCCGTATCGTCTGCAAAAACATTTTTTTGAAACTTTTGGTAGATGGTTTCCGCTTTGATCTGTGCATTTTCTTCCAAAGTTTTTCCTGTCTCTTCAATTTCCTCATAAAAATTGATGTCATTCAACGAAAGCAATTGAATGAATTCGGGCAAAACCGCTCTGATTTCACTGACTTTATTTTCATTGTGTGAAGCGAAAATTAATTCCATTGTTGTTTGTTTTGGGTTAATTTATACATCGTCCAGCCACAAATTAATCCAGCCATGAACAATAGTATGATCGAAGTTGTATGGTCCAAATTGCTGACATTTTTTTCGAGGGACTCGTATTTCATCATATAATAAAATGAAATCATGTTGTTCAAGGCGTGTAAAAAAATCGCCAACCAAAGCGATTTCGTTCGGTAATAGACAAATCCGATGATGCCTCCTAAAAATCCTGCGCCCAAAAATTGCCAAGGATTCAAATGTGCCAATCCAAACAAGATTGAACTAAAAAAAATAGCGAAAATCGGCGAAAGTCCTTTTTGCAACATTCCTCTCAAAATAATGCCTCGAAAAAGAATTTCCTCTAGAATGGGCGCCAGAATACAAATGGTCAAAAAACTCGCAATTGGATAATCAAATACTTTTTGAAAAGTCTCTGACATGATCTGATACCAATTTTCCAACCATGGAATGCCTTGTGTAGGCACGATTTCAGTGAGGTATTCTGCAAAAGGCAACAAGAACAAATACAACAAAATGCTGAGAAACAACAAAGCGAAACTCGTCGGGTTTTCCAAATGGTTTCTAAGGTCTTTCCAAAGCAACTTCATGGTTTTCATCAAAATAAAAATCGCTGAAACGCCGCCCAACAAAAATGACACTGGTAGGAGAAAGTTGTAAGATCCTGGAATATATTGCGCAGGATAAACCAACAACATGCCCCAAAATTGCCAACAAAATATGACCACAAAAGTCGCAGTCAAAGCTTGTTGCCAATTCATTTGAAACAAGGAAATTGGTTTGGCTTTATTGATTTCATTCATGGTGGTAAGGATTTCCTTGCAAGATAGCAAAAGCGCGGTACAATTGTTCGGTCAAAAACAAACGCACCATTTGGTGGGTAAAAGTCATCGAAGACAAAGACATTTTCTGGTTGGCCCTGGCATACACTTCGTCTGCAAAACCGTAAGGACCGCCGATGACAAAGACCAATTGTTTGATCGACTGGTTCATGAACTGCTGCAATTCGTTGGCAAAGTGAACAGAAGTCCATTGTTTTCCTCTTTCGTCCAATAAAATCACCCAATCACCTGAATCGATTTTGGAGAGGATACTTTCAGCTTCTTTGGTTTTTTGTTGTGATTCCGAAAGGTTTTTCCGATTTTTGGGGTCAGGAATTTCAATGCGTTGATAATTCCAATGTTTTGGCAGCCGTTTTTCGTATTTTACGATCATTTCTTCCATTGATTTTTCATCGGTTTTACCAATACAAAGCAGGATCACATTCATAGTTAATAGAAATTGAATGACAAAAGTATGACGAAACGGACGAAATTGAAAAAGATTTCAAAGCCAAATTTTCTAAAAAAATTAGGCAAGAAAATCAAATTTTCCACTCTGGGAGGAATTTCATTGTATTCTTTGTTGGGCATTTTGATGAAAGGCATTTCCAACCGAACTTTTGGCCTAAGGGTTGGTGCAGTGGCTTGGGCATTTTTCTTTAGCTTGTTCCCGTTCTTATTGTTTTTGTTTAGCGTTTTACCTTATGCACCTTTGTACGATGAAATCAGCAATTTGTTGTTTTCAGAATTCATTCCCAGAATTTTACCTGAAAGAATCACCAATGAAGTAGTAACCTACATTTCTCAAACGGCAGATGGCAAAGGAAGCAAAAGCTTGGGTTGGTTGTTCATTGTTTTGACCATTTTGTTGTCTTCCAATGGCATTACGGTGATGATCAATGGCTTCAATGCTTCATTGCATGGTTATGCACAACAAAGAAAAGGGATTCAGAACCGATTGATTTCTGTTATTTTGACTTTGTTTTTCGTTGTTTTCATCATTGCGCAATTGATTTTGACCTATTACACCAATTTCATTTGGCGGTACATTGAGGAATACGGTGCGCTATTGGAGGTTCCTACGATGATCCATGTCTTGAATTTTGCCTCGGCTTCTTTGTTTTATTTCACTACCTTGGTGATGTTGTATTATTATGGCACCAACATCAAACAACGGGTTAGAAGCGTTGCTCCAGGCGCGATCATCGCAACGGTATTGTTTTTCATTACCTTGATTGGTTTCCAATATTACATCAAACGCTTCAACTATTACGATTTACTGTACGGTTCGGTCGGTTTGGTGATGATCATGATGGCTTTCATTTACATCAATGTATTGTTGATCATGATTGGTTTTGAATTGAACGCTGCAATTCATTACATCAAATACAGAAAGGATAAGAAGCTTATTTAAGCTTTCTCTTCCTTCTTTAAACATGTCAACACATTCTCTCAGAATAGACGATTTGGCATCAATTTCTCGCCCAAACATGAGAATTCAATTGACTTCAAGAGAGTTCAACGGCTTCTTTCCAAAGTAAGAAATCATCTCAAACCACTGCAGATAGAACATAAAAAAAGCCACTCTTTCGAGTGGCTTTATATTGAATAATTGAATGAGATTCAATTATTTTTTAACGATTCTTGACATGTGTGTTACATTGTCATTGTCTTTTACTCTCAAAACGTAAACACCTGGAGCCAAAGAACTGATGTTCAAAGAACCTGCTGATTTAGCATTTTGAACTGATTGTCCTGCCAAGTTAACGATTTCGATACTTTGAACTGATTTGTTAGCACCCAATTCTACATTGATAACATCTGTTGCAGGGTTAGGATAAACTGACAATGCACGACCTGATAAATCTACCAAACCTAATCCTTCAACTTCACCTGTTACAGAAATCAACCATGAAACTGGGAATCCTAAATCAGCTACTGGAGTTGGGTCATTACCTACACACTCAGAACCTGGGAATCCGATATAAGAAGGGCTTGTTTCAGGGTTTTGTGCGGTATCATTGTTCCCCAACCAAAGTCTATTACCACCGTTTACAAATTCATAAACAACTGCAACTGCAAACTTCTCACCTGGTAGATATGTTTGAGCATTTTCTACATCTATAGTGTACCAATTATCTTGTGGTGATTGAGAATTTGAATTCATTGAACCCCCTACTTCATAATCAACCTCAATGTTATTTTCTGACGTATAGTCACCATTAACTTTTGCTAATTCAACCCAAACAGTCATTCCGTTAGGAGCATTGAATCCTCCTGCAAAATCAACTCTTGTTGGAGTGAAGTTCGAAGTAATACCAAAATCAGCGATATCATACAATCTTGAATTATGGTTAACAGTACCTTCTCCAACAATGTCTGATTGACACAAAGGAGTTGAGTCATTTTGAATATGTCCGTTCGAAAACTGCTCAAGTGTCTGAGTCGTTTGTGCATTCAAACCAGCAAGCATAAACGCTGCCGAAAAAAGTGTAAAGATTTTTTTCATTTTTGTTTCTTTTTGTTAATTAATTAATCGAAATCCAAAGATATAGAAAACTTTGAAATAAAAAAGTTAAATCGTAAAATCCTTGATAATTTTTTGCGCTTGACAAAAGGGCTGAAGTTTTTGGTGAATAAAACTTTCAATATCTGCTTTATCTTTCTGTGGATACAATAAATGAACGTTTGCTCCTGCATCCAAGGTAAAGTACAGTGGCAGATTTGTTTCTTGTCGAAACGCCCATATTCTCTCAATGACTTGTAATGTATTGGGTTTCATCAAAATAAAATACGGCACAGAAGTCATCATCATCGCATGCAAACTTAGCGCTTCATGCTCCACAATTTCACCAAATTTGACCAAATCTCCTTCTCCCAGAGCTTGTATGATCTTTTTCAAGTTATCTTCTGCCGAATGAAAACGCTGATTTGCATACGCGTGGTTGTTCATTAAATCGTGTCCCACCGTACTTGAAACTTTTTTCTCTCCTTCATCAATCAATAAAATCGTATCGCGAAATCCTTTGAAAACCGGATGAACTTCCATCGTATAAGGAACGGCATACAAATCTGAACTTCCTTTGATCAAAGGTGTTTCTCCCCAAACGGTAATGCCAGGATACACTGAACGTGCCGCACTCCCCGATCCCAATCTTGCCAAAAAAGAAGCTTTTTCCAATTGTGTTTCTTGGTTTAGATTTCCACCTAATTTCTTTTCCAATTCAACCAAACACAAAGACAATGCGCCCAATCCAGATGCTGAAGAAGCAATCCCACTGCTGTGCGGAAAAGTATTTTTGGTATGAATTTCAAATGAAAATGACCGAAGAAAAGGAACGTAAGTTTCAATTCGTTCAAAGAATTTCAAGATTTTCCCGACAAAATCCGCCTTCAACTCCTCCTCCAAATACACTTTCACGTCAAATTCATTGGAACTTTTCGGTTGATATTTTAAGGTGGTTTGCGTATTGCTTTCGTTCAAAGTAAAACTCAAAGAAGGATTCATCGGAATTTGCACTGCTCTTTTTCCCCAATATTTGATCAAAGCGATATTGGAAGGGCATTGTGCAAAAACATCCCCTGATTGATTGAATTCAACATTCTGAAGATTGGATAGGAATTTTTCCATGAAATATTTTTAATTGTTATTTTGTTTCATTTGCTGAAATCTTTCACCATGAAAAGCCAAAGCTTCTTCTATAGTATAAAAAGTATGCGGCAAATATTGTTCTAATTTTTCGGTCGTGTACACCGTTTTTCCAGTCAACGCCTCATAATTCGCTCGACTCAAATGCGGCATGCCTAAAAATTGCCCGATGGAAGACAACTTTTGAATCCACTTCAATTGTCCATTGGTCAATGATTTCGCTGGTGACAAACCCCAATTTCGTCGAACAATTTGCAAAACTTCCAAATAAGAAAGATGGGCTGCATTCAACAAAAAGCCTTCTGACCATTTCCCTAACTTCACCAATTCTGCAGTGCAAAACGCAACATCTCTTACATCAATGTAGCCTGTTTCACCCAAAGTTCCCCACATCTTTTTCTTATTGGCCCAACGGAAAATCCGCTCGCTTTCTCTTTTTCCATCCAAACTGCCAATGATGACCGAAGGATACACCACCAAGACTTTTAAACCTTCTTGTGAGCCCCGCCAAACTTCCATTTCTGCTTTTCGTTTGGAAATCGCATAAGGCGAATGCTTGATTTCTGGATTCCAATTGGATTTCTCATCAATGACTGCTTCATTGGGCCCTCGGTCCAAAGTCGCAATGGATCCAAAAAACACCAACTCGGGTATGTTTTCAGCAATCGCCGCATTGACCAAATTTTTGGTTCCAATAACATTGACTTCGTGCAATTGATTTTTCGATTTTTTATCAAAACTGACTGCTGCAGCAGCGTGGTAAATGGTTTTCACTTCTTTCAACAATTCGGGCCAAATCGTCACATCCAATAAATCTGCGTCCATCCATTCGATTTGTTCAAAGGCATCGCTCATGTCAAACTCTTGGAACAATTCCTTGACGCTTTCCACCGAAGAATGCTTTCTTTTCATGGCACGAATCTTTTCTCCTCTTCGGGACAATTCGACCAATAAATAGCTGCCGACCAAACCAGTTGCTCCTGTTACAAAAACCATCTCGCGAAGATAAAGCTTTGCCATTAGTTAATTAAATTAATACAGGACGTTTTGGTTTTTCGTCTTCCAATATTTTCGCCAAAGTGGGTGGCAACAAAGTGATGTGATTGAAAAAATCATCAAAAAAATCTTTGGTCTCTTCCGATAAGATTTCCGAATAGGCTTCAATGAAATGCTCGCCATAAACCATCGGCATTTGCACCATTTTACCGTTTTTGAAAATGCCCACCAAATGGTAAGCGTCCAATTCCTCAATTGCTTGTCCACTTGCCATGCAATGGTTTAACAAATGTTGAATATCCAAATCTTTTGGGTCAAATGATTGAAATCCAGGAAAACCATCTTTGACGAATTCTTGGATATGCTCCATTGATTTTTTGGAAATACTTTTCATCATGCCTTTTTTACAATGTTCACAAATTGCGTATTCAAAGGTCATTTGAAATTCTGTATGGTCATGCGTTTTTTGAAACGCTTTTTCAATGAAAAAATGTCGGTTCCCGAATGCTTGGTCACAAACGGAACATTTTGTTGGGATTTGATGGTTTTCTGACGAATAAAATTCAGTTGGAATTTCCTCATTGAAATCGTGGAAGAATTGCATACAATAGATTTTGAGGTAAAATTACACAAAAATTCGTGATCCGTTCTAGCATAAAAAAAACCGTGAACGATTGAATTTTCACGGTTTTGTTTATTATTGAATTTTTATTTCTGTCTAAAGTAAATTTCAATCGGCACACCACTGAAATCAAAGTTTTCACGCAAGCGATTTTCAATGAACCTTTTGTAAGGTTCTTTCACATACTGCGGCAAATTGGCGAAAAACGCGAATTGAGGTGTACGTGTCGGCAATTGGGTGACGTATTTGATTTTGATGTATTTTCCTTTGGTGGCTGGAGGTGGCGTTGCTTCAATGATCGGCAACATCAACTCATTCAATTTACTGGTTTTGATGCGTTGGTTACGGTTTTCATTGACCTGCATGATGACCTCAATCGTTTTGTGTACCCTTTGCATGGTCAAAGCTGAAATAAATAAAATGGGCACATCGGTAAATGGCTCAATTTTCTTTTTGATTTCGGCTTCAAATTCCTTCATCGTATTGGTTTCCTTTTCAACCAAATCCCATTTATTGACCAAAATCACCAAACCTTTTCGGTTTCTTTGGGCCAAAAATAATATGTTCAAATCCTGGGATTCGATGCCACGTGTTGCATCAATCATCAATACACAAATGTCACAATCTTCCACCACTCTTACTGCGCGCATCACCGAATAAAATTCCAAATCTTCGCTGACTTTTTGTTTTTTTCGCATTCCAGCAGTATCGATCAACACGAATTCATGGCCGAATTTGTTGTACAATGTTTCGATCGAATCACGGGTGGTACCCGCAATTTCAGTCACGATGTTTCTTTCTTCCCCCAGAAGCGCGTTGGTCAAAGTCGATTTTCCCGCATTGGGACGACCAACAATCGCAACTCTTGGTAAACCTTCAAAAGGATCTTCGAATTCCGTTTCGTCAAAATGCTGAATGACTTCGTCCAACAATTCTCCTGTCCCACTGCCACTCATTGCAGAAATGGTAAAAAACTGATCGTAGCCCAAACCATAAAACTCATAAGTATCGTCTATGTTTTTGTTGGTATCCACTTTGTTGACTGCCAGCAAAACCGGCTTTTTTGATTTTCTCAGCAATTGAGCTACTTCTTTGTCCAAATCAGTCAAACCAGCTTGGTTGTCCACCACCAACAAGATCACGTTGGCTTCATCGATGGCCAATTCCACTTGTTTCCTGATTTCAATTTCAAAAGTATCGTCCGAACCGACAATGTATCCTCCGGTATCAATCACCGTAAATTCTTTGCCGTTCCAATCGCTTTTTCCGTAATGTCGGTCACGCGTCACGCCAGAAACGTCATCAACGATGGCCTGTCTTCTTTGCACCAAACGATTAAAAAGTGTGGATTTCCCTACGTTGGGACGACCAACGATTGCAACTATATTTGCCATAAAAAATGTTTAATAAATTAGTTTATTAATGGGTAACTCAAAGGAGCCCAATTTTTTGGCAAATATACAATAAGGATAAGTAGCAGTAGGTTTTAATTTCTTATTTTTTTTTATTGCTTTGATTTTTATTGAACTTTCTTAAAAAAAGGATATCTATGGCTTAAATGCGGTCGCTTATTTTGTACTTGCGGATGGCATAAAGCATCTCCCCTAAATCCCTTCTTTGAAATGGGAACTTCTAGAAGTAGAAAAATTATTGCTTGATCATGACATAAGAAAGTGTCATTGATGCAAATAAACCTGCACTCATCATTTTTGAGTAATAAGTATCGATTGACGTCTTCTATGATCCATTAAATTTAACGCCCAATCCTCGAATTTCTCTTTTATATTTGATGAAAATTAACTTCCATGAAATTCAGTTATCCAATATTGCTTTGTATTTGTTTGGGACTTTTTCTGTTGCACCTCAATTATCTTTATGTGGACATCATGGAAGCGCGGAATTTTGTCACGGCACGCGAAATGCTCAACGATGGAAATTGGCTGATGACCACCATCAATGGCGAGCCACGCTATCAAAAGCCACCTTTACCGACTTGGTTGAGCGCTGGCATGGGCGCTATTTTTGGTACACAAAATGTATGGGCTTTGCGTTTTCCAGCAGCAGTTTCTACCATCGTATTGATTGTCGGTTTTTATCATTTTCTCAGAAAAGAAACCCAAAACAAAAAATTGGCAGCCTTAGGAGGATTGATCTTGGCGACTTCTTTTTTGGTACTATTTGAAGGAAAAAGAGCGAATTGGGATACGTTTACTTACAGTTTCGCCTTTTTGGGCGTGTACTTTTTTTGGTTGACGTTCAAAAGCCAAAGCAAACAATTGCTGCATTTCACATTGGCAGGCATTTTTATGGGCTGTTCGATTTTAAGCAAAGGGCCAACAGGCATTTATACCGTCGTGGCGCCGTTTTTATTGGCTTATTGTTTCACTTATGGATTACCAAAGATCAAATGGGCTTATTGGTTTTGGACTGCAATACTCACGCTTCTCATTGGCTTTTCATGGTATGCGTATTTGTACATTTATGACCACGATACTTTGTTATCAATTTTGGAAATTGAATCCAAAGCGCGCACCAACCGCGCTGTCAAACCCTTCACACGCTACCTGAGTTTCCCGATGCAAATGGGTGTTTGGGGAGTATTGGCCGTTTTTTCTTTGATCATTCCTTGGTTCAAAAGACAAAATGACCACACCAAAACCTATCGTTTGTTGTTTTGGTGGGTGTTGATTTGTTTGGTTTTGCTTTCATTGGTCCCTTCTAAGAAAGAACGTTATTTGTTTCCTTTGATGATTCCATTGGCTGGAACGACTGCCTATTATTTGTATCAATTGACGCAAACAACTCATTGGAAAAGATGGGAGAAGAATTTGGTGCGCTTGGCTTTTGGCATCAATGCTTTGGCTGCACTTTCTGTTCCTATTTTGGTGTTCATTGTATTGAAAATTCCTATCGGTTTTTATGCGCTGAGTTTCTCCATCGCCTCATTCTTAATCGGCATTTATTTGTTTTTTCATCTTTTCAAAAATCTAAAAATCAATCATTTGATTGGGGGAAGCATCTTTTTCATTGCCTCGGGCATGTTGCTGGGCGTTCCCGTCATTGATCAAATTTTCAATAACAATCCAACTCAAAAACCATTCGTAGAATACAAAGAAAACATCCAACAATCTGGACTGAAACTCTATGGTTTCGACGCGTATATTCCTGAAATTTGGTTCAAATATGGCGAAGTCATCCCCAACCTTGATTTCAACCTAAAAAACTGGGAATCCACTGAAGATGAATTTCTATTGTTGCTCAATCCGGATGAATTCAAAGAAGAGAAACTGGCTTTTCTCAGCGCGCACAAATTTCAATTCAACTTGCTGGAAACCTTTGATGACAACGAAGAAAAATTGGGACAAAAAAACAACAGCAGCCGAAAAATCATCTTGCTGTACCATGTGAAAAAATTAATTAAATAAGATTGTTTAAGTTTATATTTGTACGTAAATTTGTACATAAACATTTAAAATCACAATGAGAATAACCAGCGTATCTGATTTCAGAAAAGATTTAAAAGCTTATTTAGACCAAGTTTCAAATAATTTGGAAACCTTGATCATCAATCGCGGTAAAGATTCTGGCATCGTCGTGATGTCATTGGAGGAATACAACTCCTTGATGGCTACTCAACATGAATTGTCTTCTCGAAAAAATGAAAAAAGGTTGGATGCTGCGATTGAAAAACTGAAAAAAGGACAATCATTTGAAAAAGATTTAATCGAAAGATAAATGAAATATATTTTCGTGAATGAATCTTGGGAGGATTATCTTTACTGGCAAAAAACAGATCTAAAAAAGTTGAAAAAAATCAATGATTTATTGAAAGACATTTCTCGAACTCCTTTTGAAGGCATTGGAAAACCTGAACCTTTGAAACATAAATATGCTGGATTTTGGTCTAGAAGAATTGACCACCAACATCGATTAATTTACCAGTACAATGAAGGAGAAATCCTTATTGCCAAATGTAGATTTCATTATGATTGATGGCATTTATTCAAGTTTAACACGTTTCTAAAGTTTAAAAGCAACTACTGACATTATATATCTTGTTTTGAATAGGCCAATTTGTTGGTCTGTTGTGTATCTTTGCAATCCGAAAATTGATGTCAATGAATCATTCAAACAAATATACAGTTACAGCTGCATTGCCCTACGCCAACGGTCCGCTTCACATCGGCCACATGGCTGGCGTTTACATCCCAGCTGATATCTACGCGCGTTATTTGCGTAGAAAAGGAAAAGAAGTCGCTTTCATCGGAGGTTCTGATGAACACGGCATTCCGATTACCATTCGCGCCAAAAAAGAAAATACCACGCCACAAGCCATTGTCGATCAATACCATACTTTATTGAAAGATACTTTGTCTAATTTCGGCGTTTCTTTTGACCATTATTCAAGAACGTCCAATCCGAAGCACCATGAAGTTGCTGCTGAATTTTTCTTGAATTTGTACAACCATGGCAAATTCGTCGAAGAGGTTTCAGAACAATTTTACGATGAAGCAGCCAAAGAGTTTTTGGCGGATCGCTACATCCAAGGCGAATGTCCCAGATGTCAAAATCCTAATGCGTATGGCGATCAATGTGAAAGCTGTGGCGCAACTTTGAGTCCACGTGAATTAATCAATCCACGTTCGGCATTGAGCGGCAATCCACCGATTTTGAAGGAAACCAAAAACTGGTATTTGCCTTTGAACGAATACGAAGATTTCTTGAAAGAATGGATTTTGGAAGGCCATAAAGACGATTGGAAATCCAATGTCTATGGACAAGTGAAATCATGGATTGACGATGGTTTGAAACCGCGCGCCATGACCCGAGATTTGAATTGGGGCGTGAAAGTTCCTTTGAAAGATGCAGAAGGAAAAGTTTTGTACGTTTGGTTTGATGCGCCGATTGGCTACATTACTTCGACCATTGAATGGGCAGAAGCCAACGGGAAAAACTGGAAAGATTTTTGGCAAAACCCCGGCACCCAACTGGTGCATTTCATCGGAAAAGACAACATTGTTTTTCATTGCATCATTTTTCCAGCGATGTTGAAAGCGCATGGTGATTACATTTTACCTGAAAATGTTCCAGCGAATGAGTTCATGAATTTAGAAGATGATAAAATTTCCACGTCCAGAAACTGGGCGGTTTGGGGCCATGAATATTTGCAAGATTTCCCAGGACAAGAAGATGTTTTGCGTTATGTTTTGACCGCCAATTCGCCCGAACACAAAGACAACAATTTTACTTGGAAAGATTTCCAAACCAAAAACAATTCAGAATTGGTAGGAATTTTAGGAAATTTCATCAACCGTGTCATGGTTTTGACCGATAAATATTACGGTGGAATCGTTCCTGAGAAAACGATGAATTTTGAAGAATTGGATCAATTGAAGGAATTCGCACAACGCATCGGTGCTTATTTGGAAAAATACGAATTCAGAAATGCGCTGATGGAATACATGAATTTGGCGCGTTTGGGCAATCAATTCTTACAAAGTCAAGAACCTTGGAAAAAACAAGATCAGCCCGAAGCAGTCAAAGGCATCATGTATGTTGCCGCACAAATCGCAGGAATGCTGGCGCAATTGAGTGAACCGTTTTTACCTTTCACTTCCAAAAAAATGTTAGAAATGATGCAACTTCCTTTGATGGATTGGAATGATTTAGAAAATAAAACTGAAATTATTCCAAGTGGACATCAATTTGGCGCATCCACTTTAATTTTCTCAAAAATAGAAGACGAAAGCATTGACTTTCAAATACAAAAATTACAACATAGCAAAACCCAAAATCAAATGACCAATCCCAATACAACTCCACAGAAAGAAACGATCACTTTTGATGATTTTACCAAAATTGATTTGCGTGTGGGTACCATTTTAGAAGCGAAAAAAGTAGAGAAAGCAGACAAATTGTTGGAACTGAAAGTCGATACCGGCATGGACGTTCGTACCATTGTTTCAGGCATTGCAGAAAGCTTTTCGCCCGAAGAAATCATCGGTAAACAAGTGATGGTTTTGGTGAATTTGGCACCGAGAAAAATCAGAGGCATTGAAAGCCAAGGGATGTTGCTTTTGACCGATAAAGAAGATGGAAAATTGACTTTTGTAACGCCAGATGACAAAACAGAAAATGGCGTGGTGATTGGCTAATTGGTTTTAGACATTAGGAGTTAGACTTTAGATACTAGGAATTAGACACTAGAATTATTAACATTCCAAACATTGCGTATTTCGCAAAACACAAAGGATTGACAGCAATTTGTCAATCCTTTTCTTTGGTCGTAACTTCTATCAATCCCTTTTCTTTCAAGGTATTCAATACTTTTTGTAGTGCTTCTGGTTGTTGTGTTCCGATGAGCAAGGCTTTTCTATTTTTAAAAGCCAATTGCAAACCTTGGTTGCCTTTGACATTGTAAGCTTTTCCTTTGGCACCAACGCGCCAGCCCCAACCGCCATACTCGACCAAAGGCGAATACTTGCGTACAAAAACGGAAGCAACGGCTGACCAATGGATTCGTTGAGTTTTCCAAATGAATGGAACAAAGCGAATGTCAATCCCTTCTTCATGAATTTTCGTTTCGAGTTGGGTCACATAAAACAACAACAAAACCAATGATATGACTATCAAACCGATCCATTGCCCAGAGGTCAAGCTTTGATTCTCTTTAAAGGCTTGGGCGATTGGTCGAAATACCGACAAACCAACCACCAACAATA
>DATJBZ010000009.1:0-147531 GCA_035515075.1 Moheibacter sp. | reverse complement strand
GCTATTAGATTTGCATTTAGTAAATTCAGTTATTATTAATGAAGATAATTTCTGAACAACCAGAGGGAATAGGTGAACTAGTTCGACTCTTAAACGTAGTGGTTTATCCTGAGCATTAGTCCTATTCTCCTCTTTGGTTTTAAGTACCATTTAGAATGTTAAGCATAAAGGCTTATTAATAGCGTTAGTAATTGAACCAATCGGGTTGTGTCAGAGTTGTTTTCCTAAATCCAAATTTATGAAAAAATTTATCATTGGCATTGATGTTTCTAAAGACACACTTGATTTCTGTATGTTGGAAACAGACAGCCGTAGAAAACTCCAACAAGGTGTGATTGCGAACAAAGAAAAAGAGATTCTTACTTGGCTAAAAAATCTAGACAAAGAGAATGTAGTTGTTGCCCTAGAGCATACAGGACATTACGGAGCACTATTATCTTGGCTTTTAGAAGAGCATATGTTTACTTACTATTTGATCAATCCATTAGACCTCCAGCGCTCACTAGGACTCCAGCGTGGAAAATCTGATGCAGTAGACGCCTATAGAATTGCTGATTATATTATAACAAATCATCATAAATTATCTCCTTTTAAATTGCCTTGTGAATCATTAAGAAAGTTAAAAGCACTTATGACAGCACGTGAACGATACGTAAAAATGTCAGTACAAATACAAAATAGCTTAAAAGCGGAGATGATACTAAATGAAAAAGTAGAATTGAAACAATTAATAAAACTTGAGCAAAAACAATTAAAATCCATAAAAAAGACGATACAAGATTTAGAAAAACAAATGATAGAGATAATAAAAGCAAATCAGGATCTAAACACCACCTACACAAAAATATCCTCTGTTATAGGTGTTGGTGCCATTACGTCAATTAAATGCATTATAGAAACTGATAATTTTACCCGCTTTACCGATGCCCGCAAATTTAATTGTCATTGTGGATTAGCTCCATTCCCTTATCAGTCAGGTAGCAGTATCAAAGGCCGCACAAAAACACACTTTTTAAGAGACAAAACACTAAAAGCTATTCTATTTAAAGCTGCAGGAAGCGCCATTCAGCATGATCCTCAGTTAAAAAGATATTACGAACAAAAAATAGAAAAAGGAAAGCATAAACTCACAGCTCTTAATGCTGTAGCTAATAAAATTGTATTAAGAATATTCGCTGTCGCAAAAAGAAATGAACCTTTTGTAAAATTAATTGCTTAATTACTTGTTTTTATCTTAGAATGCTCAGTGACCGCAATTCAAAAAAAGCTGTAACAACTTAGAATTCTACATTCAAAATAAATTTCACTACTCCCCAGATAGCGCATCAACTTCAATGCCTTGTTTTCTTAAAATGGATTTGACCAAAACTGCAAATACAATCAAATAAGCGAAACAAAATACTGGAATGATGTACGAAGTATGAATGCCAATCATGTCGGCCAATTTCCCTTGAATCGGCGGAATGATTCCTCCACCCAAAATCATCATCACCAAAAATGCGGAACCTTGTGCCGTATATTTCCCTAAGCCCATCAAGGACAATGAGAAAATAGAAGGCCAAATGATACTACACGCCAAACCTCCTGCTAAAAACGCATAAATCGCCACCATTCCTGTCGTCATCAAACCGACCAACATCGCGATCAACCCAAAGCTTGCAAAAACCAACAAAGTTACTGCTGGACGGTCTCTGGCTATGAAAAATAAACCAATTTGCAACACCACACAAATCACATAATAATACAAAGGCGTCATGTCTTTGCTCGCCAAAGTATTGACCCCAATAATCACTGTAAATGCGACCAAAGGCACCACGATCCATAACAACCTTTTTTTAGCACCGATGATATTGAAGGCTGAAATCGCGCCTGCCCAACGACCAATCATCATGCTGCCCCAATACATCGAAATATAGGGCGCAATGTCCGACGAACTGTGACCACCAAATTCAGGTTGATTCAACAATTCACCCAAATTACTGCCAATCGCCACTTCTACGCCAACATAAATAAAAATCGCTACCATGCCCAAAATCAATTGTGGATATTGCATCGCGCCCCAACCTTCAGATTGCTTTCTGGCATTCATTCCTGCATAAGATAATCCGCCCAAAACCACCAACAAAGCACCGCCCAAATAAAGCATCCTTTTTTGCTCCAAAGGTTCTTTCAATTGAATTATCTCAGTTTGAATTATCGCCAATTCTTCTTGGTTATCAATTTGAGCCATTTGACTTTCTAAAGCTTCAATTTTCAGTGCTTCGTCAGATTGATAACTGCTGAAAACGGGACCAAACATCGCACCGAGTAAAATCGTCATCACCACCAAAATCCGAATGGCTTTGTTGGACCGTTCAATCGGTTCCACTGAAATTCCTTTCGGTACTTTTTTGGAAAAATAAAACAAAGCCGCTGCGCCAACGAACAACAAACCGACCGCTGCATACAAATAAACCACTTTGTTCAAAGGCAATGCAGCAATTTCACTGTCCGAAACCGAAGCCGTCGTTCCAAACAACGCAAAAGCGACAATCAATGGACCGATGGTCGTTCCGAACGAATTGATTCCTCCACCCAAATTCACCCGACTCGCGCCTGTTTTGGGATCGCCCAATAAAATCGCAAAGGGATTGGCAGCGGTTTGTTGCAATGAAAATCCTAAGGCAACGATAAAAAGACCAATCAACATCCCGATATACGTACCTACTTCCACCGCCAAAATCATCGCAGCAGCACCCAAGGCAGAAAACAACAAGCCATACACAATGCTTTTTTTGTACCCCCACTTTCCAACCAAATCTTTTCCAGACAAAGAACTAAAAATGAACAAAAACAAAGCGCCTACGTAATAAGCGGTATAAAACGCAAAATCAACCAATTGCGATTGAAATTGATCCAAACCAAAATAATGTTTGCAAAAAGGAATGAAAATATTGTTTCCTGCAGCGATAAATCCCCAGAAGAAAAACACGACCACCAAAGTGTACAATGCCGGATAATTGGTTTTAATTGGTTTTGAAGCCATAACTGATTATTCTGTGTTAATTCATTTTAAATAAAACGCAAAAGGTAATTCATTTCATCGATTTTTGTTAAAAAAATTAAGATTTATTCATTAAAAGTATTCAATTTGTGTGAAATATCATTTATTTCATGGGCGCCTTTAGTTGGACAAAAACTATCTTTGTAGACTTTAAAGTTTTTCAATCATGAATCGAATCGGAAAAATTCTTTTTTCAACCCGCACCATGGCGGTTTTGCTCTTCATTTATGCCATTGCGATGGGTGTAGCCACCTTCATTGAAAATGACTACGACACGCCCACAGCAAAAAGTTTGGTTTATGACGCCAAATGGTTTGAGGTGTTGATGCTTTGGTTGATCGTCTTGTTCATTGCAAACATCCAACGTTACCAATTGTTGCGAAAAGAAAAATGGCCCGTATTGATTTTTCACTTGTCTTTCGTTTTCATGTTTTTGGGAGGCGCCATCACGCGCTATATCAGTTTTGAAGGACAGATGCCGATCAAAATTGGCGAAACCACCAACGAAATCATCAGTGATTTGACTTATTTTAAATTGGAAATTGCGAATGAAAACAAGGCGCTTCGTTATGACAAAAATGCCTACACCATGTCTTATTTCAATTCAAAAGATTCCAAATGGCCTTTCAAAAGAACTTTTGAACAAACTTATCCTTTTGACAACACTTCCGTAACTTTAAAGACGTTGGATTACATTCCAATGGCCAAAGATTCGGTGCGCAGAACCAGTTCTGGCAAAAAGATGTTGGAAATCGTAAGCATGGGACAAAATGGAAGAGATACCCAGTACCTCCGAGAAGGCGACATCAAAAACATTGGTGGCACGATGGTCAGCTTCAACAATCCCATGGAAGGCTCGGTGCAATTGATTGAAAGCAACGGAAAAATCATCATCAATTCGCCCTTTGAAGCAGAATACGTTTCGATGATTGGTCAACAAACTGGCATGGTGACCGACTCCGCTTTGTTGGCTGAAAGTGCAGGAAAATTGCACGTCAATCAAGCAGAAAATTTACAATATCTTTCATTATACACCATCAACAACAGCAGTTTCATCATTCCAAAACCTCCCTTCACAGGAGAAATCGTGTATTACAGCGGCGAAAGAATGAGTGCTGAGGACAAAAATTTACCAGGCATCATCGTCGTAGAATTGAGCTCAGGCAATGAAAAAGACACCTTGATGGTGACTGGTGGTAGAGGGCTGACCAGCTTCAGCAGCAACACCAAAATCAATGATTTGGATGTGACCGTTGGTTTTGGTTCAAAAATCATTCACACGCCTTTTTCGATTCGTTGTGACAACTTCATCATGGACCGTTATCCAGGTTCTGACAACCCTTCTTCCTACGAAAGTGAATTGACCGTAATCGATGGAGGAAAAGAAGAAAATCATTTGGTTTATATGAACAATGTCATGGATTACAAAGGCTATCGTTTTTTCCAAGCGAGTTATTTTCCTGACGAAAGTGGCACCATTTTATCGGTGAATGCGGACTGGTGGGGAACCAACATTACTTATTTGGGATATTTCTTGTTGTTTTTCGGCATGTTTGCCACCTTATTTTGGAAAGGCACCCACTTTTGGAAATTGAACGATCAATTGAAAAAATTGCACAAAAAGAACCTGATCCTCTTGCCGTTTTTGTTCTTGTTTGGTTTCGGACAAGCACAAAATCCTGCAGTTGATTCTATCGTTCAAACAGAAAACACAGAGAAATTGCCTACGGCGCACAAGGAAGTTCAACCTACAGCGCAATTTTCTACACCTGAAGAATTGGGTAAACCCCTTGAAATCGACTTAGAACACGCCAATAAATTTGGTAAATTACTGTCTCAGGATTTTGATGGACGAATCAAACCGATGAATACCCACACTTTGGAGTTGTTGCGTAAAATTTACAAAAAAGACAAATTTCACAACAAAACCAACAACGAATACATCACTTCAGAACAATGGTTTTTGTCAATGCAAATCGATCCAGCTTCTTGGGCGGACAAAGCCATCATCAAAGTCGCTTCAAAAGGCGGGGATCAATTGTTGGCGGAAACCAAAACCGATGCCGAAGGCTATACTTCTTACCTCAACTTGGTCGATGTCCAAACTGGGAAATTTATTTTAGAAGACCAATACAATGCGGCGTTTAGCAAAAGACAAGCGGACCAATCGCAGTATGACAAAGAGATCATCAATTTGACCGAACGATTCAATATTTTCAACAACATCGTGTATGGTTATTACACCAAAATCATTCCGGTCAAAAACGACATTGCTCACTCTTGGACCAGCTGGATTTACAGCTCAAAAGAAAGTCCCATCGAAATTGATGAAACGGCTTACCAATTCATCACCCAATATTACAACGCCATCAAAACCAGCGCCAACACCAATGATTGGTCGATTGCAGATGCCAAATTGAATGAAATCAAAGCCTATCAAAACGAATGGGGGAAAAATGTCATGCCGTCACAAAACAAAATTGATTTGGAAATCTTGTACAACAAAACCAATATTTTCCTTTGGTTGATGATTGTGTACAGCATGCTCGGGTTCATTTTGATCGTGTTGGCTTTCATCGAGGTTTTGTCCAGTAACAACCGCTTTGGACAATGGGTCCATCGTTTGACCCTGTTTTTCTTGGGCTTGATGTGTTTGACTTTTATCATTCACTTGATTGGCTTGGGGATTCGTTGGTATTTGTCAGGGCATGCGCCTTGGAGCAATGGTTACGAAGCCATCGTGTTCATTTCTTCCATCGGTGTTTTGGCGGGATTGATCTTGTACCGAAATAGAAATGCATTCATTCCTGCTGCAGGCGCTTTGGTCGCGATGATCATGATGGGATTTGCGCATGGCGGTTCGATGTTGGATCCACAAATCACACCTTTGGCACCTGTGTTGAAATCCTATTGGTTGATGATCCACGTGGGCATCATTACGTCAAGTTATGGATTTTTTGGCTTGTCCGCTGTGATTGCGATCATTGCCATGATTTTGATTTGTTTCAAACCCAATCAAAAAATTAAAAAATCGATCCAAGAAATTACCATTGTCAGCGAAATGGCGACAACGATAGGTGTTTTTACTTTGACGGTTGGAACCTTTTTGGGCGGCATGTGGGCGAATGAAAGTTGGGGACGTTATTGGAGCTGGGATCCAAAAGAAACTTGGGCCTTCATTTCAGTCATCGTGTATGCGATTGTATTGCACATGCGTTTGGTACCAGGATTGAGAGGCAGATGGGCGTTCAACGTAGCGAGCTTGTGGGCCATTTGGTCGATCATCATGACGTATTTCGGCGTAAATTATTATTTGGCAGGATTGCATTCTTATGCTGCAGGCGATGCGATTCCGATTCCTAGTTGGATTTACATCACCGTTGTTGGCATGGTTCTATTGACCGTTGTTTCTTACATTCAAAACAAAAAACATTACGTGAAGAAGAAAAAGAAGAAGTAATCACTTTTAACACAATATGTTAAATATTAACAACTTCCATCATAAAAAACAACAGCTTTAAAAAGCAAAGCGTAACTTTGTTTTACATTATTTAATTATGAAATACTTCAGTTTACTTTTCATCTTTTTTAGTTTGATCAGTTGTCAAGCACAAAACAAAAACGCCATGCAAACCATTTACGATTACCAAGTAGAAGACATCAATGGAGAAATCTTCGATTTTGCTTCATTGAAAGGAAAAAAAATATTGATTGTCAATACCGCTTCCAAATGTGGTTTTACGCCTCAGTTCGAAGGATTGGAAAATTTATATAAAAAATACAAAGACCAAGATTTTGTGGTCATCGGATTCCCATCCAACGACTTCAATGAACAAGATCCTGGAACCAACGAAGAAATTGCCAGTTTCTGCCAAATCAATTACGGCGTAAGCTTTCCAATGATGAGTAAAATCTCTGTCAAAGGCGATAGCATCGCTCCGATCTATGAATTTTTGACCCAAAAAGAAAAAAACGGCAAAAAAAACTCCTCAGTTAAATGGAATTTCCAAAAATACTTGATCAATGAAGACGGTACTTTTGCTGATTATTTTTATTCGGTCACCCAACCCGAAAGCAAAAAAATCACCAATTGGATTGAAGCCAAATAATTGTCGGATGCATTTTTAGTTGAAGTAAATTTCATCTGGGAAAACAACCCACGTCTTTTCTTTTGTATCTTTGGGCAAATACCGATTTGTGCTTTCACCTAAAGAAATTCTTCAACATTATTGGGGCTATGCGGATTTCAAACCACCGCAATTGTCCATCATTGAAGCTGTTTTAGCGAACAAAGATACTTTGGCTATTTTGCCAACAGGTGGCGGAAAATCGCTGTGTTATCAAGTGCCCGCCGTCATTTTTGAGCACATTACTTTGGTGATTTCGCCTTTAATTGCGTTGATGCAAGACCAAGTACAACATTTGAACCGCATCGGTATTGGCGCTGCTTCCATCACTTCGCAATTGAATCAAGATGAAATCATTTCGATTTTTGACCGATGCAAAGCTGGAAAAATAAAACTCCTTTATGTAGCGCCTGAACGCTTGCAAAGTCGAAGCTTCATCCAATCTTTGATGGAATTGAAATTGAACTTGATTGCCATCGACGAAGCGCATTGCATCGCACAATGGGGCCATGATTTTCGGCCCGCTTATTTAAAAATCAGTTCAATCAAAGAATCCTTTCCTACCACACCTTTTCTTGCATTGACTGCCACTGCCATGCCCAAAGTTCAACAAGAAATCATCCATTCTTTGGGGATGAAAAATCCTGACATTTTCCAAACTTCTCTCAAAAGAGACAACTTGGTTTTCATAGTGGTACATACTGAAAATGAATTGGATGATTTGGTGTATCATTTGAAAAAGAATCCTGGCGCAGGGATTGTTTTTGTTCGCACCAGAAAAAAAAGTTATGCGGTCGCCCAATTTTTAAGCGAAAAAGGGTTCAATGCTGATTTTTTCCATGCGCGCTTGTCCAACGAAGAAAAAACTGAAAAACAAGAAAATTGGACTTTGAGTGAGGACCAAATCATGGTTTCAACCAATGCTTTTGGGATGGGCATTGACAAATCCAATGTGCGAACGGTCATTCACCTCGACTTGCCCAACAGTTTGGAAGCCTATGTGCAAGAAGCGGGACGCGCGGGAAGAGACGGCAAAAAGGCGGAAGCGATTTTGCTTCTGGACAACCAAGCAGTCGATGAAGCAGAAAAAATCTTTCGCTCCAATTTGCCCAACAAGGAAGAATTTCGAAAGATTACCAAGATGTTTTACAACTATTTCAACATCGGTGAATTCGAGCGACCCGAACATCATTTGTCATTTGACCGACCCGCTTTTTTGCGTCAATTTGGGTTAAATGCCAAAAAAGCAGAGAAAATATTGGGATTTCTCAACAGACAAGAAGTCATCCGTATCGAAGAAAACAGGAATTACAGCAGCGTGCGTTTGTTCGTTAATCCTAAATACAACTTGCAAACGACCTCGATCCAATTTCAAGTGTTGGAAACTTTGGCCAGAAGATACGCTGGAATTCTGAGCCTTGACAAAGCAATCAATGAATACAAAATCGCGCAAGAATTGAAACAACCCGTCAAAGTCATTTATGCTGTTTTGTATGAATTGGCTGATTTGGGGTATCTGCATTACAAAAGTCGAGACGTGAAAAACGTGTATTTCCTTCGACCCAGAGAAACCGATCGCTTGGACCATACCTTGTGGAAAGCTTTTGAAGCCTTGCAAATTCAACAATGGAAACGTTTGCAAGACATGATTTACTATGCCAGTCAACAAACGATTTGTCGAGAAAAATTGATGTTGCGTTATTTTGGTGAAAAACCAAAAAAAAAATGTGGGAAATGCGATGTGTGCGCCTCTCCCCGATTGGAATTGCAAACTCAAATGGTGTTAGAATTTTTAAATGATTCGCCAAAAACCATTCAAGAAATCACAGAACATTTCATTCAATTTCCTAAAATTACTGTTTTAAAAACTTTGGAGCATTTGAGCGATGAAAATTTGATTGAAAGTGTGCAAATTGATTCTTTTGTGGCAAAAAAATAAATAAGCTTCTATCTCAACCATAAATAATAAATCAATCCCCAAAGCGCTATAAACACCAAACCTGGCACCAAGATGGATTTGAATTTCGCCCCATCTTTTTTGATTAAAATCAAATACAAGGCATAAAGAACAAATACAGCGATGAATACGATGGGAATGATGGAGTAAATCATGGTGTTACTTAAGTTTAGTTCAATGAAGAATTGACGATTCGATGAATCAAATATATCATTTTATAAATTATTTACTTCTAGACTTGTTCAAAAAAAATCAACTTATTCTCATAATTTACCCATACCAACAAAAGCCGAACTATCTTTGCCAAAAATAGCTTTATGCCCACCAATTTTTCAGTTTTAGGCGTTGATCCACTTTTTCAACAAAGTTTGACCGATCTAAACATCCATGTTCCTACAGACATTCAACAAAAAACCATTCCGCTGATCTTGAACGAAACCAAAGACATTGTGGCTTTGGCAAAAACAGGAAGTGGAAAAACTTTGGCCTTTGGATTGCCTTTGTTGCAAAAGATTCAAACAGACCTACCACAAATTCAAATGGTGATTTTATCACCCACACGAGAATTGGGACAGCAAATTCACAGCAATTTAAGTGATTTCTCAGCCCACCATCCTGCAATTGGTTTGGCAGCGATTTGTGGCGGAATTCCGATCAAACCGCAAATCGAACGTTTGCAATCCACCACGCATCTCGTTGTTGCAACGCCAGGAAGGTTGTTGGACTTGGTCAACAGAAAAGCGATTGACCTTAGCCATGTCAATTATTTGGTGTTGGATGAAGCCGACGAAATGTTGAATGCGCATTCCAGCGATTTGGAGAAAATCTTCTTGGAAATTCCAAAAAATAGAAGGACCTTGTTGTTTACAGCCACTTTACCTGGCAACTTGAAACAGCTGATCCAAAATGCATTGGGAAAACATCCCATCCAGATCGAAGCCGATATGGAAACCATGGGACACCAAGGCATTGACCACCGATACATCGTGGTGGATCCGATTGAAAAATTGGAAGTATTGCTTCATTTTTTGAGTGGAAGAGAAAACGAAAAAGGCATTATTTTTTGTAAAACCAAGGCTGCCGTGAACAAATTGGGCAAAAACTTGGCCATCAACAAATTCTCATCTGGCGCCTTGCATGGAAGTTTGACTCAAGGCATTCGCGACCGTGTGATGGATCAATTCAGAGAAGGCAACATCAACATCCTCGTTGCCACTGACCTTGCAGCAAGAGGCTTGGACGTCAAAGATGTGAGTTATGTGGTCAATTATCATTTGCCTGATACTTACGAAGCTTATGTACACCGAAGTGGTAGAACTGCACGTGCTGGCGCCAAAGGTTTTTCGTTGACCGTACTTCAAGAAGAAGAAGTGGGCGAAATTCCTGAATTTGAAGAAGAATTGGGCATATTCTTCTCGGAAATCAAAAAAGCAGATGCAGAAAGCACTTTGGAAAACAACACCTTGTTGTGGGCCAAAAAAATCTTTAAAACCAAGCCGAATCGAGTAGTTTCAGACGAGTTGAAAGAAAAGGTAAAAACCATTTTCCATCATTTGACCAAAGATGAATTGATTGAGAAAATTCTTGCCCATCATTTGCAACAAGTTCAAGACAAATTGCCCAAAACCGAAGAAAATTCTTCCTCAAAAAAGCGTAAAAGATGAATCCATCCTACAAGAATCAACAAGAAATTTTAAAGAAACTCAACATTGCGTCGCTGAATGCCATGCAAGAGGAAGCCATGGCAATCATTCCTGAAAATGAAAACACCTTGGTGCTTTCGCCTACTGGAACAGGGAAAACCTTGGCTTTTTTGTTGCCCATTTTGGAAATACTCGATGTGAAAAATCCTGAAATCCAAGCTTTGATTGTGGTACCCACACGAGAATTGGCGATTCAGATCGAACAAGTTTTGCGCGACATGGGTTCCGGTTTCAAAGTGAATGCAGTCTATGGTGGCCGTGCAAAAAGCAAAGACAAAATCGAATTGAAGCATGCGCCAGCGATCTTGATTGGTACACCAGGACGAATTTTGGACCATTTCGAAGAAGACATTTTGTCCAAAGAAAGCATCAAGACTTTGGTTTTGGATGAATTTGACAAATCGCTTGAAATTGGTTTTGAAAAAGAAATGCGTGACATTTTGCGCGAATTGCCGAATTTGAACAAACGGATTTTGACTTCTGCTACCCAAGGTGTTGCAATTCCTACTTTTGTTCAATTCAGTCAGGCTCATACCATTGATTATTTGGGCCAAAAAATCAAAGCTACTTTGACTTTGGAAACTGTGGTTTCACCCGACAAAAACAAATTGAAAACACTGGTCCAACTGTTGCAATATTTGGGAGATCAACCGGGCATCGTTTTTTGTAATTTCAAAGACAGTATCGAAATGGTGAGCGATTGTTTGCACGACCACAACATCAGCCACACCTGCTTTTCTGGAGGAATGGAACAAAAGGACCGCGAACGTGCGTTGATCCAATTTCGAAATGGCAGCAGCACGGTTTTGGTCGCGACCGACTTGGCTGCAAGAGGCATTGACATTCCTGAATTGAAATACATCGTTCATTACGAACTGCCCCATTCAGAAGTCGAATTTACCCATAGAAATGGACGGACAGCAAGGGTCAACGAAAAAGGAACGGCTTATATTTTACAATGGGCCAAGCAAAGTTTGCCTTCTTTCATTCGACCTAAAGCAGCTTTTCAAATTCCTAAAACAGCTCCGAAAGCTACTCAAACATGGGAAACCTTGTTCATTTCGGGCGGAAGAAAAGACAAAATTTCAAAAGGAGACATTGCAGGTTTGTTCATCAAACAAGGCAATCTAACGCAAGAGCAATTGGGCAATATTGAGTTAAAACAAGATTGTGCTTTTGTTGCTGTTCCTGCTGAATTCGCAGAACAATTGATCGAACAACTCAACAATACACGACTGAAAAAGAAGAAAGTGAGGATTTACGCCTTGAAATGATTGCAGTGCAGACGAATTGCCAATGAGATAACAATTCATTGACGCGTGACGAACAGCCGTTGAAAGTTATTCTTTCGCTGTTGTAGTCACCTCCTTTCCTGATTGTTTCAACAACAGATAGCCCAAAACCCCACCGATAATCGATGCGGCAAAAATGCCTATTTTCGCTTGCGTCATGTATTCTTCATGCGTAAAAGCCAAAGAAGTAATGAACAGCGACATGGTGAAACCAATCGCTGCCAACAAACTCAAGCCAAATAAATTCTTCACATTCATTCCTTCAGGAAAAACTGCCACTTTCAATTTGATCAACAACATCGTGAAGCCGACAATTCCTACAACTTTTCCAACCAACAAGCCCATCGCTACGCCCAACGCAACATTGGTGCTGAACAATTCTTCTGGATTGATGGCCAAGGAAACACCAGCGTTGGCCAAAGCAAAAATGGGCAAAATCACGAAAGTCACATAAGGGTGCATTTTATGTTCCAATCGCTGCAAAGGTGGCATCGCTCGTTTGGTTTCTTCTTTGATTTCAGACAAAACATGCACCTGCTCTTCCGTCAAAGTTGGAATCTCATCTTTTGGATCCAAATTCATGAACAGTCTCAACTGCTTTTGAATGCTTTTGATGAAAGTCTGTTCTTTGATTTGAACATCTGCTGGAATCATGAATGCTGCGATGACGGCTGCGATTGTAGCATGTACACCCGACAATAAAAAGGCCGTCCAAACGCCACCGATTCCGATGATGCCATAAAACAAGATGCTGCGCACGCCCATTCGATTGCCAATGTACATGATACCCGCCAAGACCAATCCGATCACCAAACTCATCATAGAAATATCTGAAGTATAGAAAAGTGCAATCACCATCACTGCGCCCAAATCATCTACAATCGCCAAAGCGGTCAAAAACACCTTCAAAGCCATCGGCACTCTGTTGCCCAACAAATACAAAACACCCAAAGCGAATGCAATGTCTGTGGCCATCGGAATTCCCCAACCGCTGTGCACTTCTCCACTTGGATTAAAAAACAAATACACCGCTGCAGGGACGATCATTCCGCCCAAAGCTGCAAAAATCGGCAACATCGCTTTTCTCGGTTGAGACAATTCGCCCCCAACAAATTCCCGTTTCAATTCCAAACCAACCACAAAGAAAAAAATGGCCATCAAACCATCATTGATCCAATGCAACAAGCTCAAATCGATCAAGGCTGAACCATTGAAGTACAAACCAAAATGGTATTTCAAAATATCAAAATAGTGTCCTGCCCAAGGTGAATTGGCGATAATCAATGCCAAAACCACATTGATCCCCAGCACGATTCCACCGGATTTTTCTTGTTGAATGAATCTTTGTAAAGGCTTTGTAATCGTATAAATGGGATAATTTTTGGTTGTTGACATAGGGAAATATAAAGTAAATTTAAGTTCCCAAATATACAAAAACCACCGCAAATCCCCTTTTCTAAACAAGGGAATTCGAGTAATTGAATGTTAATTTGTTGAAATCAAATGATATTTGAGGTGAAGTCTTGCAACTTATTTGGCCAGAAAACGAAGCAACAACACCTTTCCTTGAAACAATTTCAATTCTTTGCCTGAAACCTCATAGTTGTCCACCATCGCCAACAAGCTCAAGTAAGTTTGTTCTGTTTCCATCTCTGGACAAGCCATCATCGTCGCCCCCATTTGACCAAATTGAATTTTCTCAGCCGTCAGCGTTGCATTCGTGAAAAATCGGTTGCACCCCGAAAAACCATGCGCTTTCAATTGATCTTCTTTTGAGAAACTCAAATCTACGGGCGAATTGTTAAAGCTCAACACCGTTCCATTCTCGTCTTGCAACAACCATTGGTTCTCTAAAATCACTTTTTGAACTTGATCAAAACTCGTGATGGTCGAAGTCGTACAAGAAAAAACAAATAGACTAAAAACAAAAGTAGCGATGATTTTTTTCATGAAATGATGGTTTTTGGGTTCAAATCTAAATTTAACTTCTCAATTCTGCTTGAAAGTTGACTTCAAAGTTATGAATTAATTGTTGCATCACCGCTTCAATTTCATGATCATTCAAAGTTTTTTGTTCATCTTGCAATAGGAATGTCATCGCATAAGACTTCTTGCCTTCCGGCAACTTATCTCCCTCATACACATCAAACAACTGAATCGATTTCAACAAATCCAAATCCAACTTCATGCAAGAGGCATGCAAATCCTGGTACGAAATCCCTTGGTCAATCAACAAAGCCAAATCCCTTTTCACTGCTGGAAATTTGGATGGATTTTTGTAATCAATTTGATGTGCCATGGCCAACTTTACCCATTCGCTCCAATCAATTTCAGCAATGAACACTGCCTGATCCACGTCCAATTGCTTGGCCAATTTTTGATTGACCACGCCCAGATTGGCAATTTGTTTACCATTGACCGTCAAAGCAATCGCATCCTCATAATTCACATTCTGATAAGGAATTTCTTGGAAATTGGTGATGCCTATTTTTTTCATCAATTGCACGACGACACCTTTCAAAGTAAAGAAACTTGCTTTTTGACTCGGCGTAACCCAATTTTCTGAAGCTTTCGGACCAGAGACCATCAAGGCCAAACGATAGGTTTCACTGTGCTGTTGATTTTCCTTGAAATACACTTTTCCAAACTCAAACAATTTGAGTTGGTTGTTTTTTCGGTTGATATTGAAAGCTGCGTTGCTCAACAAACCAGGCAACATCGAAGGACGCATCAACGCCAAATCTGAACTCAATGGATTCAACAATTTGACCGCAGTTTGCGCATCCAAACCAAAGGTTTCTATGTCCGACAATTTGATCACTGAATTGTTCATCGCTTCAAAAAAACCTTGCGCAACCAAAGCATTCGCAATGGTATTTTCTATGCGCAGTGCATTTTTTCCTTCATTTTTCACCACAGAAAAAGAAACTTTTTCAGGGGTTTTGATTTTATTGTATCCGTAAATTCGAAGAATTTCCTCTATCAAATCCACTTCTCTTTGCACATCCGCACGATAAGGTGGCACACTGACTTCCAAAGTTTCATTGCTTTCCGACAGAATGGTGATGTCCAAAGATTTCAATACTTCTTTGATGTTTTCGCGGTGCAAGCGTTCGCCCAAAAGTTGATCGATTTTATGGTAACGCAAAGCGATTTTTTGGTGTTCGATCGGTTGTGGATAGTGGTCATAAATTTCACCAACGATTTTCGCATCGGCATATTTCACCAACAATTCCACTGCTTTTTTCAAAGCAACCAAAACCATGTTCGGATCGGTTCCTCTCTCAAAACGAAAAGAAGCATCGGTATTCAAATGATGGAATTTCGCTGACTTTCGAATGGAAACAGGTTGAAAATAAGCGCTTTCCAAGAAGATGCTTTGGGTATTTTCAGTCACGCCAGAGTGGATCCCACCATAGACTCCTGCCATGCACATGCCTCCATTGCCGTCACAAATCATCAATTCTTCGCCGTTCAATGTTCGTTCAACCCCTTCCAAAGTGGTGAACTTTTCGCCTTTGGGCAATTTTTGAACAATGATTTTATGTTGCGCAATTTTTGCAGCATCAAAAGCATGCAAAGGCTGCCCCAAGTCATGCAAAATATAATTGGTGATGTCGACCACATTGTTGAGTGATTGCAAACCAATGGTTTTCAATCGTTCTTTCAACCAAAGCGGAGAAGCTTTAACTTGAATGTTTTCCAAATAAATTCCAGCATAGCGCATGGCCAATGTGGGCTCTTTCACCTCAATTTGGATTGGATTTTCGCCTTTGCGCTCCAAAGCATCAAAGCCTTCGGTTGAAATGGGCAACAATTCTGTTTTCAAATTCAACACATTCAAAGCGGCATTCAAATCCCTCGCCACACCAAAGTGACTCATCGCATCTGAGCGATTAGGTGTCAAACCAATTTCAATCAACACATCGGCATTCGACTTTTGAAACAATTCGCCCAAAGGCGTGCCTACTTTGTAAGCGGGTTCCAAAACCCAGATTCCATCATGGTTGTTGTTCATTCCCAACTCTGCCTCAGAGCAAATCATCCCAAAGGATGCAACGCCTCTTAGCTTGGCTTGGGTAATTTTAAAAGTTCCGCCATCGGGCGTTGGCAAATGACTGCCGACCGTTGCGACAGGCACTTTTTGTTCTTCTGCGATATTGGGCGCGCCACAAACAATTTGCAAGGGTTCGGCTTCACCGATGTCCACCATCGCGATTTTTAATTTGTCGGCATTGGGGTGTTTTTCCAAAGAAATCACTTTTCCTACCACAACGCCTTCTAAGTAATTTTTAGGATTTCCTTGGTCTTCGATCCCTTCTACTTCCAAACCTGTATTGGTCAGAATTTCACTTAGTTTTTGGACTTCAACATCAGTTTTGATATGAGAAAGAAGCCAATTGTATGATATTTTCATAAATATTTTTGATTCGTCTTGAACTTGAACGTTTTATCAAGTTTCGAATTAAGCATTCAACATTACCGGCATCACCAACATCAATATTTCTTCGCCTTCTTCCAATCCATCGACTGGTTTGATGATTCCAGCGCGGCTCGGTTCTGACATTTCCAAAGTGATGTCATCGGATTGTAAATTGTTCAAAATCTCGATCAAGAATTTCGAATTGAAACCAATTTGCATGTCAGCTCCATTGTAATCGCAAGGCAATCTTTCTTCTGCTTTGCTCGAATAATCCATGTCTTCTGCATTGATGACCAATGAACTTCCAGACAATTTCAATCGCACTTGGTTGGTCGTTTTGTTGGAGAAAATCGCCACACGTTTCAATGAAATCAAAAACAAATTTCGGTTGATCGTCAAAACATTGGGATTTTCTTTGGGAATGACTGCTTCGTAATTTGGGTATTTCCCATCGATCAAACGACAAGTCAACACGATGTTTTGGTATGAAAAACGCGTATTGGTTTGGTTGTATTCCACACTTACATCGTCATTGCTGCCCGCCAAAATGTTTTTCAATAAGTTCAAAGGCTTTTTGGGCATGATGTATTCTGCAGTTTCATCAGAGCGCAAATCATGTCGTGTATATTTCACCAAACGGTGGGCATCTGTAGCGACGAAACGGAAATTGTCTTGACCTGCTTGAAAAAACACACCGGTCATCACTGGTCTCAACTCATCATTTCCAGTCGCGAAAATGGTTTTTGAGATTGCTTCTGACAAAACTCCCGCCTGTAAAACGGTGGTACTTGCATCATGAATTTCAGGTGTTTCCGGATATTCATCCGCTGTTTCCAAAGCAATTTGGTAATTTCCTTGTTCAGAAACAATTTCCATCAGATTGTCTTCTTTTTTAATGAAGGTCAAGGGTTGTTCTGGAAAGGTTTTCAAGGTATCAGAAAGTATTTTAGAAGGCACCGCAATTTTGATCACATCCGAGGATTCGACTTCCAAAGAAGTAGAAATTGTGGTTTCTAAATCTGAACCTGTGATGGTCAAACGATTTTCTTCTAATTCAAAAAGAAAATTATCCAAAATAGGCAAAGTATTGTTGGTATTGATGACACCACTGATCAGGTTGACATTCTTCAATAAATTACTGCTTGATACTATGAATTTCATATTGCTTGCGTGTTTTCTTTATATTTAAAAAAACAAAAATAACCCTTTTAAGATGAAAAGGAATAATTTAACCAAAAATATATCAACAAATCCATCCGAAACATTGCTTTTCCCTATCTTAGCCAATAAAATCGCTTGAAATATGAGAGAAGTTATCTTGGGCTTGTTGGTATTCATCACAGCCGCTTGTCAATCCCAAAAAATCGTTGCGGAAATGCCTACAGAAAATCCAATTGAAAATGCAGCCCAAAGTTCAAATGAATTGTTGGGGAAATGGACATTGGAATATATGTCACCAGTTGATGGCAAAAACGTGAAAGATTTGTACAAGATGCAAATGCCTTACCTCAATTTTGTCGACCAAAACAAAGTGGCGGGCAACAATGGTTGCAACAACATTGCTGGCAGTTACCAATCAGAAAACAAAAGCATTCAATTCCACACGAACACTTGGGCTTCGACCAGAATGTTTTGTCAAAACGTCAATGAGGCGGCTTTTCTCAACGCCTTAAAAACCATCAATCGCTACAGTTTGGTTGATGACGGACAACGTTTGATGTTAATGACAAGCGACATTGCAACGATGATTTTGGTCAAAACAGAAGAATAAAGCGAATCAATTCTCTTTGTTTTTCCTGCTGCCTTCATAAATATCATACCGCAGAAAATCGCATTCTAACTTTCCATTGAATATTTTCACTCTTTTGGAAGGGCGCAGACCGACATACTTTTTCGCAGTCAAATCAGAAGTGATGAACCACGCAAAAGTATTGGGATAATTGTGTTTCAAAGTGTCACCAATCTTTTGGTACAACACCTCGTTGTCACTTTCCAATCGTTGGTTGTAAGGCGGATTAAAAACCACCAAAACAGGGAACAAATCTTTTTCTGACTGGAAAAAATCTTGGTATTTCACTTCGATGAAATCTTCCAAATTGGCATTAACAACATTCTTTTCCGCAATGCCCAAAGTCGTCGGATCGATGTCGTAACCGACAATTTTCCCGTTGAATTCTTGGATGCGTTCAAGTCGCGTGCCTTTGATCTTCTCAAACAAATTCACATCAAAATCCCGCCATTTTTCAAAAGCGAATTTTTTCCGGTGAATTTGTGGTGGAATGTTGGCCGCCATCATCGCAGCTTCGGTCAAGAAAGTTCCTGAACCACACATCGGATCAAGTAAGTTGCCTTTGCCGTCCCAACCTGCTATTTTCAACAATCCTGCTGCCAGAACTTCATTGATGGGCGCTATGCCATGTTCGACTTTGTAACCGCGGCGGTGCAAAGATTCTCCACTGCTGTCCAAAGAAAGCGTGACTTTGTCATGGCTGATGTGCAGATTGAACACCATGTCTGGGAAATCTTTGTCAACGCTCGGCCTTTGGTTGAAATTTTCATGGAAACGATCTACAATCGCATCTTTGACTTTCAAAGCCGCATAATGAGAATGGGTAAAATACTGGGAATGTACCGTGGCATCAATCACAAAAGTTTGGTCCACGTCCAAATAGTTTTCCCATGGAAATCTCTTGAATCGATCGTACAATTGGTGCTCATTTTTCACAGAAAAACTATGAATGGGCACCATGATGCGCAGCGCAGTGGACAAGCTATAGTTCGCTTTGTACAAGAATCCCAAATCACCTTTGAATTCCACCAAACGATTTTTCACTTCGACATCTGCTCCACCCAAGGCTTTTAATTCCTCCACCAAAACTGCTTCAAAACCAAAGAAGGTTTTGGCTTGCATTTTAAAATTGTTCCAATCTATCATGTTGCAAAAGTAAGCTTATTTCGATGCACGAACAGAAATATGCCCCATGATCTTTCGACCATCTTCTAAAGCTATGATGTACCAATAATCTCCCGAAGGAACCGTTCTTCCCAAATAAGTCCCGTCCCATCTGAAACCTGAGTCCAAATTTCGATCAACAAACATTTTTCCATATCGGTCAAATATTTTCAAATTGGTGTTTGGATAAGCTTCCAATCCTTTGATTTCCCACACATCGTTTTTGCCATCTCCATTGGGTGAAATAAAATTGGTAATACCCAAAACGCCAAAAGTCTTGGGATCAGACACACAACCGTCTTTGGAACGGGCAATCATGTCGTAAACCCCCGAAGGAAAATTGTACATAATGTGATTAGGCGTCCACAAAACTCCATTGTTGTAACTGTATTCATAAGGACTAACTCCGCCAGAAACGTGAATGGTCACAGTTTGTCCATCGACAAAAATATTATCAATCACAGGCGTTGGACTAAATTTCACTTCTACATCTCTTCTTGATGGACAAGGAAGATCATTCATGCTTACCTCCAAAGTGTAGGTGCCCGGTTGGTCAAAATACACAGTGGTCGAATTGGAAATCACCTGACCATCGGAATTGTACCAAGTATACGTATCAAATGTACCTTCTTTGTACAAAAACTTTTTGGTGGATTCATTGGCACAAAAAGTCAATTCCTCGATCAATTCCATGGCTGGATTTTCCAAAACTTCAATGGTAAAATCAACAATTCCTGCACAATGGTAGGGACCAATTCCTGCACGGACATAAATCACTTGTGAATTGCTAATGTTTTTATAATCAGTTGGATTGAGAATTTCATTGTTTCCACTTAAAGCATCTTCTAAAGTTGTATAATAGCTCAATTCATAATCATCACCACCCAAAGCAGCTTCAATTGTCAGTTCCATCGAAGTCAAATCAAAACTTTCAATGCCATCATAAATTTGATAAGGATCATCACAAATTTGGTACACATCCGCAATGGTTTGCTGTTGAAAAACTGTGCTCAATTCTATCTCCCCAATATCAAAACAACCCAAAGCATTCTCAAAACGCGCATAAACAATTTGCAATTGACTAACACTTAAATAATCAAATGGCAAAGGATTCACATTGTCCAACGCATCTTGGTAACTAAAATGATAACTAAATGTCAAGCCCACTGTACTTTCCACCAAATCATCATTGGCATCTGGAAGATAAAAAGTAGAAATCGGCGTCAACACACAACTTTCCAAAATGGCCACATCTTCAGAAACATCAGGCGCATCATGTAGGATAATGGTCAAAATTCTGGATTCCTCACAAGCCAAATGCAAAGGATTCAATTTGGTTACCACCACGTGAATTTCGGTGATTGGATCTGTGATTTCAAAATCTTCTGGATTCAAAATTTCTGGTCCGCCAACGCCTAAATAATAACGAATGTCCAAATCAAAACCTGGCGTAAGCACAATGTTGTTGTCTCTTAAATCAATTCTTTTGCTTCCTTCATTCAAATCATCACAAATTTCAATGGTGTCATCTTGCAACAAAGGAAATTCTTCTACATAAAGCGTCAAAGTTTCTACCACATGACAAGTTGCTTGAGGATCCAATACTGAATAAATTTTCACATAAATCACTTGTGGATTGCTGAGATTGGTGTACGCTTCTGGATTGGGAATCAAATCCGTCAAGGCAGCATCCGTATAAAATTCGAAAATAAAATCTTGGAAATTGCCAATGACCAATTCCGCCCGTTGGCTTTCCAAATCAAATATTTCTTCCCCATCATTGTCGATATCACAAATGGGATAAATTACTGCTTGTGTATCCGCTTCTTCAATCACGATCAACGTCAATGCTGCAACTTCAAAACAACCTTGGTCCGTTTCCACCCTTATATAAACCACCGTTGTTCCTGCTGGAACGGTGTAATTTTGAAAATTCGGAATTAAATCCGCTGGCACCTCATTTTCCGCACCATTTTGTGTCGTATAATACGTAAATGTACTATTGGCTGTGGTCGAAATTTCTTGGTCATAATCCGTTAAATCAAAGGTATAATTTCCGCCAATCGCACAGCGCAAATCCTCGAAATCCTGCACCACAGGCATCTCATTCAGTTGCAGCGTCAAAGTTTCTACCACATGACAAGTTGCTTGAGGATCATTGATCGAATAAATTTTCACATAGATCACTTGTGGATTGCTGAGATTGGTGTACGCTTCTGGATTGGGAATCAAATCCGTCAAGGCAGCATCGGTATAAAATTCGAAAATAAAATCTTGGAAATTGCCAATGACCAATTCCGCCCGTTGGCTTTCCAAATCAAATATTTCTTCCCCATCATTGTCGATATCACAAATGGGATAAATCACTGCTTGTGTATCCGCTTCTTCAATCACGATCAACGTCAATGCTGCAACTTCAAAACAACCTTGGTCCGTTTCCACCCTTACATAAACCACCGTTGTTCCTGCTGGAACGGTGTAATTTTGAAAGTTCGGAATCAAATCCGCTGGCACCTCATTTTCCGCACCATTTTGTGTAGTATAATATGCAAATGTACTATTGGCTGTGGTCGAAATCTCTTGGTCATAATCCGTTAAATCAAAAGTATAACTTCCACCAATCGCACAGCGCAAATCCTCGAAATCCTGTACCACAGGCATCTCATTCAGTTGAAGCGTCAAAGTTTCGACCACATGACAAGTTGCTTGAGGATCATTGATTGAATAAATTTTCACATAGATCACTTGTGGGTTGCTGAGATTGGTGTACGCTTCTGGATTGAGAATCAAATCCGTCAAGGCAGCATCCGTATAAAATTCGAAAATAAAATCTTGGAAATTGCCAATGACCAATTCCGCTCGTTGGCTTTCCAAATCAAATATTTCTTCCCCATCATTGCCGACATCACAAATGGGATAAATCACTGCTTGCGTAATTGGCTGATCAATCACGATCAACGTCAATTCCGCCACATCAAAACAACCTTTTTCATTTTGTACCCTTACATAAACCACCGTTGTTCCTGCTGGAACGGTGTAATTTTGAAAGTTCGGAATCAAGTCGGCGAGCGTTTCATTGTTTGCACCTTCTGCTGTCGTATAATAAGTAAAATGAATGTCTGGAGAGATGGATATGTCACTTTCATAATCCGATAAATCAAATTCATAACTTCCTCCTAATCCACAGACCGAGACCTCAAAGGGATGAACTTCGGGCGTATCACTAAAAATCAAAAGCACTTCAGCTTCTGACTCACAATCTGCTGATTGGATGTGTACTGAATATTTCCCTGTTTGCGTTGCTATGTATTCACTGTCTGTAGCGCCTGGAATTTCCACGCCATTGTAAGACCACTGATAGGTTGGATTCGCCACCAAAACATTCGCATGCAAAAGAAATTCCTCCACACCACAAACCAATTCTTCAACGCCCAAAACATTGCCATCAATGTCCATCAAATTCGATCCCAAATCAAAAGAACCGGCTTCTAAAAAAACAGCGGAGTCGTACTGAGTATCAACAGTATCAGCAATCAACAATTTGATATGATAAGTCTGACCAGCGACTACAGGAGACGAAGCCGTTAATACAGTCGTCCTACCTCCATGTCGAATATACGGAAAAGGTCCTGCTACATAATAAGTAGCATCTCCGCAACCTTTGTTATTTACATTATTAATGGTCACTGGATCCCCATTGGGTAAAAGCGCAATATTCTTCCCTGTCAAACCTGGATCTGCGGTAATGCCTGGTCCACTGATGATGAAACCAAATACATCGTTAAAAGCTTGACATGCAAAATCTGGATACTCATGCGATGCAAAAATATAATTGAATGAAATCTCGTCATTGTAAGGAACAAAATCAAATTCAAACACTGTGACATTAAATGTTGGTCGATTTCCTGCCAAAACATTGGCATCTGGATCTCCTGTCCAACCACTTCCAGTATCGGATGTATTTCCTGCACTCGGCCCTTCTGTTCTCTTGGCATAGCCTGTCGTTAAAACAATTCCATCCTCAAAAGGAAAAGCTGAGTTGCCTTTCGTAAAATACCCCCAACTTCGATTGGCTGAAGGATATTTTTGAGCATTGTTCTCTTTGTAACTAAAATTAGAAATTTCTGAACAACCTCCACCGGAAATCAAAACGTCTTTGGTTAAAGTAAACGCATCCATGCTACTTTCTGGACTTGCAGCGGGATTGACTTGGATCGATTGACCCAAAGTCAATGCACTGGTAAAGATGGCGAAAAATAAAATATATGAAAATCTCATGTGAATGTGCTGTGTGTTAATTTAATTTTCTCGTGTTTAATTCAGACGAAAATAGTTATTTATTTCTAATTTCAATGAATTTGAACGACCTAAATGAATTCAATCCAATATCTCATTGTTTTATGAGAGAACACAACAACTGTTCATTTAAAAACAAAAAAAAGCGCCTGTTACCAAGCGCTCTGTCTATTTTATGCAATGAAATCATGCTAAATTATGGTTCCAACCAGCTTTTCAAATAGGAAGCGTCTTGCAAATCCGCTGCCGCTTGGGTCAATTTCACAGGATGAAATGGATCAATCATCACCGCCAATTCTTCGGTAGACTTTTGCCCCACACTTCTTTCCATCGCACCGGGATGAGGCCCATGGACCACGCCACCTGGATGCAAGGTGAAATACCCTTTTTCAATGTGGTTTCTGCTCATGAAATCGCCATCGACATAGTACAAAATCTCTTCCGAATCGATGTTGGAATGATTGTACGGCGCCGGCACTGCATCGGGATGGTAATCATACAATCTCGGCACAAATGAACAAACCACATAATTGTTTCCTTCAAAATTCTGGTGCACTGGTGGCGGTTGATGGATGCGTCCAGTAATGGGCTCAAAATCATGGATCGAAAAAGCATAAGGATAGAAAAAACCATCCCAACCCACCACATCAAAAGGATGAGTAGCATAAGTGATCGGATAAATTTTTCCTTGTTTTTTTACTTTCACGACAAATTCTCCTTTTTCGTCAATCGGCTCGCGGTATTCTGGCAATCTCATGTCGCGTTCACAAAAAGGCGAATGCTCCAACAATTGTCCATAATGGTTGCGGTAACGTCTTGGCGTTTCTATCGGAGAAAAGGACTCCAAGTACAACAAACGGTTGTCTTCAGATTCAAATTCAAATTGGTAAATCGTCCCTCTCGGAATGATCAAATAATCCCCATATCCAAAAGCGATGTCCCCCAAAAAAGTTTTCAAAACACCTTTCCCTTTGTGCACAAAGATCATTTCGTCACAGTGGCCGTTCTTGTAAAAGTAATCGGTCATCGATTTTTTGGGCGCTGCTACACCCACCACCAAATCGTTGTTGAAAAACATATCGGTTTTGGCTTCTAAAAAATCATCGGTTGGCTGAACATCAAATCCTTTAACCAAACGCGGTTCTATATTTTTATCGATCGCTGCCACTGGCGAAACATCAATCGCTTCTCCTACTTTGACAATCTGTGTCGGACGGTGAATGTGGTAAAGCAAAGAAGAAACGCCGCTGAAACCCTCTGTTCCAAACAATTGCTCGTACAAGTATTTGCCTTGATCATCTTTGAATACAACGTGTCTTTTTGAAGGGATTTTCCCTATTTTATGGTATCTCATGATAGGTATAATTTAATGTTGATAAAGTTAAGGATAATTCAAATCAGGTCAAGTCTTTCAAAGCTTATCTTTAGAAAATCCCCAGTTTGATTTTCATTTTTTCCCAAAAACTCAATTTGGATTTGACCCGATTGATCTCAATGCTCAACAGGGATTCCAAATCTTTGCTGACATTCATTCGATACGCTTGTTGGTAATAGTCCAACGCCCGGTTCAACTGCATCCGCTGTTCCGCCACTTTTCCTTTTTGGTAGTACAAAGTCGATCGGTCCACGCCTTGAACGGTCAGTCCTTTGGCAATGATTTTCTCCGCAGCATCCAATTGCCCATGTTCCAACAACAAATAACCATAATTGAGATAAACCACTGGATAGGTGTCTTGGCAGAATTTCAAAGCAAATTCATAATGCATTTTTGCGCGTTCAAAGTCTTTGATTTTGGTTTCATAAATCCACCCCAAATGATTGTGCGCACGACCATACGCGGGATCGATGGTCAGAATTTCCTCCAACAAAGTTTTCGCCTCCGCCAAATTCTGCTCATCTATGGCCTTGCTCACTTCCAAAAACAATGTATCCACATCTTGCATAGGCTCATTGAATTTTGGGTGAAAAAAATATTGAACAATGTCTGGTCAGAAACTGCATGAACTTGAAAACTTTGAAGTAAAATTAAACATCTTTTTCCAAATACGCCATATAAAATCCATCAAAACCACTTTGAGAAGGCAACAATTGCTTTTCTCTTTTTAAGGTAAATTCTGGATGGGCTTTCAAGAATTTTTGAACTTGCTCTTGGTTCTCACTTGGCAAAATCGAACATGTCGCATAAACCATGGCACCACCACCTTTGACCATTTTCGAATAGCTGTTCAAAATATTTTCCTGTTCTTTTTTGATGTTCTCAATGAATTCCGCAGACAATTTCCACTTGGCATCCGGATTTCTTCTCAAAACCCCCAAACCACTGCAGGGTGCGTCCAACAACAATCGATCGACAGAATTCTCCAAACGCTTGATGGTTTTGGTCGAATCGATCAATTTGGTTTGTATATTTTGAACACCATTTCTTTTGGCGCGTTTTTTCAGTTCTTGCAATTTCCATTCGTGGATATCCATCGCATAAATTTGTCCTTTGTTTTCCATCAAAGCCGCCAAGTGCAGAGTTTTCCCACCGGCTCCAGCGCAAGCATCTACCACACGCATTCCAGGCATTACACTCAAATAATCAGCGATCAACTGAGAGCCTGCATCTTGCACTTCAAACAATCCTTCTTTGAAAGCTTCGGTTCTAAACACATTGGCTCTTTCTACCAAAACCAAAGCATCTGGATAATTGGCCAAAGCTTCAGTTTCTATGCCTTCCTTTTTCAATTTCTTTTGCAATTCAGTCCGTTTCCCTTTCAAGCGATTGGTTCGAAGGACGATAGAAGCCGTTTTGTTCATCGTTTCTACTTCATTTCGCCAAACAGCATCGCCCAATTCTTTGCTCCCCAATTCATCCATCCAATCTGGAATCGACTGACTAACTGGGAAATTATTTTCAGTAGCTGCATGGTTTCTTTTCAAGATATTTTTCTTGTTGAGCTTTTTGAATTCTTCCCACTTGGGCAATTCTTGTCCTTCCAATACAAACCAAGTGCCCACAAATTCCCAAATGGATTCTGGACTCAAGGTACGTCCCATCGATGCCTCGATCATTCTTTTCCAACGAATGGTATCATACACAGTTTCCGCAATGAATGCGCGGTCCTTGCTACCCCATTGACGATTGGATTTCAAGACTTTTTCAATTTCATGGCTCGCATATTTTTGGTTGAAAAATATGTTGTTCAAAGCGTCGGTAATGCCGATGAATAAATTTTTATATGGAAGAACTTTCATTCCGCAAAACTATGAATTTATGCTGAAACGCTGTCAGCTTTTTCACGCAATGATTTGCATCATCTTTTGTCTGCAAAACTTTCATTAACTTTCCTCTATCAAAAAAGCGAATGAATTATTCTAAAATCAATATAAAAATGAAAACACTCGAAGGAAAAGTAGCTTTGATTACTGGTGGTGCTTCAGGCATCGGAAAAGCATGTGCAGAATTGTTTATTGAAGAAGGCGCAAAAGTTGTCATCACTGACTTGAACGAACAATTGGGCACTGAATTGGCCAAAAAATTAGGCGAAAACTGCTTGTTCATCCAAGCAGACGCTTCTTCTGTTGAAGCCAATCAGATGATGGTTGAGAAAACGGTAGAGAAATTTGGCGCCTTGCACATCGCGGTCAACAATGCTGGAATTGGCGGAGAAGCCAACAAAGTAGCAGATTTATCGATAGAAGGTTGGAAAAAAGTCATCGACATCAATTTGAATGGCGTTTTTTATGGGATGCACTTTCAAATTCCTGAAATCAAAAAAGTGGGCGGAAGCATCATCAACATGGCATCCATTTTAGGCGATGTTGGCTTTGCCAATTCTTCTGCTTATTCTGCCGCAAAACACGGCGTGATTGGTTTGACCAAATCTTCTGCTTGGGAATATGGCACCGAAAATGTCCGCATCAATGCCGTTGGCCCAGCATTCATCAAAACCCCTTTGGTGGACAATGCAATGGACGAACAAGCGATCAATTTCTTGGCGTCACAACATGCTTTCCAAAGATTGGGCGAGCCGAATGAAGTGGCTGAATTGGTTTTGTGGCTGGCTTCGGACAAATCTTCTTTTGCCACTGGCGCTTATTATCCAATTGATGGCGGTTATTTGGCCAAATAAACACCATAGCATCAGATTGAAAAATCCTGTCAGGAAAATCGCTTGGCAGGATTTTTATTTTGTTTAATTTTGCCGAAGAGCTATTGGTTATGTACAAATCCTTTCTTCGTCCTTTGTTTTTTCAATTTGATCCAGAAAAAGTCCATCATTTTACTTTTTCCTTATTGAAATTATCCCACCGACTGCCAGGGATTCCTCAAATGCTCAAAAAATCTTACTGCATCGAAGACCCGCGATTGGAAAGAGAAGTTTTTGGATTGAAATTTAAAAATCCTGTGGGATTGGCCGCTGGATTTGACAAAGATGCCAAATTGTACCAAGAATTGGCTTCACTTGGATTTGGGTTCATAGAAATCGGCACTTTGACACCAAAAGCACAAAATGGCAATCCCAAAAAACGTTTGTTTCGTTTGGTGGAAGACCAAGGCATCATCAACCGCATGGGTTTCAACAACGATGGCGTGGAAGCTGCGGTTCGCCGTTTGAAAAAAAACAATTCAGTTTTAATCGGTGGCAACATTGGCAAAAACAAAATCACACCCAATGAAAAAGCGGTTCAAGATTATGAAACTTGTTTTGATGCTTTGTATGACGTGGTGGATTATTTCGTGGTCAATGTCAGCAGTCCCAATACGCCCAATTTGAGGGAATTGCAAGACAAAACGCCTTTGATGAATTTGTTGCAAGCTTTGCAAAATAAAAATGCGGCAAAACCAAAAAACAAACCGATTTTATTGAAAATCTCGCCTGATTTGACCAACGAACAATTGCTCGACATCATCGACATCGTTCAATCCACCAAAATTGCAGGCGTCATCGCGACCAACACCACCATTTTAAGAGACAATTTGCACTCAGAAAACCAAACGGAAACAGGCGGCTTGAGTGGCAAACCATTGACCAAAAGATCCACTGAAATCATTCGGTTTCTGGCCGAAAAAAGCGAAAAGTCTTTTTCCATCATCGGTGTCGGCGGCATTCATTCGCCCCAAGATGCCTTGGACAAACTGGCTGCAGGGGCAGATTTGATTCAAATTTATACAGGATTCATTTATGAAGGACCTGGCTTTGTCAAAAAAATCAACCAAGCCATACTGAAGCAATCAGAAAAATAAAAAAAACTGCTTCTAAAAAAAACAGAAGCAGTTGACACTAAACTATTTGACTTTCACCAATTCCACCCTGCGGTTTTTGGCTTTGTTGCTTTCCGAATCATTGGGCAACATCGGTTTTTCAGATCCAAATCCTTTGGCCGTCAACCTGGACTGCTCGATGCCTTCTGAAACCAAAAAACGCATCACAGCGTACGCCCGATCATTGGACAATTTTTTGTTGTGGGACAAATCACCATCGCTGTCCGTGTGTCCTTCAATCGAAACATGCAACGAAGGATCTTGCTGAAGCGCTTTTGCAATTTGACGCACAACCTCTTTTCCATCGGAAGCAATCGCCGATTGATCCACTTCAAAATTGATGTGTAAGATCGACTTTCCTTTGGCCGACAAATCACTCACAATCTCATCCGCCAATACTTTGGTCATCGTTTGTACAAAAGCTTCTTCAAGCAACACATTCAATTTCCCAGCTGCATTGTCGGAAGTAAATTGAATGTAAATATTTCCTTGTTCTTTGGAACGCAAAGCATAGAAATGAATATTTTCACCCACATAACCAATGCCGCCTGCATTTCCCATATTGTAATCTTGTGGAGAAAAACGGTAATATTCGTCACTGCTGATCTCTCCTTCAAATATTTTGACAGCACCAATTGACAGCAAATAATCTTCCATGCTTTTTTCAAAATATCTTTTGGAAAAATCCTCTTCACCCACGACATCTACTTTGTACAATCTTCCCTCAAAAGGCGTCATGGTTCCGTTGATTGGAAAAAAACAAACATCATATTTTTTGTCAAAAATTCTGTTTCTTGTGGTTAAACCCTCTGGCAAAGTAAAATATGGAAAAACGCCAATGTCCGCATGGGAATAAGGTATTTTCTCCCAGTCCAAAGCAACCGCTTCGATTTCTTGAGCCACCGTTTCAGTTGAACTTTGCTCAACTTCATCTGCTACTATTTCCAGCGCCGCTTCTTCCCCGTTTTTCTGTTGGCAAGAAACCAATACAATCGCTAGCGGCAACAACAAATGCAAATTTCTCATCTTATTGTTTTGTTCCTTCAAAAGAATAACTAATGTCTGTTTCCGATTGTTTCTGGGTAAAAATCGACAAATTCTTGTTTGCGCCCGTATAAGTAAAATAACCTTCTAAACTACCTATCAAACTCAAGACATCATACGTATTGTCTTCATAGATATAGGACGACTCAACGGTAAACGTCTTGGGGGTCACTGATGAATAAGGTTGACCTGGTTGCGCTGACACTTTCATGCGCCCTTCTCCATCCTTGGTCACTAGAATGACTGCATCATACCAAACAGACGCATCTGCATCAACGATGTTGGCATTCAATGTCCCAACATAAGTTCCTACAACGACATCAACCGATCCTTTAGTCAACTCTTCGTATCCATTGTCATCACTGCTACAACTTGTTGATGTTGTTCCCAACATCATCATCGATAAAATGCCTACAAAAACAATTCTTTTCTTCATTTTGTTCATTTTTATTTGTGTAATTATTGCAGCAAATTTCAATGAAATATAAAAAAAGGACAATCATAGAATACCTTGATTTTTTTTCTAAGGGTAAACCATGATTTTTTCCAGCACAGTTCAACAGCTTGGTTTTTTTATGATATTTGCAAATTAACACGCCACTTCATGTTGAAAATTCTGGTATCGATGCTCTTCACTCTGGCTTTGTCAATGGCTTTGCATGCCCAAACACTCATCCCATTGGATGAAGCCAAATATTTGGAAGAAATCCATCACAACATAGAGTTCAGTTCAAACGAAAAAGAACGTTTGTACAATTATCTTTTGCTGTCCGAATATTGGGCGCAAACCGAAAGTGATAAAAGTAAGCAAGCGCTTGAAAAAGTCCAATCGTCCTCCCAAAAAAAACTTTTGGACCAAGGTGTTTTGGCTTATTACCAAGCCATTCATTACGCCCACCAAGGTGACAAAAAATTAGCGATACAACATTATAAAACGGCAATTGACGCATTCAATAAAAACGAAAAAAATCAAAAATTGCTCGTCAAAGCTTTGTACAATTTCGCTTACCTACAAGTAGAAGACAAAGGATATGATTTCATGGTCAAAACACTGGTGGACCAATGCATTCCCATCAGCAAAGAATCCGGAGATTCGGAGCTTTTGGCTTTTTTTTACACACAAACTGGACTGACTTTCATGTCTGTTGGACAATTTGAAACTGCAGAGGAATACCATCTAAAAGCTTTAGATGAATTGAAAAAAATGCCAGATGAAAGCACTTCAGAACTGCTTACCTATTTGAATTTGGTCAGCAACTATTGCTACAAGCCCGATAGTGCATCCGCCAAAATCTATTTGGACAAAGCCGAAAACATCATCGAAAATTACCCCAATTCCCAACATTATCCCAATTATTATTACCAAGAAGCCTTGTTCCATACCACCAAACAAAACTACAACCAGGCTTTGATTAGTTTAGAAAAAGGAGAAAAATTGGCTACCAAAAGAAAGCAAAACAGGATGCTGCACATGCTCTACTTTCGAAAATACAACATTCATCTGATGCAAAAAGATTATCCAAAAGCCAAGGCACAATTGGAATTCATTTTGGAAGAAAATATCTTGGGCAAAGAAGCCGTCAACCGCAGAATCACTTACACTCAATTGGCGGCTGTGAATGAAGTTTTGAACAACTACAAAGAAGCCTACGAATGGACGAAAAAGTCCAGTGCTTTGGGCGATAGTTTACAACAAATCAAGCTATTGGAAAAAATGAAAGAATTGGATGTTTTGCACCAAACCACCGAAAAACAACAAACTATTGACCTTTTAGAATTGGAGAAAAAAGAAAATGAGCACCTCAACCAAAGCAACAGTCAGCGCATTACCTTTTTGGCCATTGCACTGCTGTTGAGCTTGGTGATTGTTTTTCTGATTTACCGAACTTACCAGAATCAAAAACAGCTGAACAACCAAATCAACATCAACCACCAGCAAGAATTGTTGCACATCAAAAGACAAAGAAAATACGAAGCCACTCAAGCCATCCTAAAAGGAGAAGAACAAGAAAGACAACGCATTGCACAAGACTTACACGACAGCATCGGCGGAATGCTCGCCAATATACGGATGTCGATTTCAAAAGAAGAAAGTGAATATGCGAGTGACATTTTAGAAAAACTGGACAAATCCATTATTGAAATGCGGAGAATCTCCAGAAACCTCATGCCAGAAACATTGAAAAACCTCGGCTTGGAAGTTGCGCTGAAAGAACTCTGCGAATCCATGTCACAGAAGCAGTTTCACATCCAATTTGAAGCGTTCAACCTCGACCAAAAAATTCCATTCAAAGTGCAACTTTCCATCTATCGAATTGCCCAAGAAAGCATCAGCAACATCATCAAATACGCCCAGGCCAACAATGTCATCGTCCAAATCAGCCAGCATGACCAATTGCTCAACTTGACAGTGGAAGACGATGGAGTTGGCTTTGACAGCAAAAAAACCGTGTATGGATTGGGCATCAAAAACATCAAAAACCGCACACAATTGATCAACGGAACGGTTGACATCCAATCAGAAATTGGCAAAGGAACCACCATCAATATCGAATGCTATGTATGAGCAAGATTTATTAAAATTAGTCATCATAGATGACCATCCCATGGTTTTGGAAGGTTTGAAATCCTTCTTGAACCAAGACAAACAATTCCAAATTTTCTCTTTTACCAAAGGAAAAGCAGCACTGGATTTCATCCATGAAAACAAAATTGACATTGTCTTGCTCGACATCGTCTTAAGCGATGGAAGCGGTTTGGATTTCTGCCAACGCATCAAACAGAAATTCCCAAAAATCATTGTCCTCGGATTCAGCAACCAAGCTGAACGAAGTATCATCTTTCGATTTTTGGAAAATGGTGGCAATGGATACATTCTGAAAAATGCAGATGCGGCTGAAATCTTGCAATGCATCGACAATGCAAGCCGTGGAGATTTGGCTTTGAGCAAAGAAGTCCAACAAATCATGCTGCGTCCAGCACCCCAACAGTACGAACTTCCTCGCTTGACCAAAAGGGAACAACAAATCCTTCATTCGATCTCTTTGGGAAAAACTTCTGTTGAAATTGCTGAAAACTTATTCATTTCTGTCATTACAGTAGAAACCCACCGAAGAAATCTTTTGCAAAAATTCAAAGCAAAAAACATGGCCGAATTGGTCAAAATTGCGGCTGAAAATAATTTACTGTAGAGAAGATTGCTTATTAAAAAATCATTTCAGCTTCGAAAACAGCTTCAAAATGTTTCAAAACCGATTTTTTCACCCGATCCATGGACACTTTTTCGCCCAGCTCTATTTCCATTGAAGTCACTGCTTTGTCCTGAATCCCGCAAGGAACGATGTAATCAAAGTACCGCATGTCCGGATTGACATTCAACGCAAAACCATGAATCGTCACCCACCGAGAAGCTTTCACGCCCATCGCACAAATCTTTCGCGCAGAACTTTTACCGACGTCTAACCAAACACCCGTTTCGCCTTTTGACCGTTCTGACGCCAAGCCAAAATCCGCCAAAGTACGGATGATGATTTCTTCCAAATTGCGCATGTACCAATGGATGTCCGATTTAAAGTTTTCCAAATCCAACACCGGATAGCCCACCAATTGCTCAGGGCCATGGTAAGTAATGTCTCCTCCCCGATTGGTTTTGACAAAAGTCGCTTCAATTTGGTCCAAAAACGCTTGACTCGCCAACAAATTTTCCAAATGACCGCTCCTGCCCAAAGTATAAACATGCGGATGTTCTACAAAAAACAAATGATTGTGGGTCATTTCCAATTTAGGATCCCCTGCTTTTTCTTTGGCACGATTGGCCGATTTGATGGCCAAGTTGTCAGCCAACAGCTTTTCCTGTTCGGCCCAAATTTCTTCATAATCTTGGGCAATGCCCCAATCTTTGAATTGAACTTGCTTGTTTTGCATGACTTTTAACATGGTGGTAATTTCTTTGAATCAGTTATTTGTACTTGGGATTGTTTAAAATAATCAAAGCGGCAATGACACCAGGCACCCAGCCCAAAATGGTCAACAAAGCCACGATCAACACCGAACCACATCCTTTGTCCAACACCGCCAAGGGCGGAAATAAGACGGACAAAATCACTCTTCCTAAACTCATTGATTGTCTTTAAAAAGTGTAAACTTATTGGATTCCCAACAATTCTACTTCAAAAATCAAAGTGCTGTTGGGGCCAATCTCTTTGCTAATTTGCTCTTCACCATAGGCCAAATGCGGCGGAATGTAAAACACAAACTTGCTGCCTACAGGCATTAACTGCAAACCTTCTGTCCATCCTGTAATCACACGATTCAAAGGGAAACTCGCTGGCACGCCACGGTTAACTGAACTGTCAAAAACAGCGCCACTGATCGTTGTTCCATGGTAATGGCACTTGACGGTGCTCGAGACTTGTGGCTTTTCTCCCGTTCCTTCCGTAAGAATTTTATATTGCAATCCGCTTTCCAACGCGATTACACCTTCCTTCTTTGCATTTTCTGCCAAGAAGTCTTGGCCTTCTTTCAAATTCTTCTCTGCCAATTCTCTTCTTTTTTTGAATAAGATATCTGCTACACCCATCTTTATTTTTTTGGCTAAATTACAATTTTCAGCGCATTTATTTTCTTTTGGATGAATTTTATATATTGCCCAAAACCATTTAATTTTGCTCCATGGATTTACAAGACCAATTGAAGAACTTATTTCCTGATCATGTCCTTTCTGAACAAGAGGACACTTCCAATCATGAAACTGGACTCTGGATACAGGACGAACCCATTCTTTGCAAATACGAAAAACGCAAAGGAAAACCTCAAACCATTTTGGAAGGTTACACCGGTGCGGACAAAGATTTCAAAATTTTGACCCAAGAATTGAAAAAACTATTGAGTGTAGGCGGTTCTTACAAGGACGAAAAAATCATCATCCAAGGAGATTACCGAGACAAAATCATGGAATATTTGCAAAAACAAGGTTTCAAAGTCAAAAGAGTCGGCGGTTGAGTTGAGGCGTCATAAATCATGGTGCTGTTTTGCCGAAGATTTGATATTTTTACACCATGAAAAAATACTTTCTCATCACACTGATTTTCTTGGGATACTTTTCTTTGGCGCAAATCCAAATGAACAGCACAAACCATACACCGAGCAATTGGAGAATGGGGGGTGGCATTGGACTTTCTTTTGGTAGCAATGACCGCATGGATTTCAATATCTCGCCTTTTGTTGGCTATGCCATTTCACCTCAGATTGAAACGGGCATCACCACGGGTTACCAGTATGCCAAATGGGGCAATTACCAACAAAACTTATTCAATATCGGCCCTTACGTCAATGTTTATCCGATCCAACAACTTTTTTTAAGAGCACATTACGAATACTATACGGGCAACCAAAAACACAAATCATCTGTTTACGGCAACAGCTCACACAATTTTGATGACAGTGCACTATGGTTGGGTGGTGGTTACCGAACGACCGGTCCAATACAGTTTTTCACTGGTGTGATGTACAACGTATTGTACGAAAACAATTCTTCCAGTATTTTCTCCAGCGGTTTGCGCCCTATCATCGGTGTCAGCATCGCTTTATAATTAAAAAAAATGAACAAAAAATTGCTTTGGATTGTCTTGTATATCCTCATCGTTCTGGCGAGTATTTTCGTGGTCTACATGCGTTACACCATTTTGGCAGGTGGCGATAACGGCTACTTCGAATATTTCGTCTTCGGCTTCTTCATCCTATTCACTTACATCAATTTGAGAAAGTTGATCCAATTGATCAAAGCCTACAGAAAATGAAATTGTCTGCACTCAAAAACCAATACCACCAAGGACTGAGTCATTTGTATTCGCCTGCTGAAATTGACCATTTATTTTTTTGGATTGCTGAAAAAATCATTGACAAACCGAGCAGCACCTTGAAATTGGCTTTGGAAGAAGAGTGGCATGAATTTGAGGACAAAAAAAATCAATTCCTTTTCAAGCTGATGTTGTTGCGAGAGAAAAAACCGATCCAATACATTTTGGGAGAAACTGAATTTTACGGCATGCGTTTTTTTGTCAATGAAAACGTGTTGATTCCCAGACCAGAAACCGAAGAATTGATCGAACAAATCTTGTTAACTTCTCATCCTAAGAAAGCGACAATTCTCGACATCGGCACCGGCAGTGGTTGCATTCCGGTCGTTTTGAAAAAACATTGGCCCGACGCCGAAATCACTGCCATTGATGTATCTGAAAAAGCATTGGCCTTGGCACAAATCAATGCAGATTACCACCAAACCAACATTGACTTTCAACCATTTGATTTCTTGAAAGATCCCTTTGAAAATTTAGGAAAATACGATTTCATCGTGAGCAATCCACCGTATATCGCACAAAGCGAATCTGCTGAAATGTTGGCACAAGTCAAAAATTTTGAACCAGAAATGGCATTGTTTGTACCCGACGACAATCCGTTGATTTTCTATCAAAAAATCAATGCGTTTGCTCAAGAACATTTGAATCCCAATGGAAAAATCTTTGTTGAAATCAACCAACATTTGGCACAAGAAACTCAAGCAATCTTTGAGGAAAATTTTGAAAAAGTAGCATTGATCAAAGACATTTCAGGAAATTTCAGAATCATTTCTGCTGAACTTCTAAAAAAATAATCGTTTTTTTCTTACAATGGATCGACATCAATTTCAATCCGAACCGATCGAAATGCACTGACCGTATGCAAGCTTTCTATGCATTTTAACAAATATTGTTTTACTTTTTGAGGCGAACTGCCTTCTGGAATTTTGATCAAGACATGGCGGATGTACAGATTTCGAATCCGCCCGATCGACGGCTCTTCCGGCCCCAACAAGTATTTGTCATCAAATTTCGGCCGCATCATTTTGACCAATTCTTGGGCGACTTTTTCAACTCTTTCAGCTTGTCCATGCCGAAACGTCAATTGGATCAAACGAATGTAGGGTGGATAAATGAAGGCTTTTCGTTCGTATAAAATGTCTTTCATCGTTTTTTCATAATCATAGCGCGTCACATTTTGCAAGACTTCATGGTCAGGATTGTAAGTTTGTATCAACACTTTTCCTTGTTCGAAACGTCGCCCTGCCCTCCCTGCAACTTGCGTCAACAATTGAAAGGCTTTTTCATGCGCTCTGAAATCTGGAAAATTCAACAAAGAATCTGCCCGAATGACACCGACCAAACCTACATTGGAAAAATCCAAACCTTTGGCAATCATCTGCGTGCCAATTAACACATCAATCTCCTGGGCTTCAAAAGCTTCCAAAGTTTTTTCGTACGCATTTTTTCTTCGCATCGCATCCACATCCATCCGCGCAATTTTCAATTGAGGAAAGATCGCTTCCAATTGCAGTTCAATCTGCTGCGTACCAATTCCCTTGGTGGTCAACTCCACACTTTGGCAATGGTAACATCTCAACGGCTTGGATTGATTGTGTCCACAATAATGGCATTTCAACAAGTTCGTGAACTTATGGTAAGTCAACGGCACATCACAATTGGGACAAAAAGGCGAATGCCCACAACTCAAACATTCCAAAATTGGTGCAAAACCCCGGCGATTTTGAAAAATCAACACTTGTTTGCCAGATTCAATGGTCGCTCGAATCGCATCGCTCAATTTGTGGCTGATGTCTCCTTCGATTTCCTTGTTGCGCATTTCCATCCGCAAATCGATCAATTCGATCTTTGGCAAAGGAACAGTTGAAAATCTTTTGGTCAAAGCCACATAAGCAAACTTGCCCAATTGAGCGTTGTGGTAACTTTCCAAAGAAGGCGTTGCTGAACCCAAAATCACTGGCGCATCATTCATTTTTGCCAAAACCATCGCCATGTCTCTGGCATGAAAATAAGGTTTGAATTCCTTTTGTTTGTATGCTGACTCATGCTCTTCATCCACGATCACCAAACCCAAATGCTGAAAAGGCAAAAACAAAGCGGAGCGAACGCCCAAAATGATCTTGTACGTACCATTCAAGGTTTTCTCCCACAATTCTACGCGTTCGTTTTGGTTGAATTTCGAATGATAAATGCCAACCCATTCCCCAAAATGTTTGCGGATGCGCTCGATCATCTGTGTTGTAATCGAAATTTCTGGCAATAAAAACAACACGGTTTTGTCTTCCTCGATGGTCCGCTCAATTAGCTTGATGTATATTTCCGTTTTGCCGCTTGAAGTTACGCCATGCAACAACACCGTTTGTTTTTTTTCAAAACTTTGGTCAATGGCAAGCAAAGCCCGATTTTGTTCTTCATTCAAACTTTTCGAATCTTCCGTATCCACCGACAATTCCTCAATTCGCGATACCTGGCGTTCGTACAATTCGACAATTCCTTTGTCAGCCATCGAACGATACAAGGCGTAAGAACCGCCCATTTTTTTGATCAAATTCGACACCTTGATCGGCTTTTTCGATTGGGCTTCTTCTACAATCAATTGCAGTAAAATTTCTCTTTGCTTGGGCGCATTTTTTAAGGATTCGATGGCTGCTTTGAAACGACTTTCATCCACTTTCAAATCGGGCAATAAACGAATGAACCACTCTATTTTGGGCGTATATTTCTCAATCAACACTTCATCCAAATGCAAAATCGATTTTTCCCACAAGGATTGAATCACCCGAATCGCCATTTTCGGATCGATGATTTGACTGATTTCTTTGACCGACAACAAACCTTTTTTATCCAACGCATTGACCACTGTCCGTTCGTCTTCAGTGAGATCGCTATCAATTTGATCAATGCTGCCCATGAATTTCACAAAAGTTTCACTTTCCCACTTCAAGGCCGTTGGAAAAGCATTTCGATAGACTTCACCCAAAGTGCACAGGTAATAATCCGCGATCCATTCCCAAAATTGTATTTGCTGTGCAGTCACCATCGGCGCTGCATCCAAAACTGCATCGATGCTTTTCGTTTTGAACAATTCGGGAGGCGTCTGATGAATGGAATGGACAATGCCTGTGTACAATTTATTGGAACCAAATGGCACAGAAACACGCACGCCAACTTGTACATGGGGCAATTCTTCTTTCGGGAAATGATAGGTAAAAGTTCCCGGCAAAGCCAATGGCAAAATGATTTCGGCAAAGTAAAATTGAACTTTCATAAGCGATGAGCAAGATACAAAATTTAAGAATTGTCAGTGTCTTGCCTTGCAATCATGCAGCAAAAAACAACGCAATGAATTGCTCATCAAATCAACGGATCTTTTTTCTTCGTTGAATTTCGTCATCGATCAACAATAGCTCACGACTGGTTTGTCCAGCTACAGATGTGTTTTCTTGTGCACGACGAATCAGATAAGGCATCACTTTTTTAATGGGTCCATACGGCAGATATTTCGACGTATTGTATCCCAAACTGCCCAATTTGAAACTGATGTTGTCGCTCATGCCATACAATTGACCAAACCAAACACCTTTGGAAGCTTTGTTCAACGATTGTTGGTCGATCAAACGGATCAACAATTCACTGCTTTTTTCGTTGTGTGTTCCCGCAAAAATGGAAATGCGGTCATGGTGCGACAAAATGAACTCCAAAGCGGCGTTGTAATCCCGGTCGGTCGAAGCTTTGTCTGCTTGGATCGGATCTTGGTAGCCTTTTTCTTTGGCACGCGCACGCTCCAATTCCATGTAAGCACCCCGCACAATTTTAAAGCCCAACAAATAACCTGCTTCGCTCGCTTTCTGATGAATTTGTTTCAAATAAGCCAAACGATCGTGTCGGTACATTTGCAAAGTACTCCAAACAATGCATTCTTTTTGGTTGAAGCGTTGCATCATTTCCTCCATCAAATCATCCGCTGCATCTTGCATCCAACTGTGTTCTGCATCCGCCATGATCAATACCTTTTGGTCATAAGCTGCCTGACAAACCGTTTCTATGCGCGCACGAATGTTTTGCCAAGCTTGCTCTTCTTCTGCAGTCATGGTTTGTTTTAGCCCTACTTTTTCATACAATGAAATTCGACCAAAACCTGTCGGTTTGAATACCACAAAAGGAACTTCTTCAGGATTTTCTTTGGCAATTTGGATCAGAGACAAAATTTCATCCCGCACATGGTCAAAAGAAGCTTCATCTTCTTGGCCTTCGACGGAATAATCCATGATCGAGCTTACGCCGTAGCGGTGCAATTCTTTGGCGACTTTCAAACATTGCGTCGGTGTTTCTCCGCCTACAAAGTGTTGGTAAATCGTTCGCCGAATCATCGTTTTCACAAAGGGCAAATCCGTCGCAAAAGGCAACTCAAAAAACACAGCGCCCATTTTGGTCAACAACGGTTGGGACATCAATTGAAACAACTGTTTCGCTTTCTTTAACTCTTGATCCGACTTGGGTTCAAACGCGGTTTGGCTATCATCAAATAGTGACATGGAATGAATGATTTAATCCGACAAAATTAGGCATTTCATGCCAAATCAAAACTGATTTTGGCTATGATTTAATATTTTAAAAAGGCATGTCATCGTCGTCCTCAAAATCGGGATGCTCTGTGTCATTGAACGATCCAAATGAGTCCGCTGGATTGCCAACAGGTAAATTGAAAGCACTACCAGCATCTTCGTTTTGACCGCTGTCTTTGTTCATTGAACTTTGAAACTCTCCACCAAAAGAACCAAATTCATTTTCTAAATCCATGAATTTCGCTTGGCTATTGATAAACTGCAAACGCACATTTTCCAACGCACCATTTCGGTGTTTTGCAATGATGATCTCTGCTTGTCCTGCACTCGGCGTTCCTTGTTCATCATCCCAAAATTCCAATTTGTAATATTCAGGTCGATAAATAAAAGACACAATGTCCGCATCTTGTTCAATGGCGCCTGATTCACGCAAGTCAGACAACATCGGACGTTTGTTTCCGCCACGGGTTTCTACGGAACGGGACAACTGCGACAACGCAATCACTGGAATATTCAATTCTTTCGCAATGGATTTCAAGTTTCGTGAAATGGTAGAAATCTCTTGTTCCCTGTTGCCAGTAGATTTTCCTCCGCCCAAAGTCATCAATTGCAAATAATCAATCACGATCAATTTCACATTGTGCTGAGAAACCAATCGCCGTGCTTTGGCACGCAAATCAAAAATGGACAAAGCGGGTGTATCATCGATGAACAAAGGCGCGTCTTCCAAAGCTTTCACTTTGTTGTACAATTGTTTCCATTCGTGGTTTTCCAAAGTTGCTTTTCTTAATTTCTCAGAAGAAATGCCTGTTTCGCTCGAAATCATCCTTGTGATCAACTGTACACTGGACATCTCTAACGAAAAAACCGCCACTGGCGTATTGGCATCCACTGCCATATTTCTGGCCATCGACAAAACGAAAGCCGTTTTTCCCATCCCGGGTCGCGCTGCCAAAATGATCAAATCCGATTCTTGCCAACCTGAAGTAATTTTGTCCAGTTGGGTAAATCCTGAAGGTACACCACTCATCCCTTCTTTTTCTGACATCGCCTTGATTTTCTCAATTGCTTCCGCCACCAAAGTTCTGGAATCCGTAAAACTTTTCTTGATCCCACCTTCTGTGATTTCAAACAACTTGCTTTCAGAAAAGTCCAACAGTTCAAACACATCGGTGGTTTCATCGTAGGCTTTGTCAATGATATTGGACGAAATTTCAATCAATTGACGAAGAATGTATTTTTCCAACAAAACCCGCGAATGGTATTCGATGTGCGCTGCAGACGACACCTTCTGGGTCAATTGAATCAAATAATAATCACCGCCGACCAAATCCAATTTGCCTTCATTGCGCAATTCATTGGACACAGTCAATAAGTCAATCGGTTGGGTTTCATTGAACAATTTTCGAATGGCCGTAAAAATGACTTGGTGCTGAATTCTGTAAAAAACCTGTGGCATCAACACATCAATCACCTCATCAATGCCTTTCTTGTCAATCATCATGGCACCCAAAACCGCTTCCTCTAAATCAATCGCTTGAGGCGGCAATTTACCACGCTCCAAACCAATGACTTTCTGCCCTTTAGGCCTTATATCTGTTGTTGTTTTTAAATTTTCCATAGAATCCGCTAAGATATAAAAACCCTCAGCATTGCTGCGAATTATTAGAAACTTAAGTTTTAAACAAAATGAAGACTTATCATTTTTTTTCAACAAAACCCGCTTAGGCACAGGTTTTGAAACATGACGAATATCATGACACTTTACTTGTCCTACAATTTTAGGACCGTACGAAAAAAAACCGGTTGCAGTATTCACCTTTTAAATTTTAAATCATGTCAAAAAAAGAACATTTACCCTGGAATGATTTTCTATTCAACAATAGAAACAAGGCTTATGGCGCTTATCAAATCAGAACCAACGAAGGTTGGAATTTACTGAAATCACTGTTGTTGTGTTTGTCTATCGTAGGAATCACCGCACTCATTTTTTCATTTACGACCAAAGATGCTGTGGTTACTCCACAAAAAGCGGACAAACCTTTGAAAGAACATGTTTTTGTCATTGTGGATGAAAAACCTGACCTTCCAAAGTTCGTTGCCCCCAAAGTGATTCCACCCAGCGCACCCAAATCAACAGAAGAAAAGAGCAAACAAACGCCTGATCCCAAGGATGCGCCTTTGATCGAAACGCCGATTCAAAACAATGTTGATTTGGATTTGGCGGATGCAACCGATGAAAACGCGGGCGTTGATGGAGAAAGAAACAGCCACAGCACCCAGACTTCATCTTCAAGTGGCACTACAGTCGATGGACCAACGACAGTGCTTGCTCCAGAAACAACTAGAACCACTTACAACGCGAGAGAAGTCACCAAAATGGCGGTTTTCCCTGGTTGTGAATCCAACGCAAATGACAAAGTGAGTTTGCAAAAATGCATGGCCAAACAATTGCAAAGCGAATTGGGGAATCAATTGCAGCATTTTGAAGAGGTTGCCCAAAAGTACCACATCAATACAGCCAAAACGCAATTGCAATTTGTGGTCGATAAAAACGGGCGCATCACTCACATCAAAACATTGAATGGCAACCATGTGAAATTTGACCAAGAAGCCCAAGCTGCTTTGGACCGAATTGCCAAAAAAATGGTCCAGCGTAAACAATTCATTCAGGCTGCTGAATTGGACGATGGCAGCAAAATCAATTTGATTTTCACCATTCCTTTGCACTTCATTTTACAACAATAATTACATTGAAATTCCATACAATAAAAACAGGCGACTCTTTTCGGAATCGCCTGTTTTGTTTGGTATTGATTTGCGTCAGCTTATTTTTTCTCTTCTTGCTTTTTGAACCGATCGGTATTTTTATCGTAACCATAAGGACAATGGCGACAACCGCTTTTGCAACAATACCCTCTTCTCAAATGATATTGTTCCGTAAACACAAAATAACCTTCTGGACTTTTGTAATAATCCCCTTCTTGAAAGGCATCATTTTTCATGATTCAAGTTCTTTTTGCGCATTGTCTGCACTTTTGTAGGCATTCAAAATTCGGGTGACCAATTTGTGGCGGACCACATCTTTGTCGGTCAACCTCACCATGCCAATGCCTTCGACTTCTTTCAAAATCACCATGGCTTCTTTCAAACCTGATTTTTGTCTGGGCGGCAAATCAATCTGGTCTGGATCACCTGTGATGATGAATTTGGCATTTTTACCCATGCGTGTTAAAAACATTTTCATCTGTGCATGGGTCGTATTTTGCGCTTCATCTAAAATCACAAAAGCATCGTCCAAAGTTCGCCCACGCATAAAAGCCAATGGGGCCACTTCGATGATGCCACGCTCATACATGCTTTCCAATTTATCAAAATGCAACATGTCTTTCAAAGCATCATACAAAGGCTGTAAATAAGGATCCAATTTCTCTTTCAAATCTCCAGGCAAAAAACCCAAACTTTCTCCAGCCTCCACAGCAGGACGCGTCAAAACAATGCGCCGAACCTCCTTGGCTTTCAAAGCTTGGACCGCCAATGCAATGCCCGTATAAGTTTTCCCTGTTCCGGCTGGACCAATCGCAAAAACCATGTCGTTGCGTTGGGTCAATTGAACCAACTTTTTTTGACCTGCTGTCAAAGCTTTGATCATTTTCCCATTGACACCGTGCACCAAAACTTCTTCAGACTTTTTGATACTTTGCGGCATTTCATTGGAGGACAACAAAGATTCCATGTCTTTTTCATTCAAACGATTGTAGTGCTGCAAATGTTGGAGAATTTGACTGATTTTGTCAGAAAACTGGTGCAAATATTCTTCATTACCGACTGCTGAAATGCTTTTTCCACGACCAAAAATCTTCAGTTTTGAAAAGTGCGATTGGAGCAATTCAAAGTTTTTATTGTTGGCACCGTAGAACTCTTGGATGCTCACGTCCGCCAAATCTAAGTTTAATTCTGTCAAATGTCTTTTGTTTAATTCGATTGATTACAAAAATACGCAATATATTTGTTGATAGAAATTGATTTTCATGCCAATTATCACTTTAACATCCGATTTTGGATACAAAGATCCCTCTGTCGCATCATTGAAAGCTAAAATTTATGCTGAGCTCAATACGGTAACCCTTGTTGACATTTCCCATGCCATTCAACCTTTTGACATTGCAGAAGGAGCTTTTGTATTAAAAAACGCTTACCCACATTTTCCCAAAGGAAGCATCCACTTGATTGCGGTGGACGAGTTGATTCATCCGAATAAAAAACCCATCGTTGCTTTGATCGATGATCATTATTTCATTTCTAGCGACAACGGCATTTTGTCTTTGATCCATTCGGACATTCGTCCAACATCCATCGTCGAAATCATTTTTCCAAAGGTGGATTTCAATGCTGATTTTCCCAGCCGTGACATTTTCGCCCCCGTTGCTTGTCATTTGGCGCGAGGTGGAAATTTGAATTTGATTGGAGAGAAAATCAATACTTTGAAAGAATTGTACAGTTTGCGTCCTGTCATCAAAGATGAGCAAACCATCATTGGCAACGTGATTTACATTGACAACTACGGCAATTCCATCACCAACATCACCCAAAAAGTTTTTCAAAAAATTGGAAACAAACGTTCATTTACCATTCAACATCTTGGAAGGCAATTCGACACCATTTACCAAAACTACCATGAAATTGTTCGTGACTTTGATAATGAAGCCTTGGACACAGGTAAGCCGATGGTTTTGTTTGGCTCATCGGGATTTTTGGAAATCGCAGTTTACAAAGGAAACCCACAAAATCAAGGTGGCGCCAATACGCTGTTGGGTTTGAAGAAAGGCACTGAAATTCGAGTGAATTTTCATTGATCTCCTTGCACCCAATTGGACTTCAACAAACGAAATTCCACATTATTTCGGTCGGGTTCTCCAAAATAAGCCACCACAATTTCTTTGATTTTTTCTGCCCCTAATTTTTCCATGGCACGAATCGAACGGTGGTTGTCAATCCCAACATGAAAAATGACTTGGTCGACAAATTGAAAAATATAATCCAACATCATTTTTTTAACTTGTGCATTGTAACCTTTGCCCCAATAATCTACAGCATAAAAGGTATAACCGATAAAAATACTGCTTTTTGTTTCATCAAAATCATAAAAACGACTGCTGCCAATGATGGCATTGGCTTGGGCTTCTTGAATCAAAAAGGCACCACCGCTCTCTAAAGCACCTTCAAAAAAGTTGCGAAAAACGGCTTTTTCAAATCGATTTTTATTGGGATGATTTTTCCAAATTTCTGGATCAGACGCCACAGCATACAATCGTTCAAAATCTGCTTTTTGAAGCGGAAGCAAACGAACCATTTCGTTGCTTAAATCGGGTTGAAGATTGAATTTCATGGACAGCAATTAAAAGTTAAAACAAAAAAGCTACAAATTTTTGGTGATACTTTGAACGATTTTGTATTCTGAGAAAAACTCTTTCAAAACCACTCTCAACACTGTATAAGCCGGCACTGCTACCGCTACGCCCACAATGCCAAAGAGAAATCCACCGATCAGAATGATCAAAAAAATCTCCAGAGGATTGGAACGAACGCTTTTGGAATAAATCAAAGGCTGGTTGATGAAGTTGTCCCAAACATGCGTCAACAAATACCAAAACATGATCCACAAAGTCGTCGGAATGATTTCGGTGTGCAAATCCCAACCCAAACTATGCAAATCACTGATTGACAAACTCGCCATGATCACACCACCAATAAAAGGACCGATGTAAGGAAGTGGGTTCAACAAAGCACAAAACAACGCAATGATCGCTGCATAGTTGATCCCAAATGACAATAAAATGATGAAGTAGAAAGTGAACATGATGATCATTTGCAGGGTCAAACCGATGAAATAGCGCGACAGCAAATCTTTGGTCGTGTTCAAAATATTTTCGAAACGGCTTTCTTCTCCTTTTGGCGCCACAGCAATGATCATGTTGTTGATCAAATCACGGTCTTTCAAAAAGAAAAAAGTAATGAACACGATGGAAAATGAATCAATCATCAACATGCCCAAAGTGGACAACGAATCCCGAAAAACCCTGGATATACTGATCGCATTGGTTTCTCGCACTACATCGTCCAAATAATTTTCCAAAAAAGGCATGTTCAAAATCCCCAAGGATTGGGATAGCAATTTCAACTGATTGGAAATCACGCCTTCAAACTGGTCCAAATGCGCAAAATTGCCAATGAAACGAAACGGCTGATTCAACACCAAAGAAATGAACAAACTCGCAAAAGCAATCAAAAGTGTGATAAAAATGCTCAAAGTGATTACTGCGCCGATGGCATTGGGAATTCTCAATTTCTGCTTCAACAAAGCCATGATCGGACGACCAATCATTGTCAAAACGAAAGCGATTGCCAAATAAGCAAAAACCGAACGGATCATCCATAAAAAATACAACAAAACTCCCAACAGCGCAGCGATGCCAATGGCTCTCAAAATACCGTAGGAAAGTTGTTTGGGTGTCATTCGTTGGCGTTTTCTATTTTTTCAGACAACCTTTTAGGAGAAATCGGCAAAACCAAAGTTTCCTGCCATTTTTCTTCAGTTTTAACTGGTGAAATTTGATCCAATGGATTTTTGAATTTGTTGACACCAATCAACACTAAATCGCCTTTGTCAAAAGCCGCTTGTTCTTTTTCAGCGCTTTTAGCGACCATATTCTGTATGCTGCCATCCTCCAAAGAGGCCAAAAAGCCTTGGTTCTTTTCGATGTGTTTGAACAATTCCAACGCATTTTTCACCATCAATTCAGTGGTATTTTCTATAAAATAAGCTCCAGAAACAGGATCTGAGAACCGATCAAAATAAGCTTCTTTTTGCAAGAGCAATTGCTGTTTGGATGCGAGTTCTTCTGAAAACACCGAAGCCTTTCTCAAATGATCATAACTCAAAACATGTACAAAATCCGCTTTGCCTTGGATCGCCGCTGAAGCTTCCAATCCACTTCGGATCAAATTATTGTATTCGTCCAACAAAGATTTGTTTCTCGAAGAAGTTTCTGCAAAAACAGGCGTTTTCACCTCCAAACCATAAGCCGACAAAACCAATCTCCACAACTTCTTCAAAGCGCGCAATTTGGCAATTTCAAAGAAATAATTTCCACCAACCGCGGTTTTGAAATACATTTTCTCCGCTACTTCTTGCCCCAATTGTTCCAAATACTCCACACCATGCGCGACTGCCAAAGCGATTTGCTGCACATGATTGGCACCCGCATTTTGATACAAAGCTGCGTCGATTTGGATTGCTTTGTCAAAAGTCGATTGTTTCAGTATATCACGCGTTTGTTGGACATCTTCTTCTTGAGAGAAATACCAATTGCCCGTTCTTGCCAAATGACCGATCGGATCCAAATTCAAATATTGTAAATTCTTGATCGAAGCAAAATCGTGCTTGGCCAAAGTTTCAAATGGTTTTTCCAAAGCATAAAACACATCCAAATATTCTGGCAAATCCACCACCGTTTGCACATCGGCATCTCTGACCAGAAATCCATACAGATAAGCTTCATCTTGCTTTTCATTGGGAAAAAACTCGCTAATGATTTTCCAATCTTTTGTTCCACTCATCGGTTGACTCATCTCAGGATTTCTGTCCTCCGCATGATAAACTGGTTTGATTTGAATTCCCTCAGCGGAGTCACCCACCAAAATTTCGTTGTAATCCAATCCCGCCAATTCCGCTTGAACTTTCAACTTCCACTCTTTGGGATCCAATTGTTTAAAGTCATTTGTTGGTTGTTGCATCCTCTGTTTTCTTTTTGATTTTTCGTTGTTCAATGATGAACACATCTTCGTTTTCCTTCTTTAAAAAATGTCTTTCCCGGGCGATTCTTTCTATTTCCTCTGGGTCAGATTTCATTTGTTGCAATTGAAGGCTTTCTTTTTCTAATTTTTCTTTGAATTGCTGTTTTTCTTGGCTCAAAACCTTGATTTCATGGTTCAATTCTTTGTGAATGAAATAAGAATTTCGGTCAAAAAAATACATCCACACAGCAAAGATCACTGCAACGATGGTGTATTTGTTCCACAAAAAGGACCACCAAGCTTTCGGTTTTTTGGTTGGTTTTTTATCGGGCTTCATGCAGGACTGCTGATTTTTAATTTGTCTTTGATCAAAGTAGATAACACACGGATGGCCGCTTCATTTTTCTTTTTCATGTTGGGCACGATAATGTCCGCATGAATTTTAGAAGGCTCGATGAATTGTTCGTGCATCGGTTTCAAAGTATTGCGGTAACGGTTCAATACTTCTTCCAAATCCCTTCCTCTTTCTTGGATGTCTCGCTGTATCCTTCTGATCAAACGCTCGTCAGAATCGGCATGCACAAATATTTTCAAATCAAACAAATCCCTCAATTCTGGATTGGTCAACACCAAAATCCCTTCCACAATCATCACTTCTTTCGGATGGGTGATCGTCGTTTCTTCTTTTCTGCTGTGGGTAATGAACGAATAAACAGGTTGTTCAATGGTTTCGCCCATTTTCAAAGACTGAACATGCTGGGTCAACAAATCAAAATCAATCGATCTCGGATGGTCAAAATTGATGCGTTCTCTTTCATCGAAAGAAAGGTCCTTGTGGTCTTTGTAATAGTTGTCTTGTGAAATCACCAAAACATTTTCGGTGTTCAAATTGTTTAATATGTTTCGAACCACGGTTGTTTTGCCTGAACCTGTTCCTCCTGCGATGCCTATTGTCAACATGTTATTCTTCGTTTGGAAATACTTCTTTGTCTTTATAAAATTTGGGCATTTGTCCTAAAACATACACATCCAACAGGGCTTTTACACGAGCAAAATACTCTCTGGTATTGGTCAAAGTTCCATATTGTTTGGGCACATCTTGGGCATTGAATCCCAAGGCGTAAATATCGTGATTTTTTGCAATAAAGATGGCGCGTTGGTTTTGAAATTTTTGCGAAATGATGGTGACCGAATCTTGGCCAAAAACTTCCTTGCCACGAATGACAGAATCCAAAGTCCGAAAACCCGCAAAATCCTCAATGATACTCTCTTCTGGAACCCCCATTTGGATCAAGGCTTTCTTCATGTCGCGCGTTTCATTGTATTCCTGTATCGAGTTGTCCCCACTCACAATCAAAAACTTCACTTTTCCCGCTTGAAACAATTGTGCTGCTGCCTCGATCCGGTATTTGAAATACAAATTTTCTGCACCACCTCTGACTTTTTTACTCGTTCCCAAAACCAAACCTGAACGGTTGTTGGGCAAAGCTTCTATCTGATCATACAAATAATCTTCCGCTTGTTGGTTCACCCAATAATTCGAAAACAACAAAAGAAAGGTAATAAATATGATGCCTGATAAAATGAGTTTGAAAAATCTGCGGAAAAAGGTTTTCATGCGAAACAAAAAATGATGGACAACTTTCAAATTTAAAGAAAATTTCTCAAATCTCCCTGATTGACATTTTACATGCTTGGAAAACTCACTCTAAAAAATCTTATAAGACAATCCCCAAAAAACACTAAAATTAATCGGCCCAATGTCCTTTCCATATCCTGGAATGATCAGCGGATCGATGTCTTCTTGTTTTTTACTGCCCAAATAGATTTCTGGACGAACCGAAACTTCGCCATACAAATTGCCCAACAAACGCACCCGAGCGCCGCCCACCACTTCCAACCAATAAGCCGAAACTGCCGCCGTGGGCAGTTGCCCATAATCATTGACTTGTCCATTGGACAAACGGATCGGATACTGATGGATGGTTTGATCATAAGTTGCGTAAGCGAATCGCATTCCCGTATAAAATCCATTGGATGCGTTTTCATTGTCTTGTGAAATGAACCAATTAAAACCCAATTTAAAATACAAACCATCGACAGCAATGTTCCAATCGAGTTCATCGTATAAATTTTCTTCAAATCCCACTTCTACAACCGCATTCCACTTCTTGTACACCCGATAACTCATCATGGCCAAACCGCCTTTTCGGTCGGTAAAACTCGCCATCGCTGGATGAAACAAGTCCACACCAACGAACAAATTTCCCGCGCGGTTGGTTTTTTTCTGCACCAAAGAATCTTGCACTTCAGTGACCAAACTTTTGGTTTCCAATTGGATCGAATCATTTTGCGCCTGCAAACACAAACTGAAAAGACTAATCGCTAAGCACAATGTATAAATTGGTATCTGTTTCATCTTTGAGTTGATTGGATTCATTGGGAATTAAATATTGGATGTAATTTTGGGTGGTTTGATAGTTCATTGCATCATAAATCACCCGAAAACCACAAGCTTTTGAAATGTATTCGGATTGAGGTTGGTAATTCACCGTCAAAACATCAGCCGTTGGATTGCTCCTTCTTTGGATTTTGAAATACATTTTCTCGGTATCCAAGCCGCCCAAAGGCAATTTCAAGCTGTCGCTGAATACCTTGTTGTACAACAAAACCGGCTGCTCAAAGTCGAGGGTTTTAGAAGAATGAATCGTCAAACTGTCCATCGCATTGCCATTGTTCAAACTGTTTCTGAAAACCACGGTCATGTACGGCGTACCTTCGCCCACACACACATCATCTTCTTCACAAGCCACCATGCTCAAACTGCCTAAAATCAATCCAAAAATTACCCAACTATTTTTCGCCTTCATCGGTTTTACTTTTCGATGCTAATTTAATTTATTCTACCAATTTTCTTTCCAAAAGCACCACATTTTCCACATGATGCGTTTGCGGAAACATATCGACTGCTTGCACTTTTACAATGCTGTAATGTTCTTTCATCAATTCCAAATCACGTGCTTGCGTGGCGGAATTACAACTGACATACACTACTTTTTTCGGATGAATTTTCAAAATATTTTCCACCACATTTTTGTGCATGCCATCTCTTGGCGGATCGGTAATGATGATATCAGGTCGACCATTTTGCTCAATAAAAGCATCATCAAAAACATCTTTCATGTCGCCACAAAAGAACGCACAATTCTCAATATTGTTTCTGGCTGCATTCTCATTGGCTGCATCAATGGCTTCTTGCACCGCCTCAACGCCCACTACTTTTTTTGCTTTTTTGGCCACAAATTGCGCAATCGTCCCTGTACCCGTGTACAAATCATACACCAATTCATCGCCTTTCAAATCTGCAAACTCTCGGGTGATTTTGTACAATTCGTAGGCTTGTTTTGGATTGGTTTGGTAAAAACTTTTGGGGCCAATTTTGAATTTTAGATCCTCCATTTCTTCCATGATGTGGTCTTCACCTGCATGAACTTCGATGTCCAAATCATAAATCGAGTCATTTCCTTTCGGATTGATCGCATACAACAAAGAAGTAATTTGCGGAAATTTCATTTGTAAATGATCCAACAAAGCTTTTCTTTTTGCTTCATCGTCTTTGAAAAACTGAACCAATACCATGAATTCTCCTTTTTGATTGGAACGAATCATCAAAGTTCTTAAAAAACCTTCTTGGTTTCTCAAATCAAAAAACTCATACCCATTTTCGATGGCGAATCGCTTGGTTTCCAAACGAATTTCATTCGAAGGATCCATTTGTAAATGACATTTTTCAATGTCCAACACCTTGCTCCATTGCCCTGGAATATGAAAGCCCAACGCATTTCTTTCGTAAGATGCCTCAGTATTTTGAATTTCTTCCAAAGTCAACCAACGGGCATTTGAAAAAGTATATTCTAATTTGTTTCTGTAATAATAAATTTCTTTGGAACCCAAAATCGGTTCGTAGGTCAAATCCTCAAAACCACCAATGCGTTTCAAATTGTTTTCCACTTCATCTTGTTTGAATCTCAACTGCGCATCATAGCTCAAATCTTGCCATTTGCAACCACCACAAGTGCCAAAATGAACACAAACTGGTGCCACGCGATCAGGAGATTTTCGCACGATTTCAATGGCTTTTCCTTCCATATAATTGGCTTTCTTTTTGAAAACCGAAACATGCACACAATCACCAGGTACCGCATTTTGAATCAAAACCGTTTGACCTTCTTCCGTTTTCCCAATGGAAACACCCTTTGCACCTGCGCGCAAAACTTCGATGTTTTCCAACAAGATTTCTTTGCGTTTTTTTCTTGCCATGGCACAAAGATAGAATTTGGTGGTTGATTTTGCTCAGAAGCCTTCAAAACTTTCCACAAAAAAGCCCGAAAACTTTCATTCCCGGGCCAAAACAAATTAATTATGATATGGTTTTATTGGTCAATCGAACCTAAAACGCGTTTCATGAAATCGTTGGCAGCATCTCTTTCGCTCATGCCTGCATCGACCATGGCTTTCATTTCCATGGCGCCACATACATTCGAAATCATTTCGCCAATCACTTCTCTTTCATCGTCTTTTACTGCAGGTGATTCTGCGTAAATTTCCAAGAAATTCAGTGCATTTTCCATTTCTTCAATGGAACATTGTCTTTGTAAATTTCTAAATACTGGCAATTTCATCGCAAATTTCTTTTAAATGTTCTTCTTTTGAAGTCACTACTTGGTTGATGAATTTTCCATCGTGGTAAATCGCAAAAGTGGGTAAATTGGTCACTTCGGCTAATTTTCTACTTTCTGGAAATTTTTCCGCATCCACGTAAATGAATTCAATATTTTCATTGGCTTCCGCCAAACGCTTCACTTTGGGCTTCAACAAGCGACAGTTGCCGCACCATGCTGCGCCAAATTGAACCAAAACTTTATTGTTTTCATTCAAAATAGATTGCAAGTTGTCTTCTTTAATTTCAACAAACATCTTAGTTCTGGTTTACATTAGATAAATATTCAGCAACACCTTCTTTGGTTGCGCTCATTGCAGTTTTTCCTTCTTCCCAGTTGGCTGGACAAACTTCACCAAATTTTTCTACGTGAATGATGGCATCCAACAAGCGAACGTATTCGTCGATGTTTCTTCCCAAAGGCAAGTCATTGATGGTCTCATGACGAACTACACCATTTTTATCAATGATAAAAGTTCCTCTGTAAGCGATTGGTAGTCCTTCGAAAACGATGCGATCGGTTTCAAAATCATTCACATACTCACCTGCCAAAACACCGTAATCCATGGCGATGGTTTTTGCCAAATCCGCAACTACTGGATAAGTTACGCCTTGGATCCCTCCGTGGTCTTTTTCTGTGCTCAACCAAGCCAAATGCGTTTCTTCTGAATCGGTAGAAACCGCAACAACAACTGCATCTCTTTTTTCGAATTCAGCCAATTTCTCTTGGAAAGCGTGCAATTCAGTGGGACAAACGAAAGTAAAATCTTTTGGATAAAAGAACAATACGATGTTTTTTTCACCAATCGGTAAAGTAAAGTCTGAAACAATTTCTTCACCATTTAACACTGCAGCTGCAGTAAACTGAGGGGCTTTTTTTCCTACTAATGACATAATCTTATATTTTTTATTTTATTTCTAAGGCAAAAGTAGTCCCAAAAAATGCAAACGAAGAAGGATTGCCATAACTTAAGACAATGATGATATACAATCTATTTATTGCCGTCCCCAAACCATTGACATTCGACTGCAATTCGTGTTTAGGCACAAAAAACATGACAACAATCATTGAAAAAAACTTCGAATGCAACCTTTGAACTGTCTAAAAAATAGAAAACCTTGTTTCAAAAATTTGAAACAAGGTTTTGCTGTGTGTAGTTTTACGCTTATTGCATGATAAACTCCAAATTTACTAATAATTTTACTTTATCTGCAACTACCAATCCACCGGCTTCGGTCGTGGCGCTCCAATTCAGCCCAAAGTCTTTTCGGTTGATTTCACCAGAAAACTCAAATCCTGCGCGTTGTTTTCCATAAGGATCCGTAATCACGCCCCCAAAATCCGCAGACAACTCGATGACTTTCGTTACTCCTTTGATGGTGATGTTTCCTTTGACGGTATCTCCATCAAAAGATTGACTGTCAAAAGTCAATTCAGGAAAATCAGTGGCGTTGAAAAAATCATCACTTTTCAAATGTGCATCCCGCTGTTCGTTTCGGGTATCGATCGAATCAATTTTTGCAGTGAATTGAAAAGTCGCTTCATTGAATTGCTCATCCGCAGAAGTCGCTGTTGCATGAATGTCCAAAAACTGTCCAGTTACCGTTGAAATCACCATGTGCTTCACTTTGAATTGAGCTTCTGAGTGAGTCGGGTCTAAAATCCATTGTATTGACATATCTATTTTTTTTTAAAAAATTATACGACAAAGATAGCAGAGCGGGGCGTTGACATCCATTGATTTAGATCAATAAATCGCCGAGAATGAAAAAAAATGTTAAATCTTTATAAAATTCACTTCATTTAGTTCTGTACTTACCGAACTAATGATATATTTGCCAAAATTTTATTGATTAGAATGAATATTCATAAGAAAAAATTGATTGAAGATTTTTCCAATCATTTTGAAACCAATTACAACTTCCCACCTTTGACCAGCAAGGTGTACTCCTACTTATTAATGGACTGCAAGCGGGAAGGAACAACTTTCGACAAATTGATGGAAGTATTTCAAGCGAGCAAAAGTTCAATTTCCAACAGCCTGAATTTTTTGACGCAACTCAAGTACATTGAACACTTCTCACAACTCAACGACCGAAAACGCCTGTACAGAGCTTCATCTGGCACGATATTGGTAAGGTTGGAGAAAATTTATGAAATCCTTTTGGTGGAAAAGAAATTAGCATCTAACTTTAGAGAATATGTTTTAGAAGAGATAGAAGACGTCGATCCGCTAAGCATTGAAAAATCAAACATTTACTTGGATCATTTGGACCAAAGCATTGAGCACTTATCAAAAACCATTGAAAAATTAAAATAATAAATACGTAAATAATTATATGAAAACAAATATCATCATCGCTCTCACTGGACTTTTTGCTTTCTTATCTTGTGGACAAGAACAAGCAAGACCAGCAGCGCCAGCGCCAACGATTCCAGTGGCTGAAGTTCAGACCAGGGACATTACGGGATTCCAAGATTTCCCAGTAAATATTGAAGGAAAAGTCAATAATGCTGTTCGTGCCAAAATTTCTGGTTACATCAAAGAAGTTTACGTAGATGAAGGACAGCAAGTCACCAAAGGACAAGCTTTGTTTCGTTTGGAAACAGACGTAGAATCACAAAATGCCAATGCTGCCCGTTCAGGAATTGTTGCAGCACAAGCCAACGTTACCGCAGCAGAAGCATCTGTGAATGTGGCGCAAGTTGAAGTGGACAAATTGATGCCATTGGTAGCAAAAAACATCATCAGTCCTGTTCAATTGGAAACTGCCAAAGCGAACTTGGCCAGAGCCAACGGACAATTGGCACAAGCAAAAGCTGCACACCAACAAGCCAAAGCTGCTTTGGGAGGAATTCAAGCCAACATTGATTTCTCTATCGTAAGAAGTCCGATCACAGGCGTGATTGGTTCAATTAATTTCAGAGAAGGAAGTTTAGTAGGACCTGCAGATCCGAAGCCTATTACTACGGTGTCTGAGGTAGGTGAAGTCTATGCATATTTCTCGATGAATGAATCTGAATATTTGAATTTCTTGTCCGATTCTGAAGGCAAAAACGTAAAAGAAAAATTGAACAATTTGCCACCCGTTCAATTGATTTTGGCCAATGGTCAAAAATATGCTGAACAAGGAAAAATTCAAACTGTTACCGGTCAAATCGACCCAATGACAGGAAGCATCAAGTTCCGTGCGATGTTTAAAAACACCGATGGATTGTTGAACAATGGAAACAGTGGAACAATTCAATTGCCTAAAACGTATACCGATGTTTTGGTCATTCCTGAAAGTGCGACTTTCGAACAACAAGGAATTATCTATACCTACGTTGCCAAAGAAAATGTAGTTCAAACTACTCCAATTCAAGTACAAGATCGAATTGACCGCATGGCGATCGTTCAATCAGGTTTAAACAAAGGAGATATGGTGGTTGTCAAAGGAATCGGAAAATTGAGAAATGAAGCAGAGATCAATGCATTGAAAGTCGATATGGATTCGATCGTGAATGCAATAAAAACCACCATGTAAAAAGCGTAAATTATGTTAAAAACCTTTATAGAAAGACCGGTTTTATCGACCGTTATTTCAATTATCATCGTCATATTGGGAATTTTGGGAGTGATGACATTGCCCATTACCCAATATCCTGAAATTGCACCACCTACGGTTCAAATCAACGCTTCTTATCCAGGTGCCAACGCGCAAACTGTTTTGGAGAGTGTGATCATTCCGATCGAAGAACAAGTGAATGGTGTAGAAGACATGGATTACATCACTTCGACAGCCACCAACAGTGGAACAGCTTCCATTCAAGTGGTATTTAAAGAAGGCGTGGATCCAGACATTGCTGCAGTAAACGTACAAAACCGTGTGGCGAGAGCGACACCTTTGTTACCAGCCGAGGTAACTCGTTCAGGAGTTGTGACACAAAAACAACAAACCAGCGCTTTGATGTTTGCTTCTTTTTATTCTGAAAGCGAAGAAATCGACCGTACCTTTATTCAAAACTACATGAACATCAACGTTATCCCTGAATTAAAAAGGGTAAGTGGTGTTGGAGATGCGAGTGCTTTTGGTAGCCGTGATTATTCGATGAGAATTTGGTTGGATCCTATAAAAATGGCGAATTATGGTTTGGTTCCATCAGACGTTACAGCAGCGATCAACGAACAAAGTTTGGAAGCAGCTGCGGGACAATTTGGTGAAAACAACGGTGAAGCATTTCAATATGTAATTCGTTACAGCGGAAAATACAGAACCCAAGAACAATACGAAAGCATTGTAATCAAATCTTTGGATCATGGACAAATTCTTTATTTGAAAGATGTCGCCAAAATTGAAATGGGTGCAATGAATTATGGTGGAACTTCTAAAATGAATGGAAAACCAGCAGTTGCGATGGCGGTTTACCAAACACCAGGTTCCAATGCACAAGAAATTATTGTCAATTTAAAGGACAAGCTGGACGAACTATCCCAGAATTTACCTGAAGGCTTAAAATATGAAGTAGTCTTTGATACCAATGAGTTCTTGGACGCTTCCATCAACAAAGTAATCACCACTTTGATCGAAGCCTTTATTTTGGTATTTATCGTAGTGTTTATCTTCTTGCAAGATGTCCGCGCCACCTTAATTCCAATGATTGCGGTACCAGTTTCCATTATTGGAACTTTCTTTTTCTTGAATTTATTTGGTTTCTCGATCAACTTGTTGACATTATTTGCTTTGGTTCTGGCGATTGGAATTGTGGTCGATGACGCGATTGTCGTCGTCGAGGCGATCCACGCGAAAATGGAACAAACAGACATGACTGGAAAAGAAGCTTCACTGAGCGCGATGCAAGAAATCGCAGGTGCGATTGTTTCAATTACTTTGGTCATGGCGGCAGTATTTGTACCCGTAACTTTTATTGAAGGCCCTACAGGCGTCTTTTACAAACAGTTTGGAATTACCCTAATTGTGGCCATCATCATTTCAGCCGTCAACGCTTTGACATTAAGTCCAGCTTTATGTGCAATTCTTTTAAAAAGTCCAGACAAAAATCCAGACAAGAAAAGAAGTTTCATGCAAAGATTTTTTGATGGTTTTAACTCAGGATTTAACGCTATCACCAGAAGATATGCCAAAACATTTGGTTTTTTATTAAGAAACAAATGGGTGACTTTCTTGATTTTAATTTTGTGTGGTGTCGGAATTTTCTACGCCAACAAGACCATGCCAAGTGGATTTGTACCCAACGAAGACCGTGGTTTTATCATGGGGAATATCGAATTGCCTCCTGGTGCTACTTCTGACCGTGTGAGTGCGATTCAAGATGAGTTTTATGAAAAAGCCTCTAAAATTCCTGGGGTAAAAATGGTGACTTTGGTTTCTGGATTCAGTTTCATTTCAGGACAAGGTTCCAACTTTGGAATGGCGATGATTGGTTTGGAGGATTTTGAAAATCGAAAAGATGACCATCTTTCTACCGATGCAGTGGTTGGGCAATTGTTTGGTATTGCGGCACAAATGCCTGAAGCCAACATGATTTTCTTCTCACCACCGAGTATTCCTGGTTTTGGTGTTTCTTCTGGTTTCGATTTGAAATTATTGGATCGTTCAGGAGGAGATTTGAACGAATTCAACGAAATTACCCAAAACTATGTGGGCGAATTGATGAAACGTCCAGAGATTTTGTATGCGCAAACCTCATTCAACACGGATTATGCACAATATGAAATAGAATTGAACATTCCAAGAGCCAAACAATCAGGTGTCTCGGTGAGTGCGATTTTCAATGCTTTGCAAGGATATATTGGTGGAATTTATGCTGCAGACTTTACCCGATATGGAAAACAATTCCGTGTGATGGTACAAGCTTTGCCGGCGGATCGTGCCACAGAAAAAGATTTAGAAAAAATCTTCGTCAGAACTTCTTCTGGTGAAATGACACCGATCAGTCAATTTTTAACGCTGAACCGTGTGTATGGTGCGCAAAACATTACCCGATTCAACTTATTTACCAATGCGAGTATTTCTGGTGCAAGCAGTCCAGGTTACAGTTCTGGAGATGCGATTAGAGCCGTTCAGGAAGTTTCTGCAGAAACTTTATCGAGCAGTTATGGAATTGAATTCTCTGGTTTATCAAGAGAGGAAATCAATGCAGGAAGTCAAACCATTTTGATTTTCATCTTGTGTTTGGTCTTCGTTTATTTCTTCCTTTCCGCACAGTACGAAAGTTATTTATTGCCATTGGCCGTATTGCTTTCTTTACCAGGTGGATTGATGGGTGCTTATTGGGCGCAGAAATTGGCAGGATTGGAAAACAACATTTATTTCCAAATTGCACTGATCATGTTGGTCGGATTGCTGGCGAAAAATGCGATTTTGATTGTGGAATTTGCCATCCAAAGACGACGTGCAGGCGAATCCATTGCAGCATCCGCTTTCAACGGTGCCAAAGCGAGGTTCCGTCCGATTTTGATGACTTCATTGGCTTTCGTCTTTGGCTTGATGCCATTGGTTTTGGCCACAGGAGTAGGTTATGTTGGAAACCGTTCGATCGCAACAGGTGCTGTATTTGGCGTTTTGGTTGGAACTTTGGTCGGCGTGTTCAACATTCCAGTATTGTACGTGGTTTTCCAGTGGTTGCAAGAAAAAATTAGCCCATTGAAATTTGATAAAGTTGAAAATGACAATCAACCTTTAGATCCTAAATAATTGAAAATGAAAAACATCAAATATATACTTCCCATGGTGGCTTTGTTTGCATTACAATCTTGTTTTGTCGCCAAGGACTACCAAAGGAAAGAAAATGAAGTGGTCCAAGAAAAATATTTCAGAACGGACCAGATCGAACAAGACAGTTTGAGCATGGCCAATCTTTCATGGAAAAATATTTTTACCGATGAAAAGTTGAACCAATACATCGACCAAGCGTTGACCAATAATTTGGATGTTCGCATGGCTTTGCAGAACATTGAAGCCGCCCAAGCTTATGTCAAATTAGGAAAAGCAGCTTACTTCCCTACTATTAATGGAAGTGCTGCTTACAACTACTCAACTGCTTCTTTGAATGGTTTGCAAGGACAAGTTTTGAACGAAAGACAATACAATGACCAATTTGAATTGGGCGCCAGTCTTTCATGGGAAGCCGACATTTGGGGAAAAATCAGGAGCAATAAAAGAGCAGCTTCTGCCACTTATTTGCAAACTGTCGCCGCACACCAAGCGATCAAATCCAACTTAGTCGCTGGCTTGGCGAGCATGTACTACCAATTGTTAGCTTTGGATGAACAGAAAAAAATCATCCAAGAAACCATTGCCAACCGTGAACAAAGTTTCGAAACCATTCAAGCTTTGAAAGAAGCGGGCAATGTGACGGAAGTAGCGGTGAAACAAACTGAAGCCCAGTTGATCAGTGCACAATCGATGATTTTGGATGTGGACAACAACATCAAAATCTTAGAAAACGCTTTCAGTATTTTGTTGGGCGAAAGTCCACAAAGCATTGAGCGTTCTGTTTTGGATGCTCAGAATATTCAAACGGATTTGAACATCGGTTTGCCGATTCAGTTGTTGAGCAATCGTCCAGACATCATGGCAGCAGAATACCGTTTGATCAATGCATTTGAATTGACCAATGTTGCACGCAGCAGCTTTTATCCAAGTTTGCGTTTGACGGCCAATGGAGGAATTCAAAGCATGGATTTTGACAAATTATTCAATGCCAATTCTCTTTTTGCCAGCATCGTAGGTTCTTTGACCCAACCGATTTTGAACGGTCGTCAAATCAGGACCCAATATGAAGTCAGCAAAGCACAGCAAGAAATTGCTTTGTTGGATTACAAACAAAGTATTTTGATCGCGAGCAAAGAAGTTTCTGATGCTTTGTACACTTACCAAACCAATGATGCCAAGGCGGAGTTGAAACAAAAAGAATATGAAGCTTACCAAAATGCAACGACTTATTCGGAAGAATTGTTGAACTATGGGATGGCCAATTATTTGGAAGTTTTGACCGCCAGAGAAAATGCGTTGAACGCACAATTGAATTTGATCAATACCCAATATGGAAAACTCAATGCGCTCGTACAGCTATACAAAGCTGTTGGTGGCGGTTGGAGATAATTTTGTTTTTAAAGTTTTTAATTGGAAAGCGGTTCGGAATCATTCTGAACTGCTTTTTTTTGATTCATTTCAGGACAAAATCTTGGAATCTTGGATGAATTTCCTTCGTCTGAATCCATTCAAACCCTAAAAAAACGATGCCCAAAGCATTCCCTCGAATCTTCAGCGGCTTTGCATTCATTTCATCGGTAGAAACAATTATCTTTGTCGCTTGAATTGAACAAAATGAACTATTACAACAACATATTGGAAACCATCGGCAATACGCCTTTGGTGAAAATCAATCGCATCACACAAGACATTCCCGCTTTGGTATTGGCCAAAGTAGAAACTTTCAATCCTGGTAATTCGGTCAAAGACCGCATGGCGATCAAGATGATTGAAGACGCAGAAGCCGACGGCCGTTTACAACCTGGAGGCACCATCATTGAAGGAACTTCTGGCAACACAGGCATGGGATTGGCGTTGGGTGCAATCATCAAAGGCTATCAGTTGATTTGTGTGATTTCAGACAAACAATCCAAAGAAAAAATGGACATCTTGCGTGCGGTGGGCGCTGAAGTCGTGGTTTGCCCAACCGATGTAGAACCCGATGATCCGAGATCTTACTATTCGGTATCGAAAAGATTGGCCGAAGAAACGCCCAATTCTTGGTATGTGAACCAATATGACAATCCATCAAACGCACAAGCACACTATGAGCAAACAGGCCCAGAAATTTGGGAACAAACCGAAGGGAAAATCACTCATTTTATCGTAGGGGTAGGAACAGGAGGAACGATTTCTGGTGTTGGAAAATATTTGAAAGAAAAAAATCCAAACATCAAAATTTGGGGTGTAGACACTTATGGTTCTGTGTTTAAAAAATACCACGAAACCGGCATTTTTGATGAAAATGAAATTTACTCTTACATCACCGAAGGCATTGGCGAGGACATTTTACCGCTGAATGTGGATTTTTCTTTGATCGAAGGTTTCACCAAAGTAACTGACAAAGATGCCGCGGTTTATACCCGTCGATTGGCCAAAGAAGAAGGAATTTTTGTTGGCAATTCAGCTGGATCCGCCATCAAAGGATTGTTGCAATTGAAAGATGAATTTACCGAAGACGATGTGGTGGTCGTTTTGTTTCATGACCATGGCAGCCGTTATGTTGGAAAAATGTTCAACGACGATTGGATGCGGGAAAAAGGATTTTTGGATGTTGAAATCAATACAGTAGCGGATTTGATTGAAAATCGCCCCGCACAAAAACTCGTTACCGTACGAACAGAAGAATTGGTTGCTCATGCGATTGATCGGATGAAAACCCATCAAATCTCAAAATTACCAGTAGTGGACATTCATGGTTTTGTTGGGTCGATTGATGAAAAGACCTTGTTCCAATTGTATTTTGACAACAAGGATTTGGCGAACCAAAGCATCATTTCCATCATGAAAAAAGCTTATCCGATTCTTCCAATGGATGCGAAAATTGAAGCCATTGCACCACTGATCAACGAAGACAATTCGGCTGTTTTGATCGAAATGAAAGATGGCTCTCATCAAATCATCACCCAAAGCGACATTGTGAAAATCATCCAATAAAAGTCTATCCATTAAAATAAAAAGCGCCATTGCATACAAACAATGGCGCTTTCAAAAAATAGGTGGTTGGTTGAGCTTATGGGTTCAATTGAGATTTCATCTCTGCCATTTCATTTTGCAAATCTTTGATCAATGCTTGTTGTGCTTCGATCATTTCTTGTTGTTCTTTAACCGCTTGCACCAAAGGCACCACAAATTGGCTGTAGGACAAGGTATAGTAATCGTCGGAATTTTCGGGTGCATGGACTCCATCAAAACTGTAGTTCAAGGCTTGGGCTGCTTTCTCTACGTCTTGGGCCAAAAAGCCGGTTTGGATTTTTTTTGACGCTGTCTTTTTAAGGTCGGTAGATTTTTCTTTGAGTTGTTGCCCCATTTTCTGGTTGTCAAAATAATAAGTAACCGGCTGGAGTTGATTGATGAACGCCAAACCGGGTACATTGTGTTGCACATTGCTTTTGAAGCGCGCATCCGAAGGCGTTGTAAAAGGTACTTGGCCTTCAATGACGGTAACCTCACTATTTCCGATTCTTACCTTATTACTTGCATTCACTTTCGCATCATAGCCAATCGCGGTTGCATTGTTTAAGTTATCGAAGGCAACATCCGCTGAGAAACCCACTCCCGTATTGTAACTTCCTGTAATATTTGTAGAAAGCGCACGATATCCTACCCCAACATTATTGCTCCCTGTGGTATTAGAAAAAAGAGCTCGATTACCTAACCCAGTATTATAACCTCCTGTAGTGTTATTAGAAAGAGAAGTTGCTCCAAAGCCAGCATTATAACTTCCTGTGGTATTCGAATAAAGCACCTCATTACCAAAACCAGAATTGGAAATACCTATGGTATTTGAATAAAGCGAAGAAGCTCCAAAACCAACATTGAATCGCCCAGTACTATTTGACCTCAATGCTGCTAAACCAAAGGCTACATTATAGCTTCCTGACGTATTAGAATAAAGCGCTTCATAGCCAAAACCTGAATTATTTTCTCCAATTGTATTTTTATGAAGCACATAAGCACCGAAACCAGCATTATTACTCCCTGTAGTATTTGAATAAAGCGCCTGATTGCCAAAGGCCGAATTATACTCACCAGTAGTGTTTAACCTAAGTGCACGAGCCCCAAGCGCGGCATTGAAACTCCCTACAGTATTAGAATAAAGCGTTTCATAACCAAATCCTGTATTGAAACTTCCTATAGTATTTGAATAAAGAGAAACATAACCAAATCCCGAATTGTTACTTCCTGTAGTATTTTGACTAAGCACAGAGGCACCAAAACCTGCATTCTGGCTACCAGTTGTGTTTTGAAAAAGTACAGCAGAGCCGAAAGCAGCATTGGATCTACCCGTGAGATTAGAGCTCAGCGTAAAAATGCCAAAACCAGTATTTGCAACGCCTGTGGTGTTGAGTTTAAGCACACCTTCACCTATGCCGATATTACGGGTACCAGTTGTCGTCATGTTCCCCGCTTCTAGTCCTAAAAATAAATTACCATTTTTACGATGGTCTAAAAATCCTGTACGCGTATTGTTGACTTTGAAGACCAAAGGTTGTGTATCGGTTGTGCCAATGAAGTCAGTTGCTGCATCGGTACCAGCGTTCCCCTGCATTGACCAAGCTGTGCCCGAAGCACTTCCACCACCATCTGCTGCATTGATTTGGACCCATTGACTTCCATCATTGTAATAATAACCCGGAGAAACCGAATTTTCACCTGTGGTCGTCGCGGTATTGTACAAGACCATACCTTGGACATGCGCCGTCAAAGGAGCTGCGGCTGTAGTGGAAACCAAGGCGACTCTGGGCAATAACAAACCGCCTTGTTGGGTTGTTGCGTCGATTTCCAATAAAGCATCAGGATTGGGATTTTCTGTTCCTATGCCCACTTGAGAATAAACAAGTGAAGCACCAATAAAAGTAAAGAGAATGAGGACATTTTTTTTCATAAGGTATTGAATTAAACAATTGAAAGTTTATGTTAATAGAAATCTCAAATCTATTTAGTTTTCAATTCTACCCCATTTTTTTTTGCAAAAATTCGACTGGAAAAAACGTGACATTTTAAAACATAACTCAAAACCAAGCAGTTACCACAGCAAAACTCAATGAACATGGAGTCTATTTTCTTTGAACTTTTCCGTTAAAAATCAAAAAAAAACATCTGAGACTGTAGAAAAGCCCAAAGCTTTTTCCACAAAATGCTCAGAAATCTTCAAAAAAAAGAAAATAAAAGGCCATCGGAAAATGCAGCAAGAAATTCTACCTCCGCTTATTTCATCCTCAATGCGTTCATTCCGAAAAAATCGGCGTCAAAGTATAACCTGCCTTTTTCAACAAATTGATCACCCCATTTTTACCAGCCAAGTGGGCAGCACCAAAAGCAATGAAACTCGGTTTTTGTTGGATCTTTTTTTCAATCACTGGAATCCAATTGATGTTTCGGTTGTCCAGAAAATCTTCGATGTTGCCATACGAATGGTTGGGATTGGTAAAATCCGCGACTGTCGCTGCATACAATTGTTCGATGTCTTGCGCTTGGTACATCGCCATGATTGCTGCAGTTTGTTGTTTCAATTCGTCAAAATGTTCCACAAAATAACGAATGGCTTTCACGCTGTCTTCATCCGAACCGCCCAACAAAACTTCAATTTGCGCCTCAATGCTTTCCAATCCCAACACTTCTTTTTGCCCTTGCATCGCAGTTTGCATCAACAATAGATCGTAACCAAAATCCATGGGACAATCCAAACCCAACAAACTCATTTGTGCCAAAAAGGTCGGCAAATTCAGGTTGTCAAATTGGCTCAAACTCGCCTCCATTCTTTCTTCCAACAACACATTCAATTGATCAGATAATTCCTCGCCCAATTTCTCACTGATGGTTTGCCCATCCTTCGACAAAGAAGCTTGCATCAATTTCATGATCATCGCCGGATCGTCCATGTCGATTTCTAACACCAATTGTTCCGTTGCATCCCACGCTTTTTGGATTTCAGGCCGCATTTCCACTTCGCCTTGACAAGCAATGTGAATCGTCCCAAACAAATACGAAGGAGATGTCAAATTCTTGCCAGAAATTTCCCACAACAAGGCTTTTTCTTGAATGGTTTGGGCAAATCCCAATTGAAACACACTCAATAATAAGACAACAAATACTCGGTTCATCATTTTCAGTTGATTAGTTAATAAATTTATCCTTTAATTTTGGTGTGGGCAACCAACAGTCCTTTTGTTGACCAAACCAACGGTAGCGATTGTTTGCCACCCAACGATAAATGGCATCCCGAAAGAATTTGGGCAAAATCCTCAGATGTCCCAACCAACGGTATTTTCCATTCAAGTCTTGTGCAATCCGCAAAACGGCATCCGATTCGGTATAAACTTTTGCGTTATCCAAAAGAATGATCGAAGTAAATCGCTCGGTATCAAAATGATGCTTCTTCAGAAACGCTTGCCCAAAATCGGATTGCAAGGAAGCAAATTTGAATTGATTGTGTCGATCATTTTGTATAATTCGCTGCACACTTGCATTGCAAAGATTACAAACTCCATCAAAAAAAACGATTTTGACTGCTTCCATCTGGCTAAATTAGGTACTTTTAAACTAAATTTGTGCAATAAACTATTAAAAATGTTCGATCGAATTATCTACATTCCATTGTTGGTTGGTCCTATTTTTTTTATCGCAGGTTACTGGATGGCAAAAAATCCACCAAAAAAGATCAACCATCTTTATGGTTACCGTTCCAAACGTGCCATGCAATCCCAAGAGAAATGGGATTTCGCTCAGAATTATGCGGCCGGAGAATTGATGAATTTAGGTTTCTTTCTCGCTTTGACCAGTTTTATAGGAAAATTCATCGAAGTCGATGCTATGACCAATTTGATCGTTGGTCTGGTGATGGTCATTTTTACCGTTGTGTTATTGTATTTCAAAGTAGAATACGCCATCAAAAATAAATTTAACGACTAATTTCTCAAAAACATATTGCATTTCAATTTAGAAATCACCCTGTCTGAGCAAGTTGGACGCCCTTGAATCGTATTTCACTGCATCGCTCAAAATCGTTGCTTTGATGCCAATAAAGAAATCCCAGGTTTTGTAGCGGCCAAATGGCACCCAAGAAAATGAGATGTTGAAACTGCGCAGATCTCGGTTGAAAGAAATTCGGGCTTGAGAAAATTCTTTGGAACTGAAATCATACGAAGTCGAGGTGCTCAAACTCCAAAACGGTGTCGGAGAAATCGCTGCATTCAAGGCCAAAACCGTCGTATTGTTTCCCTCACGGGTATTCATGCGCGAATAGTTGTGGGTAAAATTCAATCCCAAACGCCAAGGAATGCTGAAATGCGCATAATCTTCTTCATCAAAATAGAAATTCTCATTGCGCACACTTCCTCTTTTGTTGTATTTTTTTGAATCAAATCCTTTGGAACCAAAACTGCTGTTGTCAAAGTTGTACCCAAAGTTCACGCTGTAATTCGTCAAACGAAAAGCGCCCAATTCATTGACTCTTTTCCCATATTCTTCACCTTCTTCAAACTCCATTTTATACGGATCAAAGGTCGCTCTGAATTGTAAATTCAATTTTGAATTGAACAAACGCGTCATCCCAGAAACATTGACCGGCGCCAATTTGAATTCATCCGCCACCATATTGTAAGAAGAAGAAATGTCCAAATATTCAAAGATTTTCACTTTGTTAAATCCTGTAGAATCCGTTTTGGATTTCACTTTCATTTCCAAATTGTTCCGCAAACCAAAATTGATTGATGCATTCGGTCCCGAAGAGGGTGCGCCATACACGCCACCATCAAATCGTGAATAACGGATTTTTCGGCCATCTGCACCACGATAATAATCATAATAACCCCATTCTTCTGTCGCAAAATCTGGACTAAAACTCATCCCAATTGTGGGAGAAACTACATGACGAATCCCTTTGATGGCTGCATTCGCTTGGTCTTTGGCCAGATAAGTTCCATACAAATTCGTCGAAATGCTTCCGCCCATATTGAAAGTTCGAAACGCATCAAATCCATTGATGTCTTTTTCTACCACTTTTTGCTCGCTGTAGTCAAAGTCTTTTTCTACAGTTTTCATGTACCAAACTTCATCGTAAGATGCATTGAATGAAATCGGGAAATAACTTCCCAAAGTCGCTCCTGTATTCAAATTCACCTTGTGACGTGCCCCACTTTTTGCATTATCAAACATTCTTTCGGTAAAAGCATCGTCCTCGTTGGTATCGATTTTATTGACCAAATTCATGTTGTAGCCCACGGCAATATTTTTCAACAAACCTTTTTTGCTACCCACTTTGGGCGCAAAAGGATAAATTCGGCTCATATTAACCGTCAATTGTGGCAAAGTAAATTGCATGGTTGCAGGCTCGTTCGTACTTCTGTTGTTGTTCTGATGGTGCGATGCAACCAAGGACATCGAGAAAGGAGAATTCGGAAAAGTTTTATTGACCGAAACCGAAGAAGAAGTCGTATTCGTGTACACATCGCCATTGATGACGTTGGTATTGTTGATGCTTTCTCTGTAATATTGTGAACTCGACAAATTGACATTGGCCGAAAAAATCAAATTCGGATTGGCTTTCGGGTCTTGTGAATGGTTCCAATTCAAACGGTAATTGGACATTTTACTGTAATCATCCAGACCTTTGATCCCTGTAATCCGATTTTCATAGTCGAAACGCAAACCTCCGTTGAAACGGTAACGTTTTCGATAAGTTGATGCTGCGTGAATTCCCCAACTTCCTTTGGTATACATTTCTCCCGTCAAAGACAAATCGACGTATTCGCCAATCGGCAAATAAAAGCCCATGCCATCCAAATAAAAACCAACGTCATTTCTTTCTCCAAATGAAGGAATGATGATCCCTGCCGAACGATTTTCCCCCATCGGAATGTAAGAAAATGGCAAAGCCAAAGGCGTTGGAATGTCGTAAATCCGCATATTGATCGGCCCGGTCACCATGGCTTTGTTCTTTCCATCGATGTATTTGGCCCGACTGGTGCGCAACACATAATCTGGATCGTCGGTTTTTCTTTCGATGAAATAAGTGTCTGTGGTATAATCTGCGCCGCGAACATACATGGTGCTGTCATTCACTCTTTTCACGCGATCGCCTACCAAAACCCCTTCTCCTTCATTGATCCTAACGTTGTATGCGGTACCTATTTTTGTTTTGAAATTAATTTTGAAACTGTGCTGTTCGTATTCTTGTCCACCTTGTTTAAAGGTCGTCGGTTCACTGATCAGCCCGATCGAATCTCTTTTCCCATCTGCATAAACATCGCCCGTTTCCCAATCGATTTCGATGTAATCTGCATGAATTTCCATGTCCAAATATTTGATCACAGCTTTCCTCAAGAGATAGCTCATTTTTTTGCGCCATTCGTGAATTTGGTCATCAGAATCGTAAATCAAAACATCTTCCAATCGTTCATTTTGAATGGTATCAATTTTGATGCTATCCATTGCTACTTTTGTACTGTCTACGCTTTGCGAAGCGGTATTTTCCACTTGAGCAAAAAGCCATCCATTGATAAACAACAGAAAAAAAACAGCAAATAGATATCTAAAAAACATTTTATGCAAACTAATTACTTATTTTTGCGTTAAATCGCGTCAAAATTAAACAAAAATTGTGGCTGTATAATGAGATTAACAAGGATTTACCAACAAATTTTATTCGGATTCATATTTTTCACTCTTTTTGGAAACATTGTTTCCGCTCAGAAAAAACCCAACTTCGTCATTGTCATTGATGCAGGACACGGTGGAAAAGACATCGGCGCAAGAGGTGTCGTACAAAATGAGAAAGACATCAACTTGGATGTTTCGCTTCAATTCGGAAAGTTAATTGAAAAAAACTACAAAGATGTTAAAGTCGTTTATACCCGAACGACCGATGTATTTTTAGAATTATGGGAAAGATCCCAAATAGCCAATAAAAACCACGCAAATTTGTTTGTATCGATCCACTGTAATTCTGCACAAAACAAAAGTGCTTATGGCACAGAGACCTTCGTGATGGGACTAAGAAGAATGAAAGAAAACATGGAAGTTTCAAAACGAGAAAATAGCGTAATTTTATTGGAAGAAAACCAAGAACGCTATCAGAAATTCGATCCCAATGACGAAGAAGCCGTCATCGCTTTTGAAATCATGCACTCAGCTTACCAAGATCAAAGCATCAATTTCGCAAGTCTCGTAGAAAAAGAATTTGTCAACAATGGCCGTTCGAGTCGAGGAGTAAAACAAGACATCTTTCATGTTTTGAGAGAAAATGCTTCGCCAGCTGTTTTAATTGAATTAGGGTTCATCTCCAACCAAGACGAAGGGACCTACATGTCCACTGAACAAGGCAAAAAGACATTAGCCAACTCTATTTTCAAAGCATTTGAAAAATACAAAGAAGAATTTGACACCAAAAATGGCTTGGTCAAAGAAGAAGAAAAGCCCAAAGAGGTAGAAAAACCTGTGGTAGGCAAAACCTTTAAAATCCAATTTTTGGTTTCCAAAAACAAATATTCGCCCAGCGCACCCCAACTCAAAGGTTTGACCAATGTGGAAGTCGTACAAGTCGGTGAAGTGTACAAATACTATTATGGCGACACCAATTTGCCTTCAGAAAGAGACGATTTGCTCGCACATGTACAACGCAAAGGTTTCAACGATGCTTTCGTGGCAGAATTCAACAACAATGAGAAATTAGAAGGAAAGCAAAATTATAAAATCCAGTTTTTGATCGCCAACAAACGTTACCGCGACCGCGACAACAAATTTGGTGGATTGCAAAATGTCTTGCGCATCAAAAAAGACAAAATGCACTTGTACTTCTACGGGACCTACAAAACCTTTGAAGAAGCGCAAAAACAATTGCACTATGTCAAAACAAGAGGATTCAAAAATGCCATTATCGTTACTTTTGATGGCGATAAATTAATAGAAGAATAAGCTGAAAAGGATTACTTTTGCAGCGATTTAAATAAAACAAATGAAAATTTCGAAAGAAGTCAAAACAGGTTTGGTCGTGATTGTCACTTTGGTGGCTTTCTATTCATTGTACAATTTCCTCAAAGGAAAAGACTTGTTTTCAGAAGGGAACACTTACTATATCAAATACGACGATGTCAAAGGATTGGCGCCTTCCAAGCCCGTTACTTTACAAGGTTTGAAAGTGGGCCGTGTCGAAGACATCCAAATCATCAATGACCGTGGCCCTGTTTATTTGGTAGCGACCATCAAACTCAACAAGAAAATTGATTTTTCAAAAAATACGATTGCACAAATTCACGAACCGGGCATGATGTCTGGTGCTGAAATCCAATTGCTGCTTGATTATAACGGTGAAATTGCGCAAAATGGCGATACACTGCGAGGTGAAATGAAAAGTTCTTTGTTGGATTCTTTTTCAAAGGATTTGGAGCCTACGAAATTGAAATTGGATTCTTTATTATTGTCCACCAACACAGCCATGAGTGGCGTCAACCGCATTTTAGATGAAGAAAACCAAAACAGTTTGAAAGAAATTTTAAAGAGTTTAGATACTACTTTAAAATCGTTTGGGCAAACCTCTCAATCGTTGACGCAAACTTCCAATAGCGCCAACCAAATGATCAATGACAACAATGCGCAATTGAAAAGCACTTTGGCTTCTGCACAAGAAGCGATGGACAAATTTGGTAATGTGGCGGACAAAATGAATAATTTAGAATTGGAAAAAATTATGCGCAATTTTGAGGAATCTTCGGTCAAATTAAACAACATTATGGCGCAAATAGACAACGGAGAAGGCACTTTAGGCAGTTTGGTCAACGATCGTGAATTGTATGAAAATTTAACCAATACCTCAAAAACCTTGGATGCACTCTTGCTAGATTTCAAAGAAAACCCCAACCGATACGTTCAATTTTCTATCTTTGGAAAAAAGCAGCCAAAATAACCCAAAGAACAAGGATTTATGCAGTACATAAGCAACATAATTTTCGCCGTTTTATTGATTATTGCCATTTGGTTTTTTAGCCGAAATGTCAAAAAACTCATTCGAAACATACGATTAGGCAAAGCCAACAATCGTTTTGATCGTCCAGCGGAACGATGGAAAACCATGTTCAGAGTCGCTTTAGGACAAGGAAAAATGGGCGTAAAACCCATTCCTGCCATTTTACACGGTTTCGTTTACGTCGGATTTTTATTGATCAACATCGAAGTGATGGAAATATTGATTGATGGAATTTTTGGCACCCACCGCGTATTGAGTTTTATGGGGAGTTTTTATGTCGGAATGATTGGCTTCTTTGAAGTTTTGGCTTTGCTGGTATTGATTTCTTGTGTCATTTTCTTGGTTCGAAGAAATGTACTGAAAGTGCAACGTTTCATGAAACCCGAAATGAACAATTGGCCAAAAAAAGATGCAAATTATATTTTGTATATGGAAGTGGCCTTCATGTTTGCATTGTTGATGATGAATGGCGCAGATGCGGCTTTGCAAAAACTGAACGCAACTGGCTATACCCAAACAGGGAGCTTCTTGATCAGTGGTTGGTTGACCGAACCTTTGTTGAACGGCTTGAGCGCATCGACTTTGGTTATTGTTGAAAGAGTTTGTTGGTGGTTTCACATCATTGGCATCTTATTTTTCTTGAACTACTTGTATTACTCCAAGCACTTGCACATTATTTTGGCGTTTCCCAATACGTATTTCTCAAAATTGGAACCCAAAGGTGCTTTTGACAATTTGGAATCGGTGACTCGCGAAGTAAAATTGATGATGGATCCAAATGCTGATCCATTTGCAGTTCCAGCTGAAGGTGCGGAAGAGCCAGAAACTTTTGGTGCCAAAGACATTTTTGACTTGAATCAAGTGCAATTGCTGAACGCTTATACTTGTACCGAATGCGGTCGTTGTACCGAAGAATGTCCTGCCAACATGACGGGAAAATTATTGTCTCCACGAAAAATCATGATGGACACCCGCGATCGTTTGGAAGATGTCAGCAAAATTTTGGATGAAAAAGGCAAATGGGAAGACGACGGAAAAACTTTGGTACACGATTACATTTCAGCGGAAGAACTTTGGGCTTGTACTACTTGTAATGCTTGTACTCAAGCTTGTCCGATCAACATTGATCCCATGTCGATCATCATTGATTTGCGCAGGTACTTGGTGATGGAAGAATCCAAAGCGCCTCAAGAATTGAACATGATGATGTCCAACATCGAAAACAATGGCGCCCCTTGGCAATTCAACCAACAAGACCGTTTGAATTGGGCAAAAGATTAATTTAAAGAAAAGAGTAAAATGGAAATAAAAACAATGGCGCAATTTATGGCCGAAGGAAAACAACCTGAAGTACTTTTTTGGGTAGGCTGTTCTGGAAGTTTTGATGACAGAGCAAAAAAAATCACCAAAGCCTTTGTGAAAATTCTCAACAAAATTGGCATTGAATTCGCCGTTTTGGGAACAGAAGAAGGTTGCACAGGTGATCCAGCCAAACGCGCTGGAAATGAATTTCTTTTCCAAACCCAAGCCATGATGAACATCGAGGTGCTGAATGCGTATGAAGTGAAAAACATCGTTACCATTTGCCCGCATTGTTTCAATACGCTCAAAAACGAATACCCTTCTCTGGGAGGAAATTACAAAGTTTCACACCATTCACAGTACCTACAACAATTGATTGACGAAGGCAAATTGGTCATCGAAGACAATAAAGCATTCAAAGGAAAACGAATCACTTTCCACGATCCTTGTTATTTGGGAAGAGGGAATAACATCTTTGAAGCACCAAGAAGTTTGATTGAAAAATTGGATGCAGAATTGGTCGAAATGAAACAATGCCGCGAAAAAGGTTTGTGTTGTGGCGCAGGTGGTGCACAAATGTTCAAAGAACCCGAAAAAGGCAACCAAGACATCAACGTCAAAAGAACCGAACAAGCCTTGGAAGTTCAACCACAAATTATCGCCACTGGCTGTCCGTTTTGTATGACGATGATGACCGATGGCGTAAAAAGCAAAGAAAAAGAAACGGAAGTCTTGATCAAAGACTTGGCGGAATTGATCGCCGAAGCACAAGATTTATAAGTTAATTTGAAACACAAATAAGCCTGTTAAAATTCAATATTCTAACAGGCTTTTTTTATCGTTCCGCGCATTTTGCGAAGTGACACAGGCAAACTTTCATTATTTACAAAAACTAACTCAATCCGCTATTTTGCCAATACGATGTTAGCTGATGTCTTTATTTTAAATTCAAGGTTTTAGGATTTTCACTTCCATGTCTGATGGTTAAAATATGCAGTTGATTTCCCATAAATTCATAATATAAAAGATATTTATGAATGATTTTTATATAGACGTTTTCAGTATCAGTTTTTCGTCCAATTTTGGGATTTTCTATTAGTAATTTTAATTGTTCCTCAATTAAAAAATTCAACTTGATACTAAATGTGTTTGATTTATTACGATTATTCCAATATTCAAAGATTTCAATTAACTCACTTTGAGCTCTTCTCGACCAAATTATTTGTTTAACCATTTTTGAATATCTTTTTGAAAATCATCATGAGTAATGAACTCACCATTTTCAATTTGATTTCGAGCAATAGAAATTGCTTCTTTTTCTTCATTATTGGTAACATAAATTGAATTCTCTGATTCGAATTTCAAAATTTGCAACAATGCTTCAAGTCTAACTTTGTCAGTCATGCTCGCTATTTGTGTTATTAAATCAATTTTTAAATCAGCGGTACTCATAATGGTATATAATTTACAGGATAAATTTATGAAAAAAAAATGAAATTGACTTAAAATATTACATGAAGCTGTTTTTTCTTGAAGATGTCGCCTAACAGAAAAAGTATTGGCGAAGTGCGGGCTAAATAGGACTGAAAGTTCAATTTAGACAAAGCGGAGTCGATGTGTTTCACAAAAAAGAGCTTAATCATAATAAGCGAATTGAGAACACATTCGGTGTAAAAACAAAAACAAAAGGTTCAGCAAAAAATTAAGTCGCTATTTTGCCAATACGATGTTAGCCGACGATTTATTCGCTTTCAACAACATTTATTTTAATATCTTTTACTTCAAAATAATCTTCAAGTGCATCCAAAAAAACTGGGTCTATTGGGTCATAAAATCCATGAATTCTAATACTATCTTTTTGAATTCTGTTTTTATCATATTCAGCTATTAAATTTAGTTCTGGAATTTCTAAAACAATTTTTTCTTTCTTTGAAGAAATTGGAACTAAGAATGTTCTTTCAAAAGGTTTTTCTTTAGTGATCAAATAAAAATCTTTATTTACTGAAGATAAGTTTTTACCGCTTCGTTCACTCCATTGTTCATTTTGAACTTTGTCTAAACTATTTATAAGTGAAAAAGAAATTTCTAAATTCTTATAATTTTCATAAACCTTCATTTTTACTCTAGAATCTTTTGGGATTATTTTGAGTGTTAATTCAATTGTATCTCCAACTTCATATTCATTTCTATCTGTTTCAATAATTCTTATCGTTTCATGAAAATCATCAAAATTGCAATTGATGAAAAAGAGAAAAAACAAAATTTGAATTATTAATTTCATCTTATTTTTTGAGTTTTTTTAAGCTTACAACTAACGGATCTTGGACTTTGCGTTCGGGCGGGTTCAAAAACTCTAAACTTCATTAGAAAAATAAAAAAATGATTTCACATTTCTATCCACCTGACGCAAAATCCTTGTTGTGAGCAGATTAAATTCAAATAATATTAAGGATTTTAGCGTGAATAAGTGAATGTTATTTAATTCTCTGTTTCTTTACAAATAATTCCAATATTATACATCTCAATATCGTTTTCTATAGAAAGTACAGATTTATATTTCATACAATTCTTATCAACATCTTTTATTTCAACTACTATTCCTTCTTCGTATAAAAGAGTGTCATTATTTTTAGGAATTAATTTATAAGAACATTCAGTAATCCAAATGAGATGAGCATAAGTAGGTATTCCTACATTTTCTTCATTTATCCATTCAATTTGCTCATTATTATTTCTAATTAAAATGAATTTGTTCATATTCTGTTCCATTTCCACTTCGTGTTTATATAAAACATCGGTTTTGTGATCATAAACATACAATGTATCGGTTTTATTTTCAATAGGAATAATAAATTTCCCTTCTTTTAAATCTTGACAAGTCAAGTTTTGAGAAAAACCAAATGAGGCAAGAAAAATAAGAATTATTAAATATATATTTTTCATCGTGTTTTATTAAATATCAACTAACTTATGCCTTGACGAATTGCAGTCATTTTTTCCAACAATACCGCTTGTTGTTTTTTCTGAACAGCATTTTTATCAATGCGAATTTCTCGATTGTGTGAACGAAAAGTCCATTCATCATTGTACACAAAAGTGGAAAGGATGTCCTCTACTTCCAAAGTTTTCTGGCCAAAAAATTGAATTCGGGTGATTCGATTGCCCTCAATTTTGGCATAGCCTCTTTTTCGCATGAAATAAATTTCCACCAAAGCTTCCACTAACAACAACGCGGCACCAACGTAAAATGCCTCGTGCATAATCAAAGCCAAATAATAGAAAAACAAGGCGGGTGCCAAGCGAATCCCCAAAACCATTAGCATTTTTTGGGTGGAATATTGAAATGTCATACAAGTCGTTTTTTAATTTAAAGTCTGCCGCTTTCCAAGCGAATTTTGGTCAATATTTTTTTGGTGTACAATGGGAAATCCGCATTTTGGATCCAACTGTAATAACCTTGGTCACTGTCAAAAACATCCAACACTTTTTTTCCTTTGTGTTTTCCGAAATTGAAAATGGGTTGATTTTGGTCATTGATTCCAATGAATCCCGCCAAATCCGCATTTTTTTTCTGGGTGGTATATTCGCTCAAAAAACGAATGTCGTTCTCCAAATCCTCGTATTTCTGCAATTGCGCTTTGAAAATCTCATAGGTCGCTTCTACATCTGCTTCGGCCGAATGCGCGTTTTCCAAAGTTTTGTTGCAATACAAACGATAAGCTGCACTCAAATCTCGGGGCTCTTTTTTGAAGAAAATGACTTGAACGTCCACAAATAGATGTTTTTCCAAATCGAAATCCACCCCATTTCTTAAAAACTCCTCCGCCAAAAGTGGAATGTCAAAACGATTGGAATTGTAACCTGCCAAATCCGCGTCTTTGATCATTTCCCAAATTTGTGGTGCCAATTCCTTGAAAGTCGGTTCATTGGCTACCGCTTCGTCAGTAATGCCATGCACCGCCATTGCTTCAGGTGAAATTGGCATTTCAGGATTGACTCTCAGCGTCTTGCTTTCTTTGTTGCCATTCGGAAATACTTTCAAAATCGAAATTTCTACAATGCGATCTTTGCTGACATTGATGCCAGTGGTTTCTAAATCAAAGAAGCAAATGGGTTTGTGTAATTTAAGCATGGATAATTTTTTTTCTGTAAAATAGGGATAATAATATATATAGAATCAGGATGAACGGCACCGCCACCATCTTGAATATCAATAACAAAAGCAGACAAAGCAGAATGAAGATGAATTTATAATCATTCTCTTTCCATCCCAACCCTTTGAATTTAAACGAGAACAAAGGAACATTGGCAATCAACAAATAAGAAGAAAGCGCAGTTAGTGCTGTTAAAAAATACAAATCAATGTTTTGACTAAAAATCTCTCCAGAATGAATTTGTATCCAATACAATGAAAAGAGCAATATAGTATTCGCGGGCGTTGCCAAGCCTTTGAAATAAGTCGATTGCTCGGTGTCGATGTTGAATTTAGCCAAACGAAGCGCGGAGAATAAAGTGATCAAAAGACCAAAATAAGCCCAAACTTCAAATGGCATTTCGGTGGCTTGAAACATTTTCATCGCCATGATGCCTGGCACCACGCCAAAACTAACCATGTCGGCCATAGAATCCAATTGAACCCCCAACGCAGAATTGATTTTCATTTTTCTGGCGACCATTCCATCCAAAAAATCACAAAACAAACTGACCAACATCAAAAGAAAAACAGTTTGTATCATCTTTTCCGAAGTGACCTCAAATTGATGAGTCAAATACAAAATTGCCAAACAACCACTGAACAGATTGCCAAGGGTCAAGAAATTGGGCAAAGTAAAAAGTTTCATTTTTGTCATGGGCGTAATTCAAACGAATAATCTATCGAACAATTCTTGGGAAATCTAAAAATAAACCAGAATCTTTGGCGAAGATAACAAGATTTGAAACGCAATAAAAAACAAGATTTTGTGTTTTAAAGAAAACAGCCGATTTTTGCACGTCGAAACCCAACATGAAATTTGAAAAAATCGACTTATAACATTGAGACTTAGAAAATTTGAAACTACAACTGAATATTTTATTTTTTTTGGCCGTAACGTCCACATTTGCTCAAGTGACGCGAAAATACTCCAACGAGTTTTTGAACATCGGTGTTGATGCGCGTGCCTTTGCGATGGGAAATGCCGTAGTCGCCAACGTAGGTGACGTCAATGCGGCTTATTGGAACCCAGCGGGCTTGACTGAGGTTTGGGACAATTGGCAAATTTCGGCCATGCACGCAGAGTACTTTCAGTCCATTGCCAAATACGATTATGCAGCGGTGGCAATTCCTTTGGAAAACCATTCGACTTTGGCGTTTTCATTGTATCGATTTGGCGTAGACGACATTTTAAATACCACAGAATTAATTGATGCGCAAGGAAACATCGATTATGACCGCATCAGCAAGTTTTCCACAGCGGATTATGCCTTGTCAATGAGTTATGCGGGCAACTTTTTGGGCAATTCAGACATTGCTGTCGGCGCCAATGCCAAAGTCGTTTACCGGCATATCGGAAAATTCGCCAAATCATTTGGCTTTGGTTTGGATTTGGGATTGCGTTACAAAACCCAAGACAATTTCTATTTTGGTTTGATGGCAAGAGACATCACGACAACCTTCAATGCTTGGAGCATCAATGAAAAGGAGTTGAACAAAATTACCGTGACCGAACCTGGTACAGGCAATCAAGAAACTTTGAATGAAATGCCAGAAGAAACCATCGAATTGACTTTGCCAAAATTGCAATTGGGTGTCGCCAAGAACTTTGAAATCAGCGACAAATTCAATGTATTGGGCGAATTTGACTTGAACGTTCGCTTTGCAGAAACCAATGATTTGATTTCAACTTCCGCTTTTAGCATGTCGCCTTCTTTGGGTTTTGAAGTTGGTTATGACCAAATGGTTTTTTTGAGAGGCGGTGTCAACAACTTTCAATTTGAGACTACTTTTGATGACAACAAATCGCTCAGCTTTCAACCCAACATTGGATTGGGATTCAAATACAAGGGCATTTCAGTGGACTATGCTTTGACGGATGTCGGCGACCAGAGCGTTGCTCTGTATTCCAACATATTCTCATTAAAAATCGATTTGGGAGCTTTCTATTGAACCAAATAAATTCAATTCGCACCAACTTCTATCGGTTAATTTGCTTAACTTCAACTTCTAAACATACGATCTAAAATGTACATTTTAAAGATTTTAAATACTGAATACATCAGCAACAATGTCAAACGTTTCGTTGTAGAAAAACCAAAAAATTTTGTTTATCGACCAGGTCAGTCGACCCATTTGTCGATCAATTTACCCGGTTGGGAGAATGAGAAAAGGCCGTTTACATTTACTTCTTTGAATGATTGGCCGTACTTGGAATTCATTGTGAAAATTTATGAAGAACACCAAGGTGTCACTGCACAAATGAACAGTTTGAATGCTGGCGCAGAATTGATCATGCATGAAGTTTTTGGTTCGATCGAATACAAAGGACCAGGGATTTTCATTGCTGGCGGGACAGGCATTACACCTTTCATTGCGATTTTCAGGGCGCTGTATTACAGTGGTAATTTAAGAGATGTCGGTTTGCTGTACTCTAACCGCACCAAAGAAGATGTGATTTTGGGTGAAGAGCTGTACAAGATGTTGGGTCCAGCCTTTCTCAGTGTTTTTACCCGAGAAGGTGTTTTGGGCTTTGTAGAAAGACGCATTGACAAGAAATTCTTGATCGAAACCATTCGTGATTTCAACAGTCGTTTTTACGTTTGTGGACCAGCAGATTTCACCGAAGAAATCAGCCGAAGCTTGATCAGTTTAGGCGTGCACCATGAAGCGGTGGTGGTTTAATTTTCTAAAGTATAGTCTATAAAATGCCATGAAATTCCTGACAGGGCTTTAAATCCTATCAGGAATTTTATTTTTACTTTAAATAAATGAACCTTTTTTTCTTCCCAAAATTCCGAGCTGTTGAACTGTTTTTTGGCCGTATTCTTAACTGCATTTTTTAAGACCAGTGCCACGCTACTTTCCCAAATTCATTTTTACAAAAAAAAAAAAAAGCCCACAATCCACCGCGCTACACATTTAATGAAATGGTTAATAAAACCCTAATTTGAATAAATCAGAAAAGCACATTCAACCACAAACACTTTTAACAATCACAATCAATGAATTCTTTTCTCATTTGCCAGGCATGAAACAATTCTCCACAACTTAATGATTTGAAAAAATATTTTTTACTCCATAAAAAAAGCCCCGGTTTCCCGGGGCTTCATTCTATTTAGAATCAATGATTGATTATTTTTTAATGATTTTAAAGGTTTCTACCTGTCCATTTTCCAATGTGGCTCTGAACACGTAAGTCCCCGTAGCCAAAGCAGAAACATCTACTTGACCTTGGCTTACTTTCATCGTTCTCAACACATTTTGTCCAGCCAAGTTGAACACTTCAACTGATTTCACACCCACTTTTGAAGTGATATTCAATACATCTCTCACTGGGTTCGGGTAGTAAGCAAAATCGAAAGCATTCAAATCAGACACGCCTAAATCGTGACAAATTAATTTGTACACCAATTCATTTGAGCTCAATGCCCAATCACCAGCCGTAGAGTCATTGTTAAAAGCTGCTCTACTTCCAAATCCAGCTCCTCCAGTAGCTTCCCATGCCACAGCATCAGCCTCTACTTCCATCCAATAAGTGGTGTTAGCTGACAAGTTCATTGGATTCTCAAACTTCACAACATAGTTGTAAATGTCATAACCAAACGCATCGCCGATAAATTCGTTGCTGAAAACCGTACCAAAACCACTCTCAACGACTGAACCTGGAACGCCTCCTTGGTCATCATACAATGTGATGAAGAAGTCAATGTCTGTTGAACTTCCTACAAATACATTCAAATCAACACCATAAATCGGGAAGCCTGCATCATCAGTAATGATGTCAAATGCCAATCTTTGGTTGGTATCTCCACCGAAGAACAATCCATTCTCCAAGTTATTCGAAGGAACAGCTTGATTCTCACAAGCAAAATCGTTGCCATCTGTACAGTTAACTTTTATCGAAATGGTGGTTTGGCCACTCAATTCCCAAAGGTCTGCAATCAAATAAACCGTTTGCCCTTCAGTCAAAGTATAAGACTCACTTCCAGCACCAGTCCAATAAGTACTTCCAAGTAAATTCACAGCTGTATTGCTACAAGCATCCATCAAGAAGAAGTCTGCATCACCCGCACCTTCATTCAAATCAAAAGTATAAAGACCACTCAATGGCGCTGTAAATTCATACACTTGCTCTGAACCTGTGTAACTCCAGCTTACGCCAGTGTAATTTACCCACTCTCCTGCGCTAGGCACCAAAGTTTTGGTATATTCAACACCACATTCCATGATTACCTTATCATCACAAGGACCACCTGGCGTTGGATCTTCATCATCTGAACAAATCCCTGAAACAGTAAATACCATGTTCGAACCATTGACGTCTTGTGTCCAAGTAGCTCCATTGTCTTGACTTCTTTGAGGAAGTGCTCCATAGGAACCTGTATCAATTGCCGCCCACCATACAGTCTGGCTGCTTGGCGTTGACATTTTAGGGTCTAACCAATACGTTCCTTCTGTAAGTTGAATAGGTGTTGCTAAATCAAAAACCGATCGATGAATAGGGTCACCATAAGCGGTTCCTACAACAGTTGAACTACTTGGTGCCATGGTAATTGTTTCAATCACTGCACCAGGCTGTCCACCATTGTCTGAATGAATTCTAATCACCGCATTGTTAGGAACTTCAATTTGGTTCGTATTGATGATGATTTGATTCATTGTAAATGTCCCTCCTGTCGCAACTACAAAATCTTCTGCTGTTCTAAAGTCATTGGTTGACGTTATATTGTAAGCATTTGAAGCCGTTGGAGAAGAAGGCACCCCTTGCTCACAATCATTACCTGGCTCTGGTTCCGTTCCACCATCACCTGAACAAATACCTTCTACCCACATTACACTTTCAGCTCTGCCTGAAGTACCTGAGTATTCCGCCCAAGAACCTGAACTCGCTAAATATTGCCAAGCTGGATAAGATGTTGAACCTGTAGGATACAAAGCTGATGACCAATAAGTAAAGTCTCCAGTAGTAGATAAATTTGAAGACAAAGCCAACCAATAGCTGGTGTCTTCTGCTGCATCAGCTATTAATTCAACATCTGGTAAAGTCAAAGTTACTTTGAACAAAGGATAGAAACCATCCCATAAGCCTAAAGATGTGAAACTCATGTTTGAACTATCAAATTGGTAAGTCATCCCTGTACTAGCACCTACACCTCCAGTTCCTGAGTCTTCAAAAATTTCAAGACCAAATCCAGTTGGCTGCCCATTGATAGCAATTACATCAAACTCAATTGTCTGAACTGTAAAGCTCTCACCTGCAGAAACAAGCACATCATTGGCTACGATATTTCCTCCAGTAAACCCTATACCATAAGAAGTATCTGTTGGATCAGTCACTGCAAAGCCTTGCTCACAATCACCGCCTGTTGGTGGCGTTTCATCACCTGCACAGGTTCCTTCTAACTTCATTACACCATGCCCTGCATCTCCGAAAAGTTCTACACTCGAATCCCAAGAAGCACCATCATCAAGTGACAAATAAGCTGTATTGGGCGTGCTGTAATTGCTTGTAACCTCCATGTACGAATTTGAACCACCATAAACGATGCGCATACCTACCCAATAAACCGTTTGACCTGTTGAAGAACTCGCAAAATCTACGGCAGATGGCAATTCAAATTGAACATCACGCAAATCAAATCCGAAATCTCCACCAATCACTGATTGACTCGTTGGTACCAAACCTGTAATGGCTGAACCGATTGCTGCACCTGGACCATTTCCTGAATCTTCATAGAAAGTAATGTTCGCAGATTGAACCGTTTGATTCGGTTGAACCAAGAAGTTCGCAGAAATCTTTTCCAATGAAAAGTCTACATCTTGCTCTACAACAAAATCATTTGCCAAAATCAACAAATGCATGTTACCAAAACCGTCTTCAATTCCATTGCTCGGGGTAGACATCTCACAATCACCGCCTGTTCCTCCACCGCCACTACTTGGGACAATGTTTACTTTATAATCTTCAAACTCACCATAAGAAAAGCCTGTTGCGCAAGGACTTACAGCTCCCGTAGTTGACAACCAATGAGAAACAATACGCATTCTGGTCTCACCTACCAAAGCATCAGCAGGAATTGAAATTGTACCAGTTTGGGTAGCAGAATAACCTGTTGATTGATAAGCAACCTCTTCATTTTCATCAAAAACTCCATCTTGATTGGCATCAATCCAAATTCTAAATCCAGCAGTTCCACCTGAAATATTTGCGGTAAAACTCACATTTGATCCTTGACTCGCCTCTAAAACATGTGTTGCGTAAAAATCTCCATAACCACCCGTTGAGAAACCACTTCCCATATTAGAAATATCAACAGCACCTCCAGAAGTTGAAAAATCATTGATAAATCGAGTCACATTCGTTCCTTCAGGAATACAATACTCCAAAGGACCAACAATAGTCAATTTATAATCTTCAAATTCACCATAAGTAAAACCTGTTGCGCAAGGACTTACATTTCCTGTTGTAGACAACCAATGAGAAACTACACGCATTCTGGTTTCACCTACCAAAGCATCAGCAGGAATTGAAATTGTACCAGTTTGGGTTTCAGAATAACCTGTTGATTGATAAGCGACCTCTTCAGTTTCATCAAAAACTCCATCTTGATTGGCATCAATCCAAATTCTAAACCCAGCACTTCCACCTGAAATATTCGCTGTAAACGTCACTGTTTCGCCTTCCGCTACTTTCAGTTCATGAGTGTCATAATAGTCTCCATACCCACCAGAAGAAAATCCTGATGCCATATTAGAAATATTCGTAGTAGCCCCTGTTGTAGAAAAGCTATTGATGAAACGGGTCACATTGGTTCCTTCAGGAATACAGTAATCTTGCCCTCCAGTGCCACTACCTTCTTCAATTAATAAGGTATCTATGCCAATGGCATTGCTTTCATCTCCACTTGAATTGTCAACATTGTATCGAAAAGCAAAATTCATGGCAACTGGCGTTGAACCAACTCCTGAAATAACAAATTCAAATTTCTGCCAAACTTCAGGATAACTTAAATCGTAACCATCGTTGATCACCAAATGCAAAGTGGAAAAAGAACCAACACCTGTAGAACCAGATGGCAAAGCCAAAGTTCCTTGACTTGAACGCACCTCTAATCGATCGTTCCAAATAGAGCCTGTTGCCGTTCTTGTGTAAAATGAAAATTTATCACCGTCTTTTACATTGACTGATGGCGTAATTAACCAATTACTAATAATCCCCCCACTTCCAGAAGTATTGTTAAAGTTTGCTCCAATGTAAGCGTTAGGTGCTCCACTCTGACTTGGGAAATTGGTCACAGATCCTTGATACCAATTAGTCGTCCCTACTGGCTGACTTTGGTTGGTTAAAACCCAACCATTTGTTTCCAAATCGGAAACAGATTCAAATCCCTCTTGAAGTATCTGCCCAAAGCCAAGAATGGGAAGAAAAATCAATAAGAGATAAAATAAATTTTTTCTCATAGTAACATGTTTTAAATAATTAAGAACAGTAAATATACATGATAAGAATCATTAATTCAAAACAATTTTAACATTTCATTTTAAAAAAGTTAACACAAACAACTAAATCAATGACCATCAGTAATTTAGTTAAAAACAAGCATAATCAATTCGCTCAATAACAAAGAGATACAAAATACAATATCAATGATATTCGCCTTGATATTACACAAGTTCACCCCTTAAAAAAAGCGAGTTTCGAGCAGTGAGAAAGCAAGTCTTTTCACAAATTAAAAAGCTATCTTTGCACAGGTTCTAAATCACACAATAAAAATTCTACAAACCCATGGAAATAGCCGTATTTGTCTCAGGAAATGGCAGCAACCTTCAAAACATCATCGATGCCATCGCATCCAACAAATTGCAAAACGTCAATATTGCCATGGTCATTGCCGACCGTTTCTGCTACGGCATAGAACGCGCGCTGGACCACGACTTACCGACCTATTTATTGGAAGATCGCCTGAACTTTTCAGAAGATGCTGACCACAATTTAACCGATGAAAACATTGACCTGATTGTTTTGGCTGGTTTCTTATCCATTCTCTCCCCTGAATTCACTAAAAAGTGGACCAAGAAGATCATCAACATCCACCCTTCGCTGTTGCCAAAATATGGCGGAAAAGGCATGTATGGCACCAAAGTACACCAAGCGGTTTTGGATGCAAAAGAAAAAATATCAGGCGCCACGGTTCATTATGTGACTGCTGGCGTGGACGAAGGAGAAATATTGATTCAAGGAGAATTCGACATTGAAGAAAATGACAATGTCGCTGATCTACAAAGAAAAGTCGCTGAAGTCGAGCAAGAAATTCTCATTGAAGCCATCCAACAATTGGCAAACAAACAATAACGAATATTGATTTTCAGCTTAAATTTTAAACAAACACAAAAATTATACAATCATGCAAAAGCAAGCACTGATCAGCGTATCAGACAAATCCAATTTAATTGAATTTGCAAAGTTCTTGGTCGACCAAAACTACCGTTTGTTGTCAACCGGCGGAACTTTCCAACATTTGCAAGACAACCAGATTCCAGTCACAGAAGTCAAAGATGTAACGGGATTTCCTGAAATTTTAGACGGTAGAGTAAAAACCTTGCACCCCAACATTCACGGAGGGATCATGGCCAGGCGTTCGGACGAAAGCCACATGGAAACTTTGAAAAAACACAACATTTCAACCATTGACATCGTCATTGTGAATTTGTATCCGTTTTTTGAAAAAATGAACAAAGGTCTTTCCGAAGCGGAAATGATTGAATTCATCGACATCGGTGGTCCATCCATGTTGCGCTCTTCTGCCAAAAACTTCAATGACGTGACAGTGATTACTGAAGCTGAAGACTACGCAAAAGTGCAACTAGAAATGGAAAGCAATGGCACCACCACTTTGGATACGCGTCGATGGTTGGCTGGAAAAGTTTTCAACCTAACTTCTGCATATGACGCCGCGATTTCCACCTATTTACTGAACGATACTTTCCCCAAATATTTGGACGTTTCTTATGAAAAAGCAATGGATCTAAGGTATGGCGAAAACCCACACCAAAAATCAGCTTATTACGTGGACAAATCCAGAGACGGTGCCATGAAAGACTTTGCTTATTTACAAGGAAAAGAATTGTCGTTCAACAACATTCGAGACATGGATTTGGCTTACAAAGTCGTCTCTGAATTTGAAGAAATTACTTGTTGCGCAGTCAAACATTCCACACCTTGTGGCGTTGCGATTGGCGAAACCGTAGAAGAAGCTTACCAAAAAGCCTATGCCTGTGATCCGATTTCTATTTTTGGCGGCATCATCGCTTTCAATGCTCAAGTCAATGCAAAAACAGCAGAAGCTTTGAATGAAATCTTTTTGGAAATCATTATCGCACCAGCTTTCACAGAAGCGGCTTTGGAAATTTTCAAAAACAAAAAAAACCTGCGCGTGATTCAAGTCAAACATCCGATTGCTGACCAAGTCACTTACGTCAAAGTCGATGGTGGTCTATTGGTCCAAACAGTCGATGATCAATTTTCAAACGATTTCAATGTGGTGACAGAAAAACAACCCAACTCCAAACAAATGGACGATTTGATTTTTGCACAAAAAATCGTAAAATGGGTGAAATCCAACGCCATTGTCGTAGCGACCAACGGTCAGGCTTTTGGTATCGGTGGTGGACAAACGAACCGAATTTGGGCAGCACAACAAGCCATTGAACGCGCAAAACAAGTTCAAACCGAAGAGTTGGTTTTGGCCTCTGATGCGTTTTTCCCGTTCAGAGATACAGTGGATTTCGCTGTTGAAAACGGCATCACTGCTATCATTCAACCTGGCGGATCGATGAAAGACCAAGAAAGCATCGATGCATGTAACGAGCACAACATTCCGATGGTTTTCACTGGCATGCGTCATTTCTTGCATTAAATTAAATACGCAATATAGAATGAAGACAAAGCCTTCCACTACAATGGAAGGCTTTTCTATTGAAACACCCCCATACCAAAACAGCAGCAACCAATGGGCTGCTGCTGTTCAAATGATAAGTTTTAAAAAAAAACGGTGTCAGTATTTACAGAAATACTCGGTTTTATAAACTCGCCGAATGGATGACCAAATCCGCCAATTTATTGCAATACCCCATTTCGTTGTCATACCAAGCCACCAATTTCACAAAGTTCGGTGAAAGCATGATGCCTGCATTTTTATCAAAAATAGACGCTCTGCTGTCTCCGATAAAATCTTGAGAAACTACCGCATCTTCAGTATAACCCATGATGCCTTTCAACTCATTTTCTGATGCATTTTTGATTGCTGCACAAATTTCCTCATAAGAAGTTGACTTTTCCAAACGAACCGTTAAATCCACCACAGAAACATTGGCCGTAGGTACACGAAAAGACATTCCAGTCAATTTACCGTTCAACGAAGGAATTACTTTTCCAACCGCTTTTGCAGCGCCTGTAGAAGAAGGAATGATGTTGTTCAAAGCAGAACGTCCACCACGCCAATCTTTGAGAGAATTGCCATCCACAGTTTTCTGTGAGGCTGTTGTTGCATGCACTGTCGTCATCAATCCTTCTGCAATCCCAAAATTGTCATGAATAACCTTTGCCAAAGGCGCCAAGCAATTCGTTGTACAAGATGCATTGGAAAGTACCTGAATGTCGTCCGTCAACTCATTGTGGTTAACGCCCATTACATACATTGGTGTATCGTCCTTTGACGGAGCAGAGAAAATTACTTTTTTTGCACCATTGTCCAAATGTGCTTGAACGGATGCTTTGGTCAAAAATGCTCCCGTGGACTCAATCACATAATCTGCTCCTACTTCTCCCCATTTCAAATTTTTAGGATCACGGTCAGAAAACAACTTGATTTTTTTTCCATTCACGACCAAATCAGTCCCATCGACCTGAACATCTCCATTGAATTGTCCATGAACAGAATCGTATTTCAATTGATAAGCGGTATAAGCAGCATCAGAAGTGCTGTTGATAGCGACCAACTCAACGTTGTCTCTTTCCAAAAGCACGCGCGTGACCAAACTTCCAATTCTTCCAAAACCGTTAATTCCTACTTTGATTGTTGACATCTTTATTTCGATTTAAATATTAAATTTATATTGATAAAATTTCAGCGATTTTAATTAATTCTTGGTCAATTTCATTGTGCTTTTTGATGGCTTCTTCAATCGGTGTATGCACCACCTTATTGGACTGAATGCCGACCATCACATTCGATTTCCCAGCCAAAAGTCCTTCAATCGAAGCCACGCCCAAACGGCTTGCCAAAACTCGATCCATACAACTTGGATTGCCCCCTCTTTGGATATGCCCCAAAACAGTGACCCGCACATCGTAATCAGGAAACCTTTGCTGTGTCGCTTTGCTCAATTCAAACACATTGCCCAACTCCTCTCCTTCCGCAACAATGATGATGCTGGAATTCTTGCCAGAATGTTCTGATTTTTCCAATGAATAAAACAGTTCTTCCAAACTGTCTTTCTTTTCTGGAATCAAAATATCTTGCGCACCGGAAGCAATGCCACTGTTGAGCGCAATAAACCCAGCGTCTCGCCCCATCACTTCTACAAAAAATACCCGATTGTGTGACGTCGCCGTATCCCGGATTCGGTCGATGGCTTCTATCGCAGTATTCAGCGCAGTATCAAAACCAATGGTGTAGTCGGTTCCAAAAACATCGTTGTCAATGGTTCCTGGAACGCCGATAAAAGGAATGCCAAATTCTTGGTGAAAGATATTGGCGCCAGTGAAAGATCCATCTCCACCAATGACCACCAAAGCATCGATTAGATTTTCCTTGAGGTTATCATACGCTTGTTGACGACCTGCTGGGGTCCTAAAAGCTTCGGATCGCGCGGATTTCAAAAAAGTTCCACCACGGTTGATGATATACTTTACCGAACGCGCATCGAGTTTGGACATTTCATTGTGAATCAATCCATCAAACCCTTGACGGATACCGATACATTGCAATTGATAGTATGCGCTGGCCCTCACCACCGCTCGAATCGCCGTATTCATTCCTGGAGCATCTCCTCCGGAAGTCAGTACGCCAATCGTTTTGATGTCTTTTTGAAACACTGAAATAACCTAAAATTTTGATTTGCAAATATAAAGAATCCTCTCTTGATTAGAAAGCAATTGGTTTAAAGTTTTCTCACTCAAAGTCCTTGATGCGCTCCAAACGCCCTGACTGAAAATCCTTCATCAAAATCACCTCGATGTATAGGTCTTCTCTCGTCCGCTTGGGATTAAACTCGGTTTTCAACTCCAAATCATAAGCACCTCCAGCAACATTCCACATGAACGCATTTACTCCGCCACGCAATTCCTTGATGATTTCATAAGCCGTCAAATTTGTTTCTCTATGGATCAATTTGATGAGAATTTGCCCTCTTGAAATCGACAAATCTTTGAGCTGCTTTTCAAAACGATCGGCCAATGCTTTTTGTCGCGCTTTGACGAATTTTTTTCTCGCCCGATTTTGATCAAAATACTGCGAAGTGTCTTGAATGAAATTGTACTCTTCTACAGCCACTTTCACATAAGGCCAAACATCTCTGACACGCTTTCTCAACCAAACGTAGTATTTCTTCTCCATTTCAGTCTTTAAATTCAAATGCAAAATCTCTGCATCATCCAATTTGACTGTATCAAAAATCGCATGATCCCCCACCACAATAGAATCCATCTCAGCCAATTCTTTGGCAGAGTCTGAATGCTTATTTCCAATTTCTTGACCGAGTAAGAGAGTGCCTGAAAAGAAAAATAACAATATATGCTTCCAATCCATGCCTCTCCGTTAGCAAATATTGTTCCCAATTTACTTAAGTTTGTTCAAAATTATAACATTATGGCAACCACTCAATTTTTCAACAAAAAATCAATGGATTTTCTACAAACTTATCTCAACACAAGCGCTCCGACAGGTTACGAAACAGCTGGGCAGAAAGTTTGGACAAAATACATCCGACCTTTTGTTGATGAAATTCGTTCAGACAATTATGGAACTGCGTATGGCATCATCAACCCTGAAGCAAAATACAAAGTAATCTTGGAAGCCCATGCCGATGAAATCTCTTGGTATGTCAACCACATTTCAAAGGATGGGATGATTTATGTGATTCGAAACGGCGGTTCAGATGCCGTCATTGCACCTTCCAAAAGAGTGAACATCCACACCAAAAAAGGAATTGTTCATGGTGTTTTTGGTTGGCCTGCCATCCACGTTAGAATGCAAGGAAAAGATGAATTGCCAGAGATTGATACCATTTGGATTGATTGTGGCGTCAGTTCAAAAGAAGAAGTGGAAGCTTTGGGCGTACATGTTGGTTGTGTGGTGACTTATCCTGATGAATTCATGGTTTTGAACGAGAATTACTTTGTTTGTCGCGCTTTGGACAACAGAGTCGGCGGTTTTATGATTGCCGAAGTCGCTCGTTTGATTCATGAAAATAAGGACCAAATTGATTTTGGTTTGTACTTCACCAATTCTGTGCAAGAAGAAGTTGGTTTACGGGGCGCTGAAATGATTACCAAAACCATACAACCCAATGTAGCGATCGTAACCGATGTTACCCACGATACTTCCACCCCAAAAATGAACAAAAACAAAGATGGCGATTTGAAATGTGGCGACGGGCCTGTCGTAACTTACGCGCCAGCCGTTCAAAATAATTTAAGAGAATTGATCATCGAGACGGCAGAAAACAAGAAAATTCCTTTTCAACGTGCGGCAAGTAGCCGAGTGACGGGAACGGACACAGATGCTTTTGCTTACAGCAACGGCGGCGTACCTTCTGCATTGATTTCTTTGCCTTTGCGCTATATGCACACCACGGTGGAAATGGTGCACAAAACGGATGTGGAAAACACCATCAAATTGATGTACGAATCGGTAAAACGCATCGAAAACAACCACGATTTTAAGTATTTTTAATTGCTGTAAAGGTGGATGACTAAAAACCATCCACCTTGATTGATCCTATTTAGAGCCTGTTAAAAAATTAAATTATAAAAATCTTATAGGGAGTTTTTATTGTAAAAAAATAACAGCTACAAATCTGACTTTCAACCGCTTACTATCGTTATCTTGCTGGCGTTAAACCAATTAAGTTAAGATGAAAAAATACTCCACAGACATTACTGACAATCAATGGCAATTTATAAAAAAGACTTTGAACTTCAATAACAGAAAACGAGAACAAATTTGGATAAATAAAATTAATTTGAAAGTCAAAAAATGAATTAAACTTGAGACTTAAGTGCTAACTAATTTTGAGGCATTTCAAAAAAAAGGTTTTTTCCTGTATATTTTCAGGTTTTTTACTGGTGACCACGAGTTAGCTAAAGTCTATCTTTGTGATAGAAAAATGTATCTCTCTACTATTTAAATATATACCTAACCAATGTTAAACCTTTCAAAGTCCTTTCAACACGTTGAAAGGACTTTTATTTGGCAATAAGCCACTTATTTCTTGAAGAAACTGTCCACAAACTCGAACTTATCAAAAGCTTGCAAATCATTCATTCCTTCACCTACGCCTATGTATTTGACAGGAATCTGGAATTGATCTGAAATTCCAATGACAACTCCGCCTTTGGCTGTCCCATCCAATTTCGTCACCGCCAAAGCACTGACTTCTGTCGTTTCGGTGAATTGCTTGGCTTGTTCAAAAGCATTTTGACCTGTAGAACCATCCAACACCAACAATACTTCATGCGGTGCATTGGGATAAACTTTCTGCATCACTCTTTTGATTTTTGACAATTCATTCATCAAATTGATTTTGTTGTGCAAACGTCCTGCAGTATCGATCAAAACAACATCTGCGCCTTGGGCTTTGGCCGATTGCAAAGTATCGAAAGCCACCGAAGCTGGATCAGAACCCATTTCTTGTTTGACAATGGGAACACCTACCCGCTCTGACCAAATGACCAATTGGTCCACTGCTGCTGCGCGAAACGTATCCGCTGCGCCCAACACAACTTTCTTTCCATCTTGCTTGAATTGATGCGCCAACTTACCGATGGTCGTCGTTTTACCAACACCATTCACACCAACGACCATGATGACATAAGGCTCGTCCAATTGGGGAATTTCATACCCCTTGACGGCATTGTTGTCATTTTCAGCGAGCAACCCAGCGATTTCTTCTCTCAAAATCGCATCGAGTTCTTTGGTATTCAAATATTTGTCTCGCGCAACTCTCTCTTCGATTCTTTTGATGATTTTTATTGTGGTCTCTACACCGACATCTGAAGTGATGAGCACTTCTTCCAGATCATCGAGGACCTCATCGTCCACCTTGGATTTCCCAGCAACGGTGCGACTAAGTTTGTCGAAAAATGATTGTTTGGATTTCTCTAAACCTTCATCCAGTTTTTCTTTGCTTTCTTTTCCTAATATTTTTTTAAACCAACTCACTTCTGAAAATTTAATCACAAAAATAAGCTATTTAATTGGGATGTTTTAGGAAACCATTGGGAATTACGAATTCCATAACATTTCCCTTGCCATACTTGGATGACCTGGATTTAAATCAACAAAAAAAAGGCTGCAAAATCGCAACCTTTAAACCCTTAAAATTAATTTTATAATAATGCTTATAAAATATAATTATTTCAAAAAGTCATTAACGTTATCAGCGTTGATCACTCTTTCTTCAAAATAGTAAGCACCAGATTTAGGCGACTTTACCATTTTAAAAACTTTGGTCATTTTCTTAGATGCACCTGTTTGTAAGGTGGCTACGGTCTTTTTTGCCATGGCTAACTATTTATTTGATTTCTTTGTGTAAAGTATAACGCTTCAAAACAGCATTGAATTTTTTCAATTCAATTCTATCTGGCGTATTTTTCTTATTCTTCGTTGTGATGTATCGAGACATTCCCGGCATACCACTTTCTTTGTGCTCTGTACACTCTAATATAACTTGTACTCTATTTCCCTTCTTTGCCATGATGAATGTAATTAATCGATTAATCCTTTTTTACGTCCACGTTTAACTGCTTCTTCCAAACCAATTTTGTTGATGGTTTTCAACCCATGAGCAGATACTCTCAAGGTAATCCATTCGCCCAATTCAGGCATGAAGAATCTCTTTTTAAACAAGTTCACGTCAAAAGTGCGTTTTGTTTTGATATTGGAGTGAGAAACTTTGTTCCCAACCATTCTTTTCTTTCCAGTAATTTGACAAATTTTCGACATTTGTTCCAGATTTTTTTCGGACTGCAAAGATATAGATATTCTTTTTAGAAAAACAATTATTTCCTAATTTAATTTCTTTTTCTTTCGCAATCGGTTAATGATATGCCATGCCGCAGTGTAACCCAATAAGATTCCTGCGATTAAAAGTGCAAATCTAACCAAATAATCTCCATGTCGGCTATAAAAAGTCAATTCATTGTTTAATTTTGCTTTTCCGAGCAAAGCACCATTGGTTTCGTAAGGCAAAGCAGCTGTGATTTCTCCTTTTTGATTCACAAATGCAGACACACCAGAATTCGCTGACCGCACGATGTCTCTTCGGTTTTCAATCGCCCTCAAATTCCCATACAACAACAATTGTTTGTGTCCATCCGAATTGCCCCACCAAGAATCATTGGTCATAATGAACAACACATTTGCGCCTTTTTTTACATAATCTGTCGTAAATTCCCCATAAATCGATTCATAACAAATGATCGGCGCCACCTTCGCATCATTCATTGAATTAACAAACACACTTCGTTCCTTTTGCGTCATGCGCGAACTCACTGTCCCACCAAAATTCAACATCATGTCACCCAAAATCGGCTTAAAGAAAGACACATAAGGAAAATGCTCTACCCCGACCACCAATTTGGATTTGTGGTACACTTGAATGCTGTCTTTGGCATTGAGTTGAATGGCTGAATTCGTCACATCGTACCACATGTCAGAGCTCCTAAAAGGCGTGGCCGTTTCGCTCGCTAACTTTTCGTACGGATAGAAACGCATCAATTCTACACCTGAAACAAACGACATCGCAGGATAATTGGCAAACTCTTTCTGCAAAGTTTGAATCAAATAATCTTGTGGCAGTTGATCCATGTTCAAACCAGGACCAGAGCCAGGAAACGCTGTTTCAGGTGCCACAACAAATTGCACCTCAGGGGTGATGTTTTTATGGGTTATTTGAATCAAATCATCCAAAATCTCAAAAGTATCTTTCTCGTATTTTTCTGTATAAGAATCCAACTCTGGCTGTAAAATCAAAGCGGTAATCTCCTCACCTTTTTCTTCGTAGCTGTAATACATCGCATAAGAAATCGCCATCGGTAAACCAATCCACAACAATGTGTAAACTGCCAATTGTTTGCTGTATTTTTTCTTTTTGGTATTTAAATAAGCATAGAGATAATAGAAAATGATCATGTTTCCTAAGAGAATCCACAAAGTTCCACCAAAGGCACCTGTTATTTCATACCATTGCACCCATTCTGGAAACTTTGCAAAACCATTGCCCAAATTGAACCAAGGCCAAGACATTTCCCAATTCAAATGAAATTTCTCAAAAGCCATCCAAATCGCTGGTAAAAAAGGAATGCCGTACATGTGTCCCGACTTGGTTTTGACCCAATGGTACAATTGAAAAACTACACTCATCAACAAAGCATTGGCAAAAACAGGAATCAAATAAGAAATCCAAGAATTGACCAGTTCGCCTTCGGCATTGACTTGCTGCGCATAGTGCAACCACCAAATCACAATGGCATTCCAAATGAAAAAAGCCAAATAAGCCAATCCAAAGATTCTCCAACCTCTGAATTTGAGGTGCTTCATTTGGTCAATTTTATTTTCCGCAAAAAGTAGCGGTACAAATCCAAAAAACAAAAGCAACGGGAAACCATGCGATGGCCAGCCTAAAGCCAAGATCAGTCCCGATGCAACGGCATATAAAATGTATTTTGACATAGAGCAAAGTTAATGGATTTTGACAAGCTTCAACAGCTAAAATCCACGGGACTGATTTTATTCATGCGCTCAAAAATCAATTCGATTTTGTGAACTGCAAAATAATTGTACCTTTGCATCGGGCAAGTCCTACACAACCAGCTCCTGGTTAATCCCCCAGGGCGGGAACGCAGCAAGGGCGTCCGGTTGAGCGGTGTGATGTAGTAAGCTTGCCTTTTTTTGTGCCTTAAAATTAGACTTTTAACTTTCAATCTCCCTGATAATTTACCCAAAAAAGTCTCTTCAAATAATCTTCCGAATCATAAAAATTAATTGTACTTTTGCCAAGTATAATTTTGTGTGAATTCACTTCCTTTGTATAAGCTCGAAATAAGGTTGAGCGTTTCTACAACAGACCATGAATCTGTTTCTACAAATGAAGTGTATGTTATTCGTTTACCATACCTTCATTTGTAATTAGTTGATTGAAAAATAATTTAAATAAAGATATGAATAAACGAATTTTTATTCAAAAAAAATCGAATTTTGACATTCTAAGTAAGAATGTAACCCAAGAACTTCAAAACCTTGCTGCTGGAACTAAGTGCAAGGTTTTTGTGGTTTATGATCTTTTTAATATCGATGAAAAACAGTTGAAAGACAGCCTTTTCAAAGTTTTTGCGGACCCTGTAACCGATCAAGCCTTTCTTGATTTGAATGAGGTTTTGACGCAATCTTCCGAAGAAAAGTACTTTGCTTCAGAACCCATTCCTGGACAATATGACCAAAGAGCGGATTCTGCCAACCAATGTTTGCAGTTAATGGGCATTCACAATACAGAAGTCAAAACAGCTTATCTTTATGTTTTTGAAGATATTTCAGTCGATTTGTTTCAAAAAGCAAAAGACTATTTGATCAACCCGATCGAATCCAGAGAAAAAAATCTGAATCAATTGGAAGTGCATGAAACACCTGAAATCAAACCGGTACAAACCATGGATGGTTTCATTGATTTTGATGAAGTACAATTGAATGAATTGCATCAAAACTTCGGTTTTTCAATGGGGATGGACGATTTACAGTTCATTCAAACCCACTTTCAATCCATTCAAAGAAATCCAACCGAAACTGAATTGAAAGTTTTGGACACTTATTGGTCCGACCATTGTCGTCATACAACTTTTGAAACCGAAATTACTGCTGTCAAGTTTGAGAATGACTTTCAAGAAACCTTGCAAAAAACCTTTGACTATTACTTGAGCATTCGCCAAGAACTCAATATAACCAAGCCGATCCGAATGATGGACATGGCGACCATTATGGGGAAATATTTGAGCAAAACAGGAAAAATCACCAACATTGACATTTCAGAAGAAATCAATGCTTGTTCGATAGTTGTCCCAATTGATGTAGATGGCGTGGAAGAAGAATGGTTGTTGCAATTCAAAAATGAAACCCACAATCACCCAACCGAAGTAGAACCTTATGGTGGTGCTTCTACTTGTGTCGGCGGCGCGATTCGCGACCCTTTGTCTGGTCGTGCTTATGTCTTTCAAGCGATGCGCGTCACAGGTTCTGCCAATCCTTTGGAAAAAATCGAAACCACTTTAACCGGAAAATTGCCCCAAAGAAAAATCACCAAAGAAGCTGCGAAAGGCTACAGTTCTTATGGAAATCAAATTGGTTTGGCTTCAACCCATGTACGTGAAATTTACGACGAAGGCTACAAAGCAAAGCGCATGGAAGTTGGTTTTGTCGCAGGTGCGGTCAAAAGAGATTGGGTCCGAAGAGAAGAACCTACCGCAGGTGACAAAGTCATCCTTTTGGGTGGATTAACTGGACGAGATGGCGTAGGTGGCGCAACGGGCTCTTCCAAAACCCATGATGGACAAAATTTAGAAGAATTGAGCGCAGAAGTGCAAAGAGGCAATGCGATTGTTGAACGAAAAATCCAACGCTTGTTTAGAAGCCAAGCCGTTTTGGCTTTGATCAAAAAATGCAACGACTTTGGCGCAGGCGGTGTTTCGGTTGCGATCGGAGAAATTGCCAGAGGCGTCAACATCAATTTAGATACACTTCCATTGAAATATGCGGGTTTGAACGGCACTGAAATCGCTTTGTCTGAATCGCAAGAAAGAATGGCTGTGGTAGTTGATAACAAAGACGTTGACCAATTCATCGCTTTGGCTCAAGTTGAAAATTTAGAGGCAACGGTTGTTGCTGAAGTAACTTCAGACGAAACGATGACGATGTGGTGGAAAGGCGATAAAATTGTTGAATTGGACCGCCGCTTTTTAGATTCCAATGGCGTAAGAAAACAAACCACCGTTCAAGTAAAAAATGGAGAAAACACCGATCCTTTCGCACCAAGAATGTTCAACAAAGAAAGTTTTGTCCATTTGTTGACAGAACTGAATCACGCTTCCCAAAAGGGAATGATTGATTTGTTTGATGACCATGTTGGCCGCGGAACAGTGTTGAAATCTTTTGGTGGAAAAACACAAAACACCCCCGAAGACATCAGCGTACAAAAATTCCCAACCGATGGATTCACCAACGCAGTGAGCATGGCGAGCTTTGGATTCAATCCACTAATCAGCCGATGGTCACCTTACCATGGTGCTTATTTTGCTGTGATGGAAAGTGTGGCGAAAATTGTGGCTGCAGGCGGAAAATACCAAGACATTCGTTTGACTTTCCAAGAATATTTTGAAAGTTTAAAGAATGATCCAAGCCGTTGGGGAAAACCTTTTGCTGCACTTTTAGGTTCGGTAGAAGCCCAGAAACAATTGGAAATCCCAGCCATTGGTGGGAAAGATTCGATGAGTGGAAGCTACCAAGATTTGGATGTTCCTCCTACTTTGATCTCTTTTGCAGTGAGTCCCAATAAAACGGACGCCATCATATCGGCGACTTTGCAAAGTAAAAATTCGAAATTATCGATTTTCATTCCGAATACTACCGATGATTTTCTTTTGGATGAAATGAATTTGAAAGCGATTTTTGACGCCATTCATTCAAATAACAATAAAATTCTTTCTGCCGTTTCCGCTAAATTCGGAGGAATTTCAGAAACTTTGGCTTTGATGAGTTTTGGCAATGAAATAGGATTTACTGTGGAAACTTCGTTGGAATTGATGCAGTATTTCCCAGCAGCCATTGTCGTTGAACACCAAGAAGACTTGACGCTTCCGCAAACCATTCAAAACAATTTCCATCATTTGGGACAAACCAATGCGTCCAAAGAAATTTCATTCAACGGCATTTCAATGGAAATTGATGCTATCGTCAAAGAATGGAAAAGCACTTTTGCTGAATTGTTTCCAGAAAACACCGCACAATCAATGACCAAAAAGTTTGATTTAGCGATTGAAACTTCAGATGACATCCAAGCGCCTGTTTATTTGTCCACCAAATTGGCTTCACCCAAAGTGTTCATTCCTGTTTTTCCAGGAACCAATAGCGAATACGACAGTGAAAAAGCTTTCAGAAAAGAAGGTGCACAAACTGAAATTGGCGTTTTTAGAAATTTAACACCCAAAGACATTGAGGAAACCGTGATCGCTTTTGCCAAAGCCATTGACCAAGCACAAATCTTGTTCATTCCGGGTGGTTTTTCTGCCGCGGACGAACCCGATGGTTCTGGAAAATTCATTGCTACGGTTTTAAGAAATGAACGCATCAAAGACAGCGTTTATGCGCTGTTGGAAAGAAATGGCTTGATTTTAGGGATCTGCAATGGCTTCCAAGGTTTGATCAAATCAGGTTTGTTGCCTTATGGAGAAATTCAAGAATTGGCAGAAGACACACCGACATTGACTGCCAACGAAATAGGCCGACATGTTTCTCAAATTGTCAAAGTTCGGGTAAATGCTTCCCATTCTCCTTGGTTGCATAATTTGGCTGGACAAGAATTTTTGGTGCCCGTTTCACATGGTGAAGGTCGTTTTGTTGCGGATGAAAAGAATTTGAAGAAATTAATTCAACAAAATCAAATTGCTACGCAATATGTTGATTTCAAAGGAAATGTCGCGTCAGAAATGCCGTTCAACCCCAACGGTTCGGTCATGGGCATTGAAGGAATTGTCAGTCCTTGTGGAAAAGTTTATGGTCGAATGGGCCATCCAGAACGGATTGAAAAAGGTGTTTTCACCAATATTCCCGACATGGAAATCATGCCTATCTTTAAAAATGGGGTCGATTATTTCAAGTAAATCAAAATGAAAACAAAAAATAATAACGCAAACCAAACAACCGATTTTTACCAAAGAAATATTTTGAAAAAAATATGGCAGGAAGAGTCCATCGATCAATTAGAAGAGGAGTGTGGTGTTTTTGGCGTGTATTCGCCCCAAAACATCGAAACCTTTTCACTTTCCCAATTTGGGATGTTTGCTTTGCAACACCGCGGTCAAGAAGCTTGTGGAATTTCGGTGTTAAAAGAAGGCACGATCAAAACCTACAAATCGGAAGGTTTGGTTTTGGATGTGTTCAAAGACATTGAAAACATTGAGGACTTTCAAGGCAATGCTGCCATTGGGCATACGCGTTATTCGACTGCTGGAAGTGTCAGCAAAAAAAACATACAACCGATTTATGCGGTCAATTATTATGGGAAACCGCATTTTTCTATCGTTCACAATGGCAATGTCATCGAAACCGATGCGTTGAAAGAAAAATTGCGCCAAGAAGGCTTGCCTTTTTTGGCGACTTCTGATTCGGAAGTCATTTTGCGCTCGATTCAAAAATATTCGGATTTGAGCGTTCAAGATGCGATCCGAGAAGGTTTGAAAGAAATCAAAGGCGCTTATTCGGTTTTGCTTTTGGCCAAGGACGCTTTGGCTGCTTTTCGAGATCCCAACGGAATCCGTCCTTTGTGCATTGGAAAAATCGGCGAAGACACCTATGTGTTCAGTTCAGAAACCTGTGCTTTGGATGCCGTTGGCGCGACTTTTTTGAGAGATGTAGCACCAGGAGAAATCGTGGTGGTCAACAAAGAAGGTTTGCATTCGTATAGTTTAGAACAACCTTCCAAAAGAAGAATTTGCGCGTTTGAATACATTTATTTTGCGCGTCCTGACTCCAAAATGGATGGCCAAGAAATTTACAACTTGCGGGTAGAATCAGGCCGAAAATTATTTGAACAATCGCCTGTGGATGCGGACGTGGTCATCGGTGTGCCGGATTCTGGTGTGCCCTCTGCCATTGGTTATTCTGAAGCTTCGGGCATTCCGTTTGAACCAATTTTGGTCAAAAACCGCTACATGAGCCGTTCGTTTATTTTGCCTTCACAAGCCATGCGCGAGCGAATTGTCAATTTGAAATTGAATCCCATTGCGGACAAAATCAAGGGAAGACGTTTGGTAATTTTGGACGATTCCATCGTTCGAGGAACGACCAGCAAGTTGCTGATCAAAATCTTGAAAGAAGCAGGTGCCAAAGAAATTCACTTTAGAAGTGCGTCGCCACCGATTGTTTCACCTTGCTATTTGGGCATTGATATGCCGACCAAGAAAGATTTGATTTCAGCCAATATGAACAAACAGGAATTGACGCAATATCTGGGCGTGGACAGTTTGGACTTTTTGAGCGTGGATAGTTTGATTGAAATTTTGGGTTCAAATGAACATTGCTTCGGCTGTTTTACAGGAAAATATCCTGTGAACAAATCGGATGATTCAGATGATAATTACCGATAGAAAATTGAATCTTGATTCAATTTAATTATACAAAAAAAGCCATTTCTCAATTGAAATGGCTTTTTTTATATTTAAAATTGTTCTTACAAAACCGTTGGATTTGAATCATCTAAATTGTAGTGGGCGATTACCGCATCATAATTGTTTAAATCCACAACGCTTCTGCCGAATTGTGCAGGAACCACCAACACCCTGAAAGTTTTTCCATGAATAAATTCACTTCCAGCCAAATTAAAAGTTCCACCTGCATAAATCATGAAGTCAAATCTTGAAAAATCAAAATTATAATCCACTTCATGTCCATCGCTCAAATAAAATGTGGTCGGGATTTGTTGCCAAATCGGCGAACCATTGTTGGTCACGTCCACTTGCATGTACACCAACAACATGTCGGATTCAAACAATGGATTGACAAAAGATCGTGAAATTTGAAATCCGTTGGGAGTCGATTCAAAATTGACGTTTTTTAAATCATAAACGACCGAATAAGTATCATAATCCACCCGATCATCGTCACTAGTGCAACTAAAACTAAATAGCGCAAAAGTCGCAGCCATCAAGTAAGGAATTATTTTTTTCATAATTTTAATTTTTAAAGTTAACTCAAAGGATGTACCAAAAACATTCAGCACTATTTTATGCAATTTTAAAGTATTTTTTTGGTTTGAATGTAAAAATTGCGGTCAACTTCAAAAGTTTTCTCATCCATACTTTCAATTTTTTCAATTTTCCATGCAGCAGTCGGATACAACCAAATGGATGAATTGGCCAATTTCACTGGCATGTCAAATCCTTCCACCACTTGATTCCATCTGTATTTAATTTGATTTCCCTCGAATTGATATTCTAACACAGGCATCTGAACTGTTCGCAAATATTGGTCAAAAAACGGTTTCAGATTCAACTTTGTGTTTTCTCGCCAATAATCTTCAATCTCTTTCGTATCCACCGTTTGGTGATGAAAATCCGCATTCATTCCTCTCAATAAAGCACGAAAGAGTGCATCATCATTGATCCATTGGCGCAAAGTATGGATCACATTTGCTCCTTTGAAATACACATCGCTGCTCCCACTTTGGTTGACACCATACGGCCCGATCATTGGCACATCATTCAAAATGCGCCCACGCAAACCAATCACATAATCTCTTCCTGCTTCTAAGCCAAATAAATCCTCTGTGTAAATCGCTTCTGAATAAGTCGTAAATCCTTCGTGCACCCACATGTCCGCCAAATCATTGGTCGTAATGTTGTTGCCAAACCATTCGTGTGCCGATTCGTGAATCAAAATAAAATCCCATTTCAAACCCCAACCTGTTCCAGACATATCTTTCCCTAAGTAGCCATTCTCAAAGCCATTTCCATAAGCCACAGCACTTTGGTGTTCCATGCCCAAATGCGGCGCTTCGACCAACTGAAAACCATCTTCATAAAACGGATACGGACCAAACCAATGCTCAAAGCTTTTCAACATGGTGCGCGTTTGTGCAAATTGTTTTTTGGCTTTTTCAACTTGGTAATCCAAGACATGATACGTCAAATCCAAAGTACCTTTTTCACCTTGATAAACATCCTTAATTTCTTCATAATGTCCGATGTTGGGTGCAATGTTGTAATTGTTGATTGGATTTTTCACTTCCCATTGGAAGGCCATCTTTTCGCCTAATTTCTCTTGGGCAACCAATCTTCCGTTTGCAACGCCCTTCATTTCCTGGGGCACAATCAACTTCAAACGCGCTCCCTCATCAGGTTCATCACCTTGGTAATCTTTGTTGGGAAACCAAACGCTGGCGCCTAAGCCCTGACAAGACATGCTCATCCAAGGTCTTCCTTTTTTATCTTTTGTAAAAATCCATCCGCCGTCCCAAGGAGGATGGATCGCAATGTGCGGATGTCCAGAAAATTCCAAAACCAATTCATTTTCAGAATTCATCGGTAGTTTTTTATCTAGCGTCAAAAAATAAACGTTGCCATTTCTTTCGATGTTTGAAATTGTACGACCATTCAAAATCGCTTGATTCAGTTGCATCGGTTCTTGCAAATCAATCTGCATGATGGATTTTTTTGGCGAAGCAATCACTTTGAATCGCAATTTATTTTTCCCTTGAATGAATTTCTCTGCATACAACGGTTCCAATTCCATGTCATAATGCAATACATTCCACCAATCTCGGTATGCATTGTTGCTGCCTCTCAATGAATCCTGCGTTGTAAATTTCTCCTTTTCGCCAAGAATTTGCGCTTCCAAGTTCAAACTCAAAGCCAACAACAAAACAAAATACCATTTCATACTTGCAATTTTTAGTGGAACTAAGATACAATTTTGGGCAAAACTTCCATTCAAAATGACCATTTTCAAAAAAATCATATTTTCAAGCATGCCAATACCACACTGATTTTCAAGCACCAAAAACAATCATTTTGCACCAAAGGAAGATTTGCATGCAAAGACTTTCAAAAAACAGAAAGAAAGATAGGGTCTATTCAAAAAAAGTTTTATATTTGCACCCACAAATGCAGAAATGACTGCTCATTTGTTTGGAGAAATGGCAGAGCGGTCGAATGCGGCGGTCTTGAAAACCGTTGAGGGTCACACCTCCGGGGGTTCGAATCCCTCTTTCTCCGCAGATCCAAAATGAAACCCATTGATTTTCAATGGGTTTTTTTGTTTTGTTGAGTTTTGATCCGAGATTTTTTTATTTTTTCTGTATAAAAAAAGACTTTCATTTTCGTGAAAGTCTTTTTTTATTGATGGTAATTTTGTTTATTTTTTGATGAATTTCTTATTAGAAATTTTCCCATCTACTGTTTTAATTTCAACCCAATAAACACCAGCGCTCAAAGATTGAACGTTGATTTTCTCAACATTTTCAGTCGCCAAAACTTTTTGACCTTGGACAGAATAAACCGCTACTGAAGCTACTTTCTCAGCAGATTGAATGTGCAAGAAGTCGGTTGTTGGATTCGGATACAATGCAATGGTTGTCGCGTCCACTTCTTTGATGTTCAAATCGCCACCATTGATTTTGAAGTTGTCATAATACGCACTGTGTCCATAATTGTTGTGCAACATATTGAATCCAAAAACGTCAAGATTGGATTCCAATTCGATCGAATGCATCAACTCCTCATTCACATAAAAACTCATGGTTGCCCCTTCAATTTCAATTTTAACAGAGGTCCACTCATTCTCTGTCCAAACCTCATCAATTCGCTTGTAAGCATCTTCAGGAGAAACTGCATATTCTGAGTTCATGTACACTCCGCCACGGTTTTCCATTCCAAAATATCCCAAGTAATAGTACTCATCTTCAATCACGGTAAAAAGCGCCAATTCAAAATCTGACTCTCCTTTTCCTGTCGGCATTACGTCATAAGAAATGCTGAATTTCTCTGAGCTCATTGGCGTATCAAATATTTTGGAGGCACCAAAAACTGGAAACCACAATGGATCGAAGTCCGCCTCATAACCATTGAAAAAGGAAAAACTTCCATCGCTTGCTTTTTCATCCGTGATGATTTGGTTTTGGAGAATTCCATCTGATCCTTCCGTCACTTCCCAACCATTCTGTTCGTGCAAAGTTCCCAAAGTGTAACCTTCAGTTGCTTCAAAGGAATACGTGTTTTGGGCATTCAAATTCAAAGCCAATAAGCCTGAAAAAGCCAATGTGTAAATCATTTTGTTCATAATCTCGTTTTTTTTTCGGCGGGCAAGCTAAACAAATAAAGCTGAAGCAACCAGAAGTTTAACATTTCATCTCCATTACAAATGTCTAAAACGCTATTTATAAAATTCGCTAACCCACTACCTCTAAACCCCTTAAAAACATCAATAAAATTCAACTTTTTGATTGTCAGATGATACTATTCTGATGAAAAAATCACTGACTTTTGGCACTTCAAAAAATGAGGTTCATTCCAAATTGAAACAATGCCTACTTAATTTCACAAAAAAAACCTCCCATTGCTGGGAGGTTTTTGATAGGCAATAGACCATCTATTTTATAATTTTAATGCGCGTTATCACAAACTTTTCAAATAAGCTTGCCAACCTTTTTGCTGGTAATCTTGTGCGGTTTCCTTGGGATTAGCGGCTTGGTAAATTCCTCTGCCGACAATCATGAAATCCGTATGGTAGAGCGCAAATACTTTTTCTGGCGTGTTGTATTGCTGTCCTTTGCTGTCTCCCACTGAAGAAATATTCACGCCTGGCGTGAACAACAACAAATCATCCGCTACTTTTCTTTGTGCCACAACTCCCAAAACATTGGGCGATTGCTCTGCTACGTTCAATGCTTTGCCAATGTAATAATCATCCGTCAAACTGCCTTTCGAAGACATTTCAACGATGGCCACCACACCAACGTTGTCAAAAACTTTCAAGCTCTCTTCTCCAGCAATCACGTGTGAAGTAATCATATCCGCCCAACGACCAATTTCATACACCCCTTCTTTGAACTGCAATTCTTGGGTATTGCCGATGTCTGCAAACTTTCGATCTTCAAACAATAGGAATTCGTGGGTTTTGGCCAAAGTTTTTAATTCACGAATCAAATCTTGGCTAAAATCTTTGATAATGTCCATGTGCGTTTTCAAAGCCACGATGTGTGGGCCTACTTCATTGGCCAGTTTCAGTAATTCAGTCGAAGTAATTACATCAGCCGAAGCAATTAAATTCGATTGCTTTTTTAAAGCGATTTCTATTAATTTCTTTCCAACAGGATGTTGAATTTTTTTATTTTCTAAAGCAACGCGTACCGCTTCTGGTGGAGCAGGAGGATTGTTCAAAAAGTTTTTGACACGCACCATTTCCGCATCGCTCAAACGATGGTAACGGTGCAGAATTTCCACCACTTCATTGATGGTAAATAATGTTTGGACTTTATAGCCTTTTTCTCTTAATTTTTCGATTCCACCTTGTTCCCGGTCCAAAACCACGACGATGTCGGTCACTTTTAATCCTTCTCTTTCGATTTCAGAAATGGTTTCCAATAGACTTTGTCCGCTTGTGATTACATCTTCTACCAACAAACAATTTTGTCCATCATGGTAAACACCTTCTACCATTCGTTTGGTTCCATAACCTTTGTTTTCTTTTCTTTTGATGATCAAAGGCGTTCCGCTCGCTAAACTCATGGTCGTTCCCATAGGTAAAGCCGCATAAGGAACACCACAAATCAAGTCGTAAGGTGCTTCTTCGACTAAATCTAAAAGATTGTTCGCCAAGGTTTTTAACAATTGTGGGCTGGAGGAAAGCGGACGAAGATCCACGTAAAATGGTGATTCTATGCCACTTTTCAAAGTGAAATTTCCGAATTTAATGATGCCTAATTCGTAAGCTTTAAGTAAAAAATCTTCTCTTTGTTGCATTCTGAAAGGTTTGCGCAAAGTTAATAGATTTCAAGGGACAGAACGAATAAACACCAAAGTCTTTCCATGATTTATTCACATATTGGTTGAATTGGATTGACTGTTAGGTTTCTACTGTAAAATATAATCGCAAATTGAAAGCTTCTTCTTTTTAGAATTGATTCACTAAAAATTACGGATCATAAAATAAGTGCTTATCCAATTGCCATTGACTTTAATGGAATTTCTCAAAAGTCTTTCTAAAAATCGATCTCCAAAATCCCAATTTCTATTCCTACCATTTGAAATTGCTCCATTTCTATACAATGTATAATCACTTTCATCAACAAATACCGAACGATCCCAGCCGAACCCAATACCATCATTCCAATAATTGAATTGAAACTTTTTTAATTCATTAAAATACTTTTCTTTGATATACGGTAAGTCAACGTAACTCAGCGGCTTGTCATCAAATATATTCGTTTTTAGATAATGTAAGATATGCTCAGATGGTGCAACTTTGTCAACAAAGTTTTTTAATAAATCGTCGTTATTGCTATTTAAAGCAAAAATAAGTGCTGTTTTTAATTCTTCAAATGATTTAAAACCATTGTGCGGTTTCATTTCAACTTCAGATGAAACAAACTTTCCGTCGCTATCTATTATCCGCATTTTACCATGATTAAAAGTCAAAGCATGATTATTAGGATTGCCATCGTGCCTATAATTATAAATTAGCTCAAAGTTTGCAACTTCATCAAATGTTTCATTGTTAATTTTTTGGTTTTTTGAGTTGATGATGTTGAATTTATTTCCATTTTTGGCTTTGAAAAGACCACTGGAAGAAATTCTTTGTAAATCAGCATATTGAAAAGGAATCTTAATTTCATTCTGTAAATTTACCGCACCGAATTTGTTGTTTTTTGACACCACAATCAGATAATCATTTTCGAGATTAGCCATAAGTAATTCCAAACGGATGGAACTGTATTGAAAAGGTAGAATTACTTCATTTTTCTCATTGATCAAACCAAATTTTCCGTTTTTTTCAACACTATAAAAAGTATGTCCATGGGCTTCAAATTTCTGTTGAATAGCATCGTAAATCATCGGAACATCCAATGTTTCCGTAATTTCATTGAACAAACCGTATTTGCCATTTTTGTTTTTTACCGCCAATAAGTAAATTCCATTGCTACTAAAAGGATTCAACAAAAGATCTGAATCATGCACATAACCATATTCACTGATGTTTTCAGAAAAAATCAACTGATGGTTTTGATTTAAAAAATTATAAGAACCGTGTTCTTTTTCTAAAATCGCCACTTTGCTTCGCTCAGTATCGCTGTCTTTAATCCATTGATACTCCGCTGGCACAATCACCTTTCCAGATGTATCATACAAACCGAACTTTCCATTTTCACCCAAAGTAAGCACTTTAAAGTGATTGTTTGTAATGCCAATCCAATCAAACTCAAGAGGAATAACCACTTCATTTTCTAAATTGACAATGCCAGTTTTTTCGTTGTTTTTTACTTTTAACAAATGTCTGAAACCGCCTTCATTAAAAGTGCCAACTTCATCATACATTGTCGGAATAATCAGCTTTCCTTCCGTGTTGACAATCCCTCTTTTTCTATCTTTACTGACCCGTAAACCAATTCCGCTAAGCTGATAAATCCCAGTATTGTCATATTCAAATGGAACAATTATTTCTCCTTCTAGATTAAAAGCTCCATGTTTTTCGTTTTTAATAGCCATTATATAGCCATAACCATCGGCTGAAACTCGACTGAATTCAAAATCTGTGTTTCGTTTGGAAGAAGTGAAATAAATACTGAATAAATCGCCTTTTTTAGCAAGAATATATCCCATGGTTTTCTCCTTTTTAATTTCATCACTTTCTGCAGGATAAATCACTTTTCCATCCAAATCAATCAATCCTAATTTTTCATTATTTATCACAATGAACTCAAAAACGGGAGCTTGTCTGATTTGAAAGTTGTACGCTGGAAGGTTTGATTTGGAATTAGGGATTCTGGGCAAATTAGCAGCAATGCTGTCGTATTCAAAAGGAACAATGATTTGATCGGTAATCAACCCAAACTTTCCTTTTTTCTTAATTATAGCAGAATTTTGATATAAGTTGGCGAATTCTATTTTTCCCGGCAACTTTTTTTCGGTTTTATTGTAAATCAAGTTGACTACTCCTTTTTTCACTTCGATCAAGCTAACCATTGAGTTTCCACCCAGAATTTTGTTGTATTTTATAGTCAGCAATGAACTACCGTCGTTTGCCATCAATCCAAACTTCCCTTTATTTTTTACAATATAATTCGGATACATCCAACCGATGCTGTCATATTCTATTTTTCCGATAAGCTCACCTTCTTTATTGGCAATTCCGTATAAATTGTCTTTTTGAACAATAAATCCATTGCCATCAGAAGAAATATTATCATAAATAGCTTCTTGACGGTTATTTTGCGGAAGCACAAAGCCATACTTACCGTTCTGATGATAGTATCTTGCTTGATTTGGATCCTTTGCTGGTATTTTTTCAGCGGCTGAAAAGTCCATTCCATGCCTTGCCGTATTAGGAACTTGACCTATTGTGCTGATATAAAGAAAAAGAAAACCAATTAGTAAAAAATGTTTCATTTGTGATAATTTTAATTGTCAATATTAAAAATCCGTTTAAATTTAAGAAAGAAAATCGTTCACTTATATTGTGATAACTTTAAAATTACAAAATCAAATCTTTCCAAGAAAAAACGACTTCAAAACCTTTGTCTTTAAGATAATTTCTAAAATCGGGACGGGCCGTCAATAGAACAAAATCACCACCCCAAGCACCCAAGCTTTTGACGCTTCCTCCGTAATCAGAAAAATACAAATCTTTGACTTTTTGAAAATTCAAGCGAGAAACGACCAAGGATTCATGCAAATTCATCAAAGTTTCGAATTCCTCCAAAGTGGTTGCGTGCAATAAATTGTAAGTCAAAGCCGAAAAGCCATTCAACCAATCGACCGATCGTTCCAAATTTTTATAATGCGTTGTGACATGGGCTTGGGTATCTTGTTTTTGGTTCAAATACACAAAAAACAATTCATCCAAAAAAGGCGGAGAAAATTCAACTTCTTCAATTCTTCGGTCTTCTTCTATCAATTGGTACAAAATCGGCTGATCATGCGTTGCGCAAGCTACATCGTAGCCACTGGTTTGAAAAGTCAAATCATTCAAAGCAAAAGCATCGACTTTTGTCCATTGCGCCAACAAAGCAATCAAAGTCGAACTGCTGCCCAATCCCCAATCTTTTGGAAATTCCAATTGGGTTTTGCATGCAATATTTTGGTTGATTGAGGAAAAGAAATTTGGATTTAAAGTGGTGATTTGTTGAAAAATCTGTTGAAGTGATTGCGCCAAAGTTTCATCCGAAAACGCAAGAATTTCAAAAGTTCTCAAATCAAATTTCACCGAAAACCACAAATTCCCATCTGACAAAAAAGCCTCCCACAACAAAGTGGGACAGCTTGTTTCGTTGGTATATTGTACCGTTAAACTTTGCCCAAAACGCGTCGGAATCGCCCATGCCAAAGCACCGTCCAAAACGGCGTACTCGCCAGCAATCAATAATTTACCGTGGGCATAAAAACGTTCCATGCAGTGGTTTTATAAAGTGGCTGAACGCGTGTTGGCAGAGCGGTCAATTTTCTTGATCAAACCTTGCAACGTATTGCCAGGTCCAACTTCGATGAATTCTGCTGCACCATCACTCAACATATTTTGAACCGATTGCGTCCATTTCACGGGCGCGGTCAATTGTGCGATCAAATTCTTTTTGATTTGTTCCGGATCGGTAATTGCCGTCGTGCTCACATTTTGATAAATCGGACAAATCGGTGTGTTGAACGTTGTTTGTTCAATGGCTTGTGCCAATTCCTCTTCCGCTGGTTGCATCAAAGGTGAATGGAAAGCGCCGCCCACAGGTAAAATCAATGCTCTTTTGGCACCTGCTTCTTTCAATTTCTCACAAGCTGCTTCTACCGCTGGAATTTCACCTGAAATCACCAATTGTCCAGGACAGTTGTAATTCGCTGCGACCACCACGCCTTCGGTTGCTGCACAAATTTCTTCGACCAATTCGTCTTCCAAACCTAAAATCGCTGCCATGGTTGACGGATGCATTTCACACGCCTTTTGCATGGCCAAAGCACGTTTGTAGACCAAATTCAAACCTGATTCAAAAGTCAAAGTTTGGTTGGCAACCAAAGCCGAGATTTCTCCTAAAGAATGCCCTGCCACCATGTTCGGTTGGAAATCTTCCAAAGTTTTGGCCAAAATCACCGAATGCAAAAATACTGCAGGTTGGGTCACTTTGGTTTGTTTCAATTCGTCTGCTGTTCCTTCGAACATGATTTTTGAAATTTCAAACCCCAATAGTTCATCTGCTTTTTCAAATAACTCTTTTGCCAAAGGCGATTCGTCGTATAAATTTTTACCCATTCCGGTAAATTGTGCGCCCTGACCAGGAAATACGTATGCTTTCATTTTTCTTCAATTTTAACCCAACAAAAGTAAATGTTATTTTTGACTTGTGCGCGTTCTATGCATCTTGACTCTCATATTGGAAAAAACATCCCTCCCCAGCCCTCCCTTTAAAGGGAGGGTGCTTACGTGGTGATTGGATCGTCAAATGCAAAAACATTGTCAAAATATAATCTTGAAAAAGACTAATTTTCAATCACTTGATATTCATAAGGATTTTTCCTGTATTTTCATTTTAAATTGGAAATTTAATTATTTTTTATAAAATTTGTTATTTCGTGAAATAAACGGCACCATTTTTATTTCAAATTATTATTTTTTAAATTTTTATAACATGAAAAAAATTATTTTATTAAGCTGTTTTGGATTGTTAGGAACTTTTGCATTAGCAAATCAAACTAACAAACCATCAAATTAAAGTTGAATCTGTTAATGGTATTTGTACTGTATACATATACGGTAGTGATGGTACTATTGTTTCTATGAGTATGTCTGTCCAACCTTCTGAAGCCGCATGCTCAGCATGGGCTGCAGGAAAATATTGGGATTACGTAATGAGTTTACCCCCATTAATGGATTAATCACAATTTTTATACTGGTGTACAGAATTCAAGTACACTAGTTTATATTAATATTAAATATTACATATGAAACGACTTATATTATTTTTCATATTCATTTTTACAATTTCCTTTACATGGGGGCAAAACAACTTGATGGTGGTCTATAATACGTCCACTTTTGTGGGTAGTGCAGAAGGTGTTTTGATTGCGGGTAAAACTACTGCACAATATGAAGAAGGTCTAAAGTCGGACGCAAAAAGTGGAGAAGTTGCAGAGAACTCATTTTCCGTAGGCGGATTTCAACATACCAAAATCTATCAAGATTTAGCACAACCAAATGCCATTCAAATGATTTTGTATAAGAGCAACAATCATCTTTCGGCCAATCAAAAAGATTATTTCATCCTTGATGAATTGCCAGAAATGAAATGGGAAATTGACCCAACAGAGAAAACGACCGATATTCAAGGTTATGCTTGCAAGGAAGCGACGGTCAATTTCAGAGGTTCGCGTTTCAAAGCTTACTTTACCACAGCCATTCCTACACCTTTTGGGCCTTGGAAATTTCATGGATTACCTGGATTGATTTTGAAAGTTATTTCATTGGACAATTCTCGAATTTCTTGGGAAGCAGAACAAATCATTTATCCGTCTGAAGTACAATTGGTCGATGACCGCAAGGCATTTGATTTTGATTTGACCTTGAAAGAATACACCATTCAAATTGACAAAATCAATGAAGAAAGAAGTCGAGCTGTTGCTGCCAAATCAGGAAATACTTTTTATCCTATTCCAGATCACATGAAAAGAGCACAAACGCGAGAAAGAAAATATGAATGGGAAACTTGGTAAAGAAACTCCTTTTTTGTTCTTGGCTTTTTCTTTCCTTCACATTAATTGCTCAAGTCAATCTTTCAGGAAAACTGAGGGTAGATGCTTTGGAGGAAGATTCTTTGGCGGGCATATTGGTAGAAATTGCCGTGGGTGGAAAAATCCAACAATACGTCTATGCCGATGCAGAAGGACAATTCAATGTAGAACTGAAAGATTGGGCCAAATATTCAATTTCAATCAATGATTTTGATTATACGGCTGAACCTTATGTTTTAAAGATTGACAAAGATTCACCTAAGATCATTCAAATCGAATTGCAGTTGAATAGCCAATCAGTTTCGCTCAACGAAATTCTCATCGATCGACAAAAAATTAAAGTAAAAAGCGATACCATTGTTTTTGATGCAAAACTTTTTGCCAAAGGAGATGAAAAAGTCGTGGAAGATTTACTAAAACAAATCCCTGGTTTGGAAGTGGATGCGCATGGCGTGATTACTGTCAATGGAAAAGAAGTCGAAAGAGTAATGATCGAAGGCGATGATTTTTTTGAGAAAGGCTACAAAATGGTTACTAAAAATATGTCTGCACAACCCATTGACAAAGTTGAAGTTTTGCAAAATTATTCGCACAATTCATTATTAAAAGGTTTTGAAGAATCAGATAAAATTGCTTTGAACTTGACTTTACAAGAAAATGCCAAAAATCAATGGTTTGGTGATTTGCAATTGACTCAAGCCGTTTACCCTGAAAACAATTATTCGATCGGAGGGAATGTGATGAGCTTTGGCAAAAAGAATAAACATTATTTTTTGACCAATTGGAATGACCTCGGCGAAGACAATACGGGCGATCTTTCTCAATTATATGCAAGAAACAATTATTTCGTGGGCGATCAACTGCGCAATCAAAGATATTTGCATCAGCTCAATTCTATTTTTGGCTTGGATGAAAATCGCTATCGATTCAATCAAATGAAGATGGCGTCGCTGAATTCAATTTTTAATCTTTCGGATAAAGTTAAATTCAAACCAAAAATCACAGCAAAATGGGATAAAATAAATTTTAACTTTATTGAGAAATCCACTTATTTTCTCGAAAACGATACTATTTATCATCATTTAACTCAAAAAACAATCGATAAAACCTTTGAATTAAAATCTGCTGCAGATTGGGAGGTTGTTCTTTCTCCTCGTTCTAATTTGGCGATTTCCACTTTGTTTCATGTTGATCATTCAGCAAAAGATGGTATGGAAAATTTCAATGAAATTAATTCTTTCAACGATTTACCATTTAGTTCCAAAACATTGGATCAGAAATTCTTTTACACCAACTTATTGAATGAAAACAATGTATTCACTACTCATTTCCGATTCATTCATCAAAACAATCAAGAGGATTGGAAGGCTCGTTCGGAAGCTCCATTATTTGCTGATATTTTTGGCGAAGAGCCGATACATTTCTCACAACAAAACATTGGACAAAGATTAAATTATTTGGGATCGGCTTCAAAATGGGTGTATAAAACGTCCAATCAACAACTGTTGGAATTGGATTTTAGTGTCCAAAATACCAACAATCATTTCAATACCAATTTTTCTTTGAATGAATCTCCTGCCTATTTTCCGGATTTTTATCAAAACGACCTTCGGTTAAATATTCTACAAGCTGAATTAACAGGAAAATATACCCATGCTTTCTCAGATCGATTGAAATGGTTGAATTTTATCGGACTGGGGTGGATGGACTATAACTATTCATCATCCAAAGAACATCATTCTTCAAAAAATGTTTTCCCGAAATTTCGGTCTTTATTGAATTGGCAATTTCATCCAAAACATCGCATTGGTCTAGCATTTCAACACGATAATTTAGCAATTGATTATCAAAAGTTTTATGGACAGTTTCTTGCTAATTCTTCTCAGAATTTTGACCGTGGATTAACGAAAAACAACATTTTACCAACCACAAGATTACAATTCAAATATGATTTTGGGCAATTTTATGACGCGATAAATTTCGGTGTTGAATCCAATTATAATTTATCTGAAAAACACATCGGAAGTCAGCGCAATGTTTTTGACCACTATCAAATCAATGAATTAACGATTTTGAAAGATAAAAAAACATGGCTCAATCTTGTTTATTTTTCGTATTTATTTAAAGATTTAGCGCATTATGTAAAATTGTCCGCATTTAACAATGTGTCCAATTATCAGAACTCACTCAACAATGGTGATTTGAGAGAGATTAAGAGTCAAATAACTTCTTTGGAATTTACTTTAAATTCAGCCTTTAAATCTTCTACTATCAGCTATAGTTTAAACGGAAAATGGAATTGGAATCAATATACTGTGAATAATAATTTCAACAATTCCACTCAAAACTTTCAAGGTTTTATGAATGTTAAACTTTTATTGTTGAATAAACATTGGTTGAGTTTTTCGCAGCAATTAACTTATTTCCCACTTACCTACGACCAAAAGCTATTACTTCGGTGATGTGAATTACCTTCATCATCTTGAGAAATATAACATCGGACTCAATGTAAGTCTAAGAAATTTGACCAATACAAAAACCTACCGAAATCTGTATGAAAATGATTATTCGACAATAGAAACCTCCTCTCATTTGCTTCCAAGAATGTTGCTTCTGGGTGTGAGTTTCAAGTTTTAATTCAACTGAATTACTTCTTTTTTGCCATTTTCTTTTGGTCTTTTTCCAACATCTTGGCCAAAAACAAATACCTTTTGAACACAGAATGCGCATGCAATTTAGAGATGATGTAACCTTCACTTCCATCCAAAATCCCCAATCGGATGATGTAATGGTGCATGAAGCGGTACCAAGGTTTGACAAAATAACGAAACGCATTGGGTTTCAATCCTCGCATCATCAATTCTTTGGCTCTCAAGTAAGAATATTGGGTCAATTTTCGGTCGTATTCCTCAATCGAAGAATAAGAATAATGATCCAAACGATTGCGCAAATATTTTACTTTTCCTTTGTAATCGATCAACTCATGCACCAACCTTCCTTCTCCATAACGGTTCATCGATTTTCTAAACAAACGAATCACTTTGTCGTTTTGCCAACCCGAATATTTGATGTATTTGTCCATGAAGAAAAATCGACGGTACACAAAAAAGCCGTCGGCTGACCCTTTCTCAATTTCATCCAACATCTCATACACCAAGGCTTTGGGAATTCGCTCGTCCGCATCAAAGAAAGTCACCCATTCGTTGTTGGCTTGGTCAATGGCAAAGTTTTTCTGCGCGGTAAAGTTGTCAAACGGACGAACAATAAAATTTACTTTGGGATGTTTTTTAGCGATTTCCGCCGTTTTATCGGTACTTTCAGAATCTACAATGATGATTTCATCGGCATACCAAGCTTCATCCAAAAATTTCTGAATGTTTCTTTCTTCATTGTACGTGATCAATAAAGCGGAAATTTTCGGTAATTGAACAGCCGCTGCTGGCACTTCCACTTTTCCGAAATTCCCTTGTAAAAACTGATCACAGGCATCTTTCACATAAGGAAAAGTCAATTCTTTGTAATATTTTTTGGTGAATTTGTACAACTTTTTGACTGAAGTCGTGTCCACCGTTCTTTTGTCTAAATCTTGAAAATGAACGCTAACGTGCTTTTTACCATCCTCAAAACAACCCCAATCAATTGGAAATTTATGGGGCGAATAAATGCTAAAAGTCGGAACGTTCAAAGCTTTGGACATGTTTACTGCACCGCCTTCATTGCCAACAAAAGCATCACAATGCGTCAAAATCTTCAAAAATTCGCGCACATTTTTGCCCATGACGTCCAAATAAATTTTGTCCAAATTGGGCAAGGCTGCTTTGATTTTATCGACTGTCGATTGTTGGTTGGGAATATAATTGAACAAAATATTGAAATCATAGTATTTTTGAAGGTGGGCTATCAAGGCCGCCATGTTTTCAATCGGCCAAGACTTGTCTTCTCCACTTCCTAAAATCCCGATCATCACTGTCTTTCGGTTAAAATCAAGGCCTGCTTTTTCTAAAATTTCTTTTCCTTCTTCAATTTCCGTTGGTGTCAAATAAATCTTGGGATGAATCGCCATCGGCATTTTTTGGGTCAACAAAGGCTGAACCAAAGCCACTCGGTTATCAATCGCCGTACAAGAAGTTTTGTTGCTGGGCACTTTTACCTTCCCCACAACATCGGTATAAATGTGTTTGAAAAGCGGTTTGTCATAGCTGATTCTTCGTGTTGCCTTGGATTTCAAAGTGATGAAACGACTTTGTAATTTGGCATAAGGATCCAAAACCAGGTCATAATGTTCGTCACGAATTTGATTGGCATATTGGTTCAAAACCGAAATCTTTTTCAATTTTTTATCATCGAATGAAATCACCCGATCGATGTAGGGATTGTTTTCCAACACGGCCACAGCAGGTTGATAACAAAACAGATGCACTTCGATTTCAGGAACGATTTTTTTGAGATTTTCAGCAATCACCGCCGAAGTCAATACGTCTCCAATGAATTTATTTTGTATGATTAATGCCTTTTTCAATGCTTTCAATTATGGTTTTGTTTCGAATCACTCGGTTGTTAAATTGCTGGATGTACGCCTTCATTCTTTCTTCAAACAATGCTTTGGGATAGTCCGACAAGTCATGTTCCAACAATTTATCTTGATCAATGTCATTCACTTGGATGATCTTTTTCCCATCGAAACAAACATAATAATTATCAAGAATGAAATGGTACAAACCTTCGTTATAATTCGCAACAGTTCTGTTATTTTTTTTCAAAGGATCATTTCCAAAAGAAAAAATTTCTCCCGAATGGTTCAAATAATGTAAGATTTCTGGCAACAAATCAATTTGCGCCATCAATTTTTCTTCCGTTCTGTGGTCATCTTCATGGGCCACATCGATCAACAAAATCGGAATTTTGTACGTTCCTACTGGGTTCAAATAATAAGCTTCACGCTTGTCATCGCCAGAAGTATGGTCTGCTGTAATGACAAACAAGGTATTTTTGTACCAAGGTGTTTGCTTTGCCGCTTCAAAGAATTTCCCCAAAGCATGGTCTGCATAAGCAATGGATTCATGGATCGTCCGATTGCCTTTTGGAAAATGACCTTTGTATTTGTCCGGCACACGGTAAGGATTGTGCGAAGAAATCGTAAAAATGGTCGAGAAAAAAGGTTGTGGCGTTTCATTCATCTGTCGAACAGAGAACTGCAAAAATTCTTCGTCATAAATTCCCCAAACTCCATCTTCATCGCCTTCTCTATCGTATTCGTCTTTGCCATAATAATGGTCAAATGAAGCAATGCTCGAAAATTGAAAAAAATTCTGGCTGCCATTGAACGCACCATGATAAAAAGCGGTGGTATAGTTCTTTTCTTTCAAAACTTTGTTGAAACCATCGACTTGGTTGAACGAATAAGGTGAAGAAATGTAGGAGATTTCCATCAAACTTGGAATCGACAAAATCGTAGACGGCACGGCATCGATCGACTTTCTCCCATTGGCATAAGCATGGTTAAAGTACACGCTAGAAGTCACCAATGAATCCATCACAGGCGTTAATTTCTTGCCTTCAAATTCTAAGAATAGATTTTCTTCGCCAAAGCTTTCCAAAATGATCAATACTATGTTTTTTTGCTGAAATGTTCCTTCATTGTCCAAAGTGATGATCGGTTGATAAATTTGGCCGACGGCTTCTTCCGAGAAATATTGGATCTCTTTTAAATTGTCTTTTTTTGAGATGGTTTTCAAAATAGAAAACGGCGTATTCAACACCAAAGGTGTGTTGTTCGGTGTGTTGGCATAACGAATCGCATCGACAATTTTCAAAGGATTTCGCTGCAATCCACCACGGCCTACCACCAAAATCATCGCCATCGAAAGCACCAAAAATACGTAAGGCAAGAATTGCTGTTTTCGCGTGGGTTTTGTTGAGAATCCCTCCTTATTGAATCGCACATTGGGAATCAGTTTCCAAAAGACCACACTCAAAACGGTGAAGCCCAAGAAAATCCACCAATAGCTTTTGGCAAAAACAGGGATCAAACGCAGGATGTCGCCTTCCATTCCTGAAGCTGTAATCAACGCATAAGTACTTCGTCGAGAAGTGAATTTGAAATATTCAATGTCGATGAAATTCGTCGCCAAAAACAGCAAATTCACCACAAAAAACAACAACTTCAAAGTCGTTTGGTAAATTTTGTTGTATTTGAAATTCCCAGGAATGACATGTCCAAAAATCACCAAAGCATTGGTGTAGAATATCGCGGACAAATCAAAACGCATTCCTCCCAAAAACTCCATGATGCTAGCCTCCTCAAAAACAAATCCATTGTTCCAATAGAATAAAAAACGGCTCAACTGATACAATACCAATACGATCAACAACCGTATCAGCAAAACTTTTAGGCTCTTTTGGTAATTGCTCATCAACTTTTTAGACCGCTACATTGTGTTCTCGCAAAGCGTCATTCAATGACGTTTTCTTGTCAGTACTCTCTTTTCTTTGGCCAATGATCAAAGCACAAGGCACTTGAAATTCGCCTGCAGGAAATTGTTTGGTATAACTGCCAGGAATGACTACTGATCTTGGTGGAACTTCCCCAATCAACTCTACTGGCGTTTCGCCCGTTACATCAATGATTTTGGTCGAAGCGGTCAATACCACATTTGCCCCCAAAACCGCTTCTTTTCCTACACGAACGCCTTCGACTACGATGCATCTTGATCCGATGAACGCATTGTCTTCAATGATCACTGGCGCCGCTTGCAAAGGTTCCAAAACACCACCTATGCCTACTCCACCGCTCAAATGCACATTTTTTCCAATTTGCGCACAACTGCCCACCGTTGCCCAAGTATCGACCATGGTTCCCTCATCGACATAGGCTCCGATGTTCACATAAGAAGGCATCAAAATTACCCCACTCGAAACATAAGCGCCATGGCGTGCAATCGCATGTGGAACTACTCTTACACCTTTTTCGGCATAATTGTTTTTTAAAGGAATTTTATCATGGAATTCAAAAATGCCTACTTCGATGGTTTCCATTTTTTGAATTGGGAAATACATCACCACTGCTTTTTTCACCCACTCATTCACTTGCCAACCTTCAGCCAACGGTTCCGCCACACGCAATTTCCCTTCGTCCAACAAATCAATGACTTCACGAATGGCATTTTGCGTGTTTTTATCTTGCAACAAAGCACGGTCTTCCCACGCTTGTTCTATTGTATTTTTTAAACTTTCCATAACTTTTATATAATGTTTACAAAACTACATTTTTAATTCAATGCAATGAAATTCTACCCTTGAGAATTCATGGGACAGATGGAAAGCGCGATCACAAGTTTTGAATGATGAATTTTGGATTTTGAATAATGACGCAATCTTGCTACCTGATACCTGATACTTCCTACTTGATACTTGATACTTGATACTCGGTACGCTGTACTTGGTACGCTAAAATCAACCACTTCAAAACAATGAGCTCAACCGTGAATTTCTTTTAACATTAAGGCATTAAGAAAAAATTAAGCATAAATCAAAAGCCTTGGTATTTGATACTTTTTACTTGATACTTCCCACTTGATACTCGGTACGCTGTACTTGATACTTGGTACAATAATAAAACTTAACTTTGTCGCATGCCAAGAATTATCGCCATCGATTATGGAACCAAACGCTGTGGGGTTGCCGTGACAGACGAACTACAAATCATTGCAACTGCTTTGGAAACCGTGGACAACGCCAAACTATTGGATTTTCTGGACCAATACATTGCGCAAAACAATGTGCAGGAAATCGTGGTCGGTTTGCCCATCCGCATGCATGGCGAAGTCGGACAACTGGAAGTTGACATTCAGAAATTCATCCAACAGTTCCAGAAAAATCATCCGCAAATTCCAGTTTTTAGAGAAAATGAAATGTTTACTTCTAAATTGGCTTCTCAAGCAATTTTCCATTCAGGGCTGAAAAAGAAGAAAAGACAAGACAAATCTTTGATCGACAAAGTCAGCGCTACCATCATTTTACAATCGTATATGGCGTCCAAAAACAATTAGTTGGAAGCTTTCAAAGTTTGGGCAATGATGTGCCCTTCGCTCCAACAGGCTTGAAAGTTGAATCCGCCCGTGATGGCATCGATATTCAAAACTTCTCCCGCCAAATAAAGATTGGGCACTATTTTACTTTCCATGGTTTTAAAATCCACTTCTTTCAGGTCCACGCCACCTGCGGTCACGAACTCTTCTTTGAAAGTGCTTTTTCCATTTATCGGATAAATTCCTTCGGTCAATTCCTTGGACAAATGTTGTATTTGTTGTTTGTTCAAATGCGAATAGGTCAAAGTTTGATTGATGTTCGCTTCGGACAACAATCGGTGCCAAAATCTTTTTGGAAAAGCAAATGGATTGAATTTATACACCGAATTCTTGGGATGTGCTGCTTTGAATTCGTTCAAAAAATCGACGCATTCTTGCTGGTCTTTTTGAATGAAATTGACCCGAAGCGTGAAACGATAATTCAGCTGATGCAAGGCCAAAGCGCCCCAAGCCGACAAACGCAAAACACCTGGTCCACTCCATCCCCAATGGGTAATCAACAAAGGCCCTTCTGCTTCCAATTTCAATTCAGGAATCGAAACTTCCGCCCAATCGAAAGCAACGCCCATCAGATCTTTGATTCTCGCATCTTTGCAATTGAAGGTAAACAACGAAGGAACGGGTTTCACTATTTGATGGCCTAAATTTTTCAGCAATTCCATTGATTTGGCACTGCTTCCTGGTGTGAAAATAACTTTTTCAAAAAACTCAACACCCTTTTTGGTTGAAATTTCAAAACCATTTGTTTTGGCGACAATTTTCTGAACCACGGCATTGTAACGCATTTCCACTTCATTTTTCTCCACTTCCTCAGTCAAACATTCAATGATGCTCATCGACGAATTGGAGGTAGGAAAAATCCGGTTGTCTGCTTCAATTTTCAACGGCACACGACGGGATTCGAACCATTCCATGGTGTCGCCTGGTTGAAATTGATGGAAAACGCTCAACAATTCCTTTTTTCCTCTGGGATAAAACTCAACCAATTCTTTGGGATCAAAACAAGCATGGGTGACATTGCATCGTCCACCACCAGAAATCCTTACTTTTTGCAAAGGCCAACTCGCTTGTTCAAAAAGTACAGTTTGTTGGCCCAATGTTTTGCCCAGATTGGCCGCAGTGAAAAATCCAGCTGCGCCACCTCCGATGATCGCGATTTTCTTCATGCCACAAAAGTATGTTTTTCTACCATAGCATTCGATAAAGCCAAGCACAAGTCAGCCACATTCTTTGCTCTACATTTCAAATCCCTTTTGAGGATTTTCTACTTAGAAAAGAATTTTGACTCAATGGTCATTGAACTAATAAATAAAATGAATGGTCAATCTGTTTTTACAACATCTTCAAGAAAGAAACTTCTTTGTCCGATAGTTTTCTCCAATCGCCTCTTTTCAAGTTTTTCTTGGTCAAACCACCCAAGGCAACACGGTCCAATTTCTCGACTTCATAGCCCAATTTCTCAAAGATTCGACGGACTACACGGTTCCAACCGATATGGACTTCGATGCCAACTTCAGTTTTGGGTGCACCTTCGATGAAAGAAACATTGTCCACTTGTGCAATCCCTTCTGGAATCAAACGAACACCTTTCTTGATTTCTTCCAAATCATTTTGGGTCAATTTCTTGTTCAAAGTCACGTGATAGATTTTTCGAACGGCATGGCTGGGATGGGTCAATTTTTTGGTCAAATAACCATCGTTGGTGAACAACAACAAACCGGTCGTTGCTCGGTCCAAACGCCCCACTGGGAAAACTCTTGCGGTAGTCGCATTGGCAATCAGGTCCATGACTGTTTTTCGGTCTTTTTCATCCCGTGTGGTGGTGATGAATCCTTTGGGTTTGTTCAATAAGATGTACACGTTTTTCTCGGCTGAAATTCGTTTGCCGTCAAAACGAACGACATCTCCCTCTTGGACTTTGTAGCCCATTTCGGTCACGACTTTTCCGTTGACTTCTGCCAAACCACTTTTGATAAAGGTATCGGCTTCTCTTCGAGAGCAAATGCCTGCATTCGCAATGTATTTGTTCAAACGAATGGTTCCATCATCTACCGGCGCTTTTTTCAATCTGGGTTTGAATGGTTTGCCGGGTTTTCTAAAATTTGGTTTTGAATTCCCCACTGGTTTGTTGGGGGAAGCATCACGCCTTTCCTGTCTTTTTTTCATTGCTTGGTATTTTGTACTGTTCTGGCTTTGCGTGAGGGATGGAGGCAGTTGTTTGAGCTCTCCCGAAGGGAAGCGAGTGCCGACAGCCCGACCCGAAGGGGCACGCCCAAAACTATTCGATAATTTTGTGCAAAGCTAAGGGATTTAAATCAATGAAGACCATATTTAGGATGCCAAATGCGATCAAGAGTTTGAAAATGAAGTACAAAACTTTGTAGGTGGTTTTGGAATGGCTTCTGAACAAAGGAATTTGTAACAAGAACAAGGACAAGGTGGTGAACAGAAAAAAGTATTTCATGTAACCTGTTTGGCTGCTGAAACCCATGAAAAATGACAAAGCGGCGTTGGCGGTCATCAATGCGCTGAGGATTTGTTTGGTTTTGCGCTCGCCATAGACCACTGGGAGGGTTTGGTAATCGTAAATCATGTCTGCGGAGGTCGAAGTCAGGTCTTTTAAAATATCGGTGATCAACAACAATAAAAACAAAAATGCGGCATGGAAAAAGATGATTTGGTCGAAGTTTTCATAATATAAAAACAAGGCGAAGAACGGAAACACCATCAAAATTACGGTGTACAAGTTGTTGAGCCAAACGATTTTATTGATTTTGTGCGAATAAAACCACACCATGAATTGGTAAACCAGAAAGAAAAAACCGACGCGCCAAGAAACAAGGCAACTGATGATGAGCGCCAGGGCATTGAGCGTCAAATAGGTGTTGAGTTTGAATTGTTGGGAAATGAATCTTTCGATGTAATGTTGAAAAGGGCGTTGCAAGCGGTCTTTTTCTAAATCGTAAAAATTGTTGATGATATAACCCGCCGCCGCCGAAAGCGCGGACGCCAAAACGATGAAGGTCAGGTTTTTTTCTAATAAAATCTGAAGATGTGATTTTCCTTGGTTAAATATAAAAAGGCTCGCCATGTATTGCGCCAAAACAAGCATGACGATGTTGTAACTTCGAATAACCGTAAACAAAGCCAAGGTTTTGATGAAAATTTTCCGAAGGCTCAATGTTTTCATTGGGGTTAAAATTCGTGCGATTTACAAGGTATAAATGACTTCTACATCAAAATCTTTCAAGTGACTTTTCGCACTTTCATAGTCTCTGGTAAAACCCAAAATATAGCCGCCACCGCCCGATCCGCACAATTTCAAATAGTAGGAATTGGTCTGAATGCCATATTGCCAAGCGTCCAGCAAGCGTTGTGGAATCATGGGTTTGAAATGCAGCAATGCCCAAGTGGACAATTTTTTGAGGTTGGCAAACAATGGATTGACGTCTCCTTTGACAAATGCATCGATGCAAGCGTTGTTGTAATTGATGAATTCTTCTTTCAAGGTTTTTCTGAATCCTTCTTGTTTCAATTTCTCGAAAAAGATTTGCACCATGGGCGCCGTTTCGCCTGGCGCACCAGAATTGACCAAGAAAATCGCGCCTTTGCCATCTTTTTGCGCTGGCAAACCAATGGTCGAAATATCGGTTTTGGAATGGATCAACAAAGGCAAATTCAAATAACAAATCAAAGGATCGATGCCGGAACTTTTGCCATGAAAAAAAGATTCCATTTTGGAAAAAGTCACTTTCAATGCCGCGATGATTTCTTTTGAAATGCCTTCTTTGGTTGAGATTTTGGTTTTGGCGTAACGTTCATAAACCGCCGCGACCAAAGCGCCTGAACTGCCCACGCCATAGCCTTGCGGAATGGTGGAATCGAAGTGCATCCCTTTCTCAATGTCGGATTTCATCAATTGAAAATCAAAATCATTGGGAAAGTTTTCTTCTAAATAAATCGAGAATTTACGGATGCTTTCGTTGGACATTTTCCCTTCAGCTGTTGGCTCAAAGTTGAAACTGCCTTTGTAGGAATTGTATGGAATCGTCAGACCTTTGGAGTCTTCAATGATACCATATTCTCCAAAAAGCAAAATTTTAGCGTAGAACAAAGGATTTCTCATCGACTGGTTTTTCAGCAACAAAGATACGAATTAATTGGTTTCAAAATCGTTTGTTGGAATTTTATGGCGTTTGGGAAAGCGCCCCTAACATCAATCAAACTTTGACTTCAATCAATTCGCCATTTTCATGGGGTTGGATCTGGAAATCTGCACAGGCTGCCGGCACCAAAATGCTCTGGTAAGCAGACAAAGGCGTTGTTTCGTTGTTGTAAACAATCGAAAAACTACCTGAAACACAGATGTAAATGCGCATTTCTTGGTTGTTTTCAACCACAACTGTTTGGTTTCCTTTGAAAATTCGGGTTTGAAAATAAGGCGATTGCACCAAATCACTGAATTGGTTTTCTTGGATTGTATAAGGTGTTTTGACAGATGCAATCGAATGAAAATCAATCGCTTTTTCTGCCCAATCGGTGTGGAGCTCTCTCTTTTTTCCGTCTTTGTCTTTGCGGTTGTAGTCGTAAATGCGATAGGTAATGTCCGAAGCTTGTTGAATTTCAGCCAAAACAATTCCGGCACCAATGGCATGTGCGCGACCTGCTGGAATGTAAATCACATCGCCTTCTTCGACTTTTTCTTGGTGAAGGATTTCTTCCAAAGTTTCGGCTTGTAAATGCACCAAATACTCGGCTTTGGTCGTGTCTTTTTTGAACCCCATGGTGATTTCAGCGGTCGGATCCGCTTCCATGATGTACCACATTTCTGATTTCCCGAAAGATTGGTGCAGGTTTTCGGCCAATTCATTGTCGGGATGTACTTGTACGGACAAAGGCGTTTGCGCATTCAGAAACTTGATAAGCAAAGGAAAGTTTTTTCCAAACTTTCTCCAAACCGCTTCGCCCAACAAATCCGCTTGATAGGTTTCCACCAAGTTTTGCAAACTTTCTTCTTTCAACGCGCCATTTTCAACGATAGAAACATTGCCTTCCAATGCAGAAATCGACCAAATTTCACCCAAATTCTCTTGCTGAGATGCTTTGGGCACAAATTGATTCAGATAATCCCCACCCCAAATTCGGTATTGAGTAATCGGATGGAATTTTAATGGATACAATGCTTTCATCAGTTCAATAATTTCCCAAAACATCGGTTCGATTGCTTTGGAGTTTGGTCATCAAGTCTTTATCATCAACTTGGTGATTTCTTTTGCTAAAATAGCGCAAAACTATGTACAGTAAATGATTTTGCGAAATATTCTTTCATAAATTTGCGTCAAAATGGTCTTTCCATTCGTCTTTATTTGAAATTCTATCACAGCAAGCCTACTTAACAACTTTCGAACCAATCTCGCTCCAGCCAACAGAATGCGTCATCTAAAAAAGAACCAATAAGCGATTTCATTGGGGTTATCAGGATTTGAAACACTACCGATTTTGTATCCACGGGCATCTTTAACCGTGCCGTCTCTCTCTACTTTCCCGATTTTATACCCTTTCGCATCTTTCACCGTACCATCGCTTTCTACCTTTCCTAATTTATAACCCCGTGCATCTTTGATCGTACCACTTTCCTCGATCTGCCCCGCTTTGTAACCCCTCGCATCTTTTACCGTTCCTTGGTCAATGGAGCCTGTTTTGTATCCACGCTCGTCTTTGATGGTGCCGTTTTGTTGGATTTCACCTACTTTGTAACCGCGTTGGTCTTTGATGGTGGAATTTCTTTGCTGTGCATGAGCAAAAGAGAAAAGTAAAATCGAAATGAATAAAATTATTTTTTTCATAAAATGAAGATGTTTAGTGAATGGAATAAAAGTATGTTTTATTTATGAATTTGGCTATTTTAATTTACTAATTCTTCGTCATCATTTAAGAATTGACACTTTAAAGATAACGCATTCTTCTTATACGATTGGGACTGCTTTCCTAGTAAATATCCAAAATGAACGCATGCAAACGACTAAAAAATATCATTCTTTATTTTTATCCCGGCCTATAGTTTTGTTATTCAATTAAAAATTATACTTTTGCTTTCGAGGTTTTTATTCCAAGATTTGGATAAAAGTCAGTACACATTGACAGTTTCTTAAAAAATTAAAATGAAATCTACCTCATAATTCAGTACAAATGGACATAGAACCCTTGTTGCCCCTTACAGTTTTAGCCGCTAGCGATTCTGTTATCTACGAAGTTTCCGCTTGGAAATTATTCCTTACCTTTTTTTTAGTTGCCTTAAACGGTTTTTTTGTTGCCGCTGAATTTGCGATTGTAAAAATTCGTTTGTCTCAAATCGAAATCAGAACGGATCTGCGGTCCAGCTTGACCAAAACCGCCAAAACCATCGTCAATAATTTGGATGCCTATTTGGCTGCTACCCAGTTGGGGATTACCTTGGCTTCGTTGGGCTTGGGATGGGTGGGAGAAAGCTCGATCTCACCGATTGTGATGCGCATCTTGGCTTTGTTTGGGATGGAAGGGCCTGAATGGCAAGGCTTGGCTTCCAACATTGCGATGTGGAGTTCATTTGCTGTCATTACTGCTTTACACATCGTTTTTGGTGAATTGGCTCCGAAATCAATGGCGATCCGCCATCCTGCCAATACTACTTTTGCAATTGCATGGCCTTTGCGCGTTTTTTATGCCATTTTCCGTCCGATCATTTGGGTGATGAATGGTTTTGCCAATATGATTTTGAATTTAATCGGCATCAAGCCGATCCACGGTTCGGACATTCATTCTGAAGAAGAATTGAAAATGATCATTACCGAAAGTCAAGAAGGTGGTGCCATTGAGGAAACCGAAAGGGATTTGATCCAAAATGTGTTTGAATTTGATGACCGAAGAGTGAGCAACATCCAAACTTTGCGCAAAAATGTTTCGGCGGTGGAAGTGCATACGACTGTGAAAGAAGCCATCGATCATGCGATCAATGAAGGCTACTCTCGTTACCCAGTTTATGAAGAAGAATTGGACAACATCAAAGGCATTTTGTACACCAAAGATTTGGTCAAATTGACCTTGGAACATCCTAACGAAACGAGTTTCATGACGATTCTAAGAAAACCATTGTTTGTTTCTGAAAGTTATAAAATCAAGAATTTGATGAAGCAATTCCAGAAAAAACGCATTCAAATGGCGATTGTCACCAACGAAATTGGGGAATTGTCTGGGATCGTGAGCATGGAAGACATTTTAGAAGAATTGGTGGGTGAAATTCAGGACGAATACGACAACGAAGATCCAATTGTGGTAAGCATTGGCGAAGGAGTTTATTCTGTCGATGCGCACAGCAGCTTGTCGGATATCAATCGCTTGTTGCCTTATCGTTTTGAAGAAAGTGAGCAATACGATACGCTCTCTGGCTTATTGACCGAAACCTTCTCTGATCGAGACATTCACGCTGGTGATGTGTTGGAATTGGAAGATTACCAAGTCAAAGTCATCAAAATGTACAGAAACTCTGTGGAACGTGCAGAATTGACCTTAAAGCATTTGCTGGAAGAAGACAAAAATGAAAGTGAAAATTGATCACTCGACTTCTAACAAAGTTTCGTTTCTCATCTTTCTGAAAATTTGCGCCAAAGTCAATACATCTTTTTCGCAATAAACTTTGATGCGCTCCAAATCATGGTCTTTGTAATATACTTCGGCCACTTGCGATCCATCGATGTCGTCTTTGGGTGTGGGAATATCAAATACTGCGGCCAATAAATTGAGTGAAGTATAATGTTTGTAATCCCCGAATTTCCACAATTCCATGGTGTCCAAATGCGGAATTTCCCACGGTTTTTTTCCTTGGATGTCCAAAGCTTTGGGCAAATCCAATCCATTGATCAAGATTCTTCTGCCCAAATACGGAAAGTCGAATTCTTTGCCATTGTGCGCGCACAAAAATACGCCTTGATGAAAATAAGGGCTGTTCAACAATTCGATGAATTCTGTCAACAAAAGCCTTTCGTCATCGCCATAAAAACTTTTGAGGCGCAAAACATCATTTTCGATAATTCCACAAGAAATACAAATGATTTTTCCAAATTCCGCCAAAATCCCAGCTCTTTTGGAATAAAACTCTGCGGCAGTCTCATTTTCTTTCAGTTGATTTTCTACTTTTTTCGCCCATAAATTTTGCCATTTTTCTGGCAATTCTTCCCAACTTGAAACCAAAGGAACGGTCTCAATATCGAGAAAGAGAATCTTGGTGGAAGGAATGTTTTTCATGATCTATCGGTTTTAGCAGGTTATTTTCTTTGAGCATTTTCATGACTTCATCGACAAAATAATAGGTGTCATTGTCCAAAAAGCCACGGTTTTCATCGCGTGCATCTTTTTCATGTCCCAAACGAACGATCACCAAATCTTCGCTCGGCACCACAATCACTCTTTGCCCCAAATGCCCCATCAAACCATAAAAATTGGGCTGATGTTCGGTATCCATCCAGATCGAATAACCATACCTTTGGTGTTCTCCTGGACTGAAAGCTTTGGCGTTGGGCGTAATCATTTTTTCAACAAAAGCACTGTCCAAAATTTGTTTTCCGTGCCAGTTGCCTTGTTTCAATAATAATTGCCCTAATTTCGCGAAATCTCTCACATTGGAATTCAAACAACAATAAGCTTTTTCCATACCATCTTTTCGATCTTTGGACCAATACGCATCTTTTTCCATGCCCATCGGTTGCCAAAATTCTTCTTGTAAATACTGCGAAATACTCACGCCGACTGCTCTTTGTAAAACAATCGCCAACAATTGGGTATCACTGGATAAATAGTTGAAATGTCCGCCCGGCTCTTGGATGAACTTTCGACTGAGCATTTGTTTTTCAATGTTGTTTCCATAATAGGCTTTGGCCGTTGGATTGAAAACGCCATAATAATCTTCGCTCCAATCATAGCCTGAAGTCATGGCCGACAAATCGCCAACAGTACATTTTTGCGCCAAAGCATCATCCTTAAATTCTGTCAAAAAATCAGTAATCGGCTGATCCAAAGATTGGATATAACCTTGTTCAATCGCTTTTCCTAAAAGCATGGTCACCACCGATTTGGACATCGAGAAAGAATTGGTCAAACTTTCTTCTGAATAACCGTCCCAATAATATTCCCAAAGCGCTTCACCATCTTTGACAACAAAAAAACCAATCGAACCATAATCTTCCAATTCTTTCGCCAAAGTTTCGGTCAAAGGAATTTGGTTGTACAAATCATGTTTTAACCAAGGTTGAGGTTTTCCTGCCAAAACAATGTTGTTGTCAAAATCTTTGTAATCATCGATATTCGCAGTTTTATGCCCTTTCAAATACGTCAATTGTGCGCCTCTGATGATGTAATCATTGCCTGTCAGATACAACAAACCTATCGCCAACAACAAGAGAATGGAAACTATTTTTAAAAAACGGAATAGAAAAATTCGAATGGATTTCATGCAGCAATTTATCCTTGCAATTTATAAAATTTATCGACCAATTAGAAGTTTTAATTTAGACTTCATCTACATTATAAAATTCAGCCGTATCTTTGAGCTAAACAAAATTTAGTATTAACATTTAAAACCATAAAATCATGGCATTTGAATTACCAAAATTACCGTATGCATTTGATGCATTAGAACCAAACATTGACGCAAAAACAATGGAAATCCACCACGGAAAACACCATGCTGCATATACCAACAATCTAAATGCTGCTATTGAAGGAACGGATTTAGCGGGACTTTCAATTGAAGAAATCTTACAAAAAGGAATGGACAAACCTGCTGTTAGAAACAATGGCGGAGGATACTATAACCACAATTTGTTCTGGACAATCATGGCACCAAACGGGGGCGGAAATCCATCTGGGGAATTAGCTGAAGCCATCGATGCTGCTTTTGGATCTTTCGAGAACTTCAAAGATGAATTCTCAAAAGCAGCAGCTACGCGATTTGGCTCAGGCTGGGCTTGGTTGGTTGTGAAAGACGGAAAGTTAGAAGTTTGTTCTACGCCAAATCAAGACAATCCTTTGATGCCCGATGTAGGTTGCGAAGGAACGCCGATTTTAGGATTGGACGTTTGGGAGCACGCGTATTATTTGAACTACCAAAACCGTCGTCCTGACTACATCAACGCATTTTTCAATGTGGTGAACTGGGACAAAGTTGCTGAATTGTTCAAAGGATAATTTTTTCCTAATAAAAAGTAAAAGAAGCCATTTCAATGAAATGGCTTCTTTTGTTTGGTTTATGATTTGAGAAAAATCTAGTTTAACTAAAAAGCCTTGTCAAGGTTTCAAACCTTGACAAGGCTGATGATTTCGACAAGCTGATTTCGACAGGCTCAATCACCCTATCATAACATTCTTAACACCTGTTACCTATCAAATTCCCACTTTCGAAATGATTGCTTTCAATTCCTTTCCTTGAATCAATTCGATCACCGCTAAAATGTCTTCACCAATCAATCGATCTTCTTCTAATTTCGACACTTTCGTTCGAACCAAAGCAAAAACTTCTTCCAAAATCGGACTGGATTTCAAAGGTCTTCTGAATTCCAAACCTTGACAAGCATACATCAATTCGATCGCCAATATTTTCTCTAAATTCCCCAAAACTTGATTGAATTTCCTGCCTGAAATACTGCCCATTGACACATGATCTTCTTGTCCCAAAGAAGTCGGAATACTGTCTGCCGAAGCAGGAAAACATAGGGTTTTATTTTCAGTACACAAGGCTGCGGAAGTATATTGTGGAATCATGAATCCTGAATCCAAACCGGAACTTTCGGTCAACAAACGCGGCAAACCATGCTTTCCTTCCAACAACAAATAACTTCTTCTGTCTGAAATATTTCCTAATTCAGAAGCAGCCAAAGTGGCATAATCCAAGACCATCGCCATGGGTTGACCATGAAAATTCCCACCACTGATGGCGGTTTTTTCGTCCAACACAATCGGATTATCGGTTACGGCATTCAATTCCACTTCTGCCATATCGCGCAAATGCATCCACGCATTTCTCGACGCACCATGCACTTGAGGCATGCAACGCAATGAATACGGATCTTGCACGCGTGGGAAATCTTGGTTGTCGATAATTTCTGAATTTTCCAATAATTTCCAGATTCGAGCTGCGACTTTTTTGGTTCCTTCAAACGGACGAACTTCGTGCAATTCTTTCATAAAAGGCGATTTCAACCCCGAATAAGCTTCTAAACTCATCGCGCCAATCACATCTGCCAAATCCAATAAATAACCGAATTTGTCCAATCCAACCAAAGCATGCGCCAAAATAAATTGGGTGCCGTTGATCAACCCCAACCCTTCTTTGGCTTGCAGTTCCACAGGTTGTAAATTGAATTCCTTCAAAACTTCCGCCGTAGGTTTGATTTCATTTTTGTACCATACTTTTCCCTCACCCATCAAAGGCAAAAACAAATGAGAAAGTGGCGCCAAATCCCCCGAAGCGCCTACTGAACCTTGTTCCGGCACGACAGGAATGATGTCGTTTTCCAAAAACCATAAAATTCGCTCAAAAGTAGGCAAAGAAATGCCTGAAAAACCTTTGGCCAAAGCATGCAATTTCGCAATCAACATCAATTTCGAAATCTCTTTTTGAATCGGATTCCCGACACCAACCGCATGGCTGATCAATAAGTTTTCCTGCAATTTCTGGGTGTCTTCTTTTGAAATTTGGGTGTCACAAAGTGGTCCAAATCCCGTATTGATGCCATATACCACCATGCCTGAATGGACAATCGATTGTACATTTTGTGCGGATTTCTCCAATTGCATTTTGGCTTGGTCGTTGTAAACTGCTTTTGTTTTTCCATGCAGAATGTCCATGGCATCGGAAATCGACCAATGGTCCACTCCATATATTTTTTGATTCATTGCGTAAAATTTAAGCGGTAAAGATAAGCAATCGCACTTTGTTTTGGAGAAGCTTGATTCTATAAAAAAATCCGTTTCATGAAATTTCACGAAACGGATTTTTATTTATTAAACTACTTAACTTTATAGAAAAATCAACTTTTTAGATGTTTTTCCTTTTTCAGATTGAAGGGTCAAGATGTAAGTCCCTGCAGGATAATCGTGTTTTATCATCGTTTTTCCAACATTCACCACATCTGAATACAACATTCTTCCATGTAAATCATAGATTTTCACCTCTGACTTTTCTTCCAATTCAACCCAAAATTCGCCTTTTGAAGGATTTGGATACACCTTGAAATCATTTGCCAAAGGATCTTCTACATTCATCAGAGAAAGAAGTATTTCCGTTTTTTCTGAAACGCCTGTTTCATACACTGCTTCTACTTCTGCCAAATGCGATTGGGTCGAAAGCGACAAATCTTCAAAGGTATAATTCATGTCCACCACGTTTTCAGCGACCAATGTTCCATCCAAATAGATGTTGTAAGAAAGCGCATGATCGTATCCTTTTTCATACGTCATATCATCAACTTTCAGAATATAACTGTCATTGCTGACGAATTGAACCGCTACATATTTCGTGTTTTCTGGTGCTTCAAATGAATATTCTGTCCAGTTTGCAGGAACGGTAATCACATTGCCAAAGGCAGTAAAATCGGCCACCTCAGTTCCAGTTACAGAATACCACACACGGATTTTCTCTGGCTGTGCCCCTACCAAAGACGCAGCACTAAATTTGAAGTCTCCACTTCCAGCAGGAACGATGAACCAATCATTGTTGGCGCCATCTGGCCCTGCAAATCCTGACAAAAATCTTCGTCCAGAAACAGTAGACATTTCAACAGCTGGCGTAGTCGCAAATGGATTGAAAATCATGAATGCCATAGGCACTCCTGCGTTGGGCCAAGTGAAATTATTGTAAACATAGGTGGGCAAACCATCCAAATCCTTCATCAAATAATCTCCAATTGTTTGGCGTTCAAAATCTTGATAACGCTCAAACCTTTCTGTAAAAGTCTGATGCAAAGCCCAATTGATCGTTGCCGAAGTTGAATTCAAGATATTTGCTGTCAAATGGGACGGCTGCACTTTCAACAGTTCCAAAGGCACAGTCAATCCACCATTTTCACCAACGACCACCTCTGTCAACGTGACCATTGCATAGTTGTCTAATTCTATACTTAAATTATAGGTTCCATGCATCAAATGAGGCAATACCACAGATGCTGCATTGGGCATGAATGTTTCCGCAAAATTCTCGTCATTCCAAATGGAAATATAAGCACCTTCAGCACTTCCAAAATCAGGAACCAAAGTCAATTCAAAGTCAAAGAACATTTTATGTTCAATTTCATTGGAAATTCCTTTTTCAGAAACCAAATCACTGCCATAGTAAGCTTCTACGCCATATTTGTACAAATTAGGCGCTGCGCTGTTCAAAGTTGCATCATTGAAAGATGTTGTTGCAATTGCTGTAGGCGTCAATTCGGTCCAGTTATTTTCACTTGCAGGACTTCTAAAAACCTTGTAACCGGAAGGATTGGCCTCCATGGTATTGTTCGCAATTCCATAAATGTTCCAGTTTTTATTGGTCAAACTCATTTGCGCCCAACTGCCATTTTCATATTTCATGCTGCCTTTTTTACCCGGTGCATTAGGACCATCGTCTAGTCCGATCGGATAAGCACCGTATTGTCCTGCTAAGAAATCCACACCAATCCACAATTCTTTGGTTGGGTCAATGAGCAAAGCATGGGTCAATTCTATCACGTACCAATCTTCTTCTGGAATGGAAACGTTTTGTTCATGCACCAAATTTTGTGCATTGGGTCCTTCAAAAACTTTGATAATCACTTCAGCATGATTGGCAAAATAAACTTTCACATGCGTCAAGGCTGCACCTTCTTCCAATTGACTGACCAAATCTGTTGTTTCAAATCGGATCCCTGCCATGAACGGATCATTTCCATTCCCCCAAGCATCTCCTGCGGTAATGAAACTTCCCCAACCCAACATGGTTTCGTTGAAATAGCCCACAGGTTTTTCCCAACTTACTTCGCCTACATCATTGTTGTTGACTGCCACGACACTGGTCGGCTTGTGTGCATCAAGCGTTAAAACAATTGGCGCCAAAGTGAAGTCATTGGCTTCACTACTGAATGAAATACTTTCTGTCGAATACAATGGATGAACGGCTGCCAAATCATATTGTTTGGTAGCAAATGCTTCCAAGCTAAAGTTCCCAGTCGCATCACTTACTGTCGTAAAAGTTGAAAATCCACTTAAATTTAAACTAACACCTTCAATTCCAACTCCGGCAGCATCCTGTACCTTTCCTGAAATCAAGATGGGCAAAGAATTGTCCATTTCTACATCGATTACCTTGTTTTCACTAGCGACAACAGTAAATTCAACTTCAATCGTGTTGAATGCGTTTTTGGTGAAAGTTGCCGTATAGTTTCCAGGAATTAACGCAGGAATGCTGTACAATCCATCGCTATCTGTCAAAGTTGATTCGGTTTGAAAACCTGATGCATCTGGTGTAATGGTTACAGTTACATCTTCCATTGGACTTCCATCAGAAAACAAAGTCACCGTTCCTGAAAGGCTACCATAACTCGTGTTTTTCTCTAAAACAATGCTTGGAATCGTTGGCACTTCATCGGTGGACCAAGCTGCAGGCTGAGTTGAGATCACACTTAAATCAACGGAATATCCGTTGGCATAATAGGTCCGCATGCCTTCAACAGATGTATTGTAAAATTCTTGAGGATTTCCATTGGTTGTATTATTAGTCAAAGGTTTTACAATCGTAATAATTACGTTTTCATTCGTATTCTCATCGTAATAAAAAGGCTGATCTAACTCAATGGTATAAGCATTTTGTCCAGCACGAAAATATATTTCACCATCAAACACCAATTTCTGGTTGCCAAAATATTCCCAAACCGCATTGTTTAGCGTGGTCCCAAAAGTTGAACGATTGGTTGTACTCATGTAAATTTTATAATGAACTGTCGCCGTAGTACCCAAATTTCCAAAATAACTAATGGAAGTAATTAAGCCACCCTCACCGATTTCTGCTGGCGTATAAATGCTTTGAGAAATGATGGATTTGTTGCCCAATTCAAACGGCTGCTCCGCAGCTGTATTTCCACTGGTCACTGAAACTTGTTGGGTATTCATTCCTGAAGGCGCTGAAACCACTGTTGGAATGCCCCAATCAGTTGGACTTGTTTGCGCCGTGATTGTATAGGTGTACAAATTCAAAGTAGGAATGGTCGCTTCGGTAAAACTTGTTGTAGGGTGCATTTCAACCAAAGTTTCTGTTGTTGCCCCTAAACTTCGACGAATCGTATAACCCACCACTGGATTTTCTAAAACACCTCCTGTTTCTCCATAATCTACTTCATCCCAAGAAATCACCGTTTGACCACTGGCATTTTGCGTAAAAACCACATTGGCCGGCGCTCCTGGAGTTGTTTCAAAACCAAAAAACGTCAAAGGAGTTGCATATTCAACACCCGCTCCATTGCTATTGTATGGGACGAACTTGTGCATGTAAACTCCTTCACCTGGCAAATCATCTACATAATTCATGCTTTGCCCTACGCCTGAAGGCAGATCTGCGATTTCGACCAAATTCATTGGATGCGTTCCTCTGTAAACTTTCACACCTGTCAAATTGGCCAAAGCATTGCCGCTATTGTCCAATGTAGGATTGGTCCAGTTGAAATTCGCTTTCACCTCCGCACCCAATTGCGGCTCCATGGAAAAACCACTGATCATTCCTGGTGCAGTTGCAGCAATTGTCGGTGAAAACTCAAGGTCATCAATCAACAACATCACCGCTTGCGAAACGCAATTGATGGCCAAATGTTTGGCTCCCGCTGGAATGGTGTATTCAAATTTATTCCAATTCAAAGTTGGCTTCACTGTGTTTCCATTGTTTAAAAATATGAAATCTCCAGGAGCCGTTCCAGTCATCGAATAACCGATTTTAAATTGATCATCTCCAGCATAATCGGCAGCACTTTTCGCATAAAATGAAAATTTACCACCTGTTGGATTGGCCAATTCATCTGAAATCAACCAATCATTGACCGGACCATCCCAAGAAGAAATGCTCACAAAATATTTTTTTCCGGAATGGGGAATGTAATTTTCCAATACGTTGGGCGGATCTGTTTCCGATGGCGTATAAACCATGAAGCCGAGCGGACCGCCTTTTCCAGGAAATCCTTGAAAAGGACCGGCGGTATTGAGACCATCCAAATCTAGCGAAGTCCATCCGATCAAAGCGTTTTGCTGAAAATCAGCATGCGATTCTACATCATCTTTAAAAGAATGCAACTGTCCCTGCAATTTGCCGAACCAGCAAAAAAGCAAAAACAGCCATAATAAATTGTTTGTGTTTCTCATTTTAGTGTTTTTAATTTCGTTGTTTTTATTTAATAATTATTTTTTGCTTTACAAACTACTTGGTTTAATTCGAAAAGCGCAAGTTGTTGAACTCCTTTTCGTCCCAAACAAAGCAAAAACCGCCTTTAAACACATTTATTCGTTTAATTTCTCTTCCAAGCTTTTTTTTCTGTAAACCGATGGCGTTACCTTTTCGAGGTCTTTGAAAAACCGATAAAACACAGACATGGTCTTGAAACCCGATTGGGCAGCGATGCCTTCAATTGAAAAATGCCGCATGTTTTCATCCGCGAGCATCGCCTTGCTTTCTTCAATTCTCAATTCATTGATGTAATGATAAAATGTTTTATTCAAATAATTATTGAGCACAAAGGAAATCACATTTCGACTTTCTCCTGTTGCTTGCGCCAAATCATTCAAGCTAAAGTTCGGATTTTTATAGAGCTTTTGCTGCGCCATTAGTGTATCCAACTTTTGGACTAATTCTTCATTTCTCAAAGCATGCTCTTCATCGTTGAATAAAACAGCAGACGTTTCTTGGTCTTGTTTTGATTCACACACCAAATCTTCTTTTTTTGAATTATTTTGCAAAGCAGATTCCTTTTGCATAAAGAGAATGGGATATTTATAAATGATCAAAGTGATATACGATAAACTGACAGCTATGACTGCATGATAGCCCATGTACAACGCATAGGGATTGATAAATGACGTTTTTAAAATAGTTGAAACTCCGCCTATGATAAAAACCAATGCAAAACTAAAATTGATGTTTTGGAACCAAGCCAATTGACGATTTTCAATGTCAGAATAATTTTCGTGCAAAGAGCGTTGCCACAAATTCAAGATTCGTCGGGTTTTGATAAAATAAAATGGCCCTTGCAAAGTCGCCACATAAGCAGATACAATCATTCGCCAACGATACCATTCGTGTTCCCGCATTTCAGCAATGGAGAAATTACTGTCAGCGTACAAATAAAATGTAAAAAGTAGATAAACATAAATCGGCAAGAAATGTAAATGGTCTTTTAACTGAAAATGATGGTAACCATAAAACATATATTTAGCATACAAAAAAACAGGCGGAAACAATGTCAACGCCAACATCGGCCCAATAAAAGTCGTGACAGTGAGGCTGAACAAAGGCGCTTGAAAGATGTAAGCAAAAAACCAATAACATGAAAATCCCCAACTGAACAACAAGAGAGCCAACATTTTATTGGAAAAGGGACATGGCTTATTTTTTAACAACAAGTAAATACTCAGTGCTGCATGTGAAGCGCCAAATAGCATTAAAACTGAAAAATAGGATTCAATCAAGTGCAACATCTATTTCTATTCATTTGAGTGAGACAATCAAAATACATGTTCAAGCTGTCGATCCAAAGTTAACCATATTTCAATGCGCCTCAGCAATTTTCAACTTTAATCCACCATCAAAACAAAAAAGCCGCCTGACAAACTTTCAACAGACGGCCTTTCGTTTGGCTAAATCATTGATTTAATTCTTCAAATTGATCACAATTTTGAACCCAAAGTTTCTACCCATGTCAAAAACGCCGATTCGTCCAGTGGCAGGATTTTCTGATGCGTATTTCAATCGACTCAAATGACTTTGGTAGGCTTTGTTGGTCAAATTGTTGGCATGAATGGAGAATTGCACAAAATCTTTTTGATTGAACAATTGAAAACGCGCACCAATTCCAGCGCTTAGCAAAGTATAGGCCGCAGTGGGCGTTTCTGTACCGTAAGCGCGGTACACTTTGTTTTGGGCAAAAAAATGGTCCACGTAAAATTGCGCATAAAGGTTAGAGATATTTTTATTGACCGAATGAAATTCCGCCTTCAAACCACCTCTATAATGCGGCGCAGGAATAAATGGAAGATACTTCGCATCTTTTGAAGAGTGAGTTTGGGTTGCTTGAACATACGAAAATGATTGTTCAACATGCAACCAGTCCAAAGGATGAGGATGCCAATCCATGTACAATTCTCCACCCCACAAAGTCGCATTCCCTGCGGTGTATTCAAAAACAGCCCATGCATTTCCTTCCTCGTTTTCAATCAATTGATCTGATTTTTCAAGAAAAATATATTGATCAATAAAATTCACAAAAGGACTGACTTCTAAAGTCAAGTGCTCTGTGTTTAAATAATAGGCCAAATCGATTTGATGGCTAATTTCTGATTTTAAATTGGGCTGACCAACTTCATACCGAAACGTTCCTTCGTGCCGACCATTTGAAGCCAATTCCGCAATGTTTGGCGCCCGAAATCCTTGAGAAAAATTCAACTTAAATGTTTGGCTTTTATTCATTTGGTAACTCAATCCCAAACTCCCTGAAATGCCTTGGTAATGCTTGTTAAAATGAATGAATTTTAATTCCGGATCAACTTGGCTTTCTGCTTCCAAATACAATTCTTGGGCATTCATGTTGCGATTGTCCACTCGAAATCCTCCTGCCAAAGTCAATTCACCAAAGTTTTTTTGTGCAAAAACAAATGCGCCGATATCCAACAAATCATAATCTGGGATCAAATACTCTACTCCTTTGTTTCGATTAGTTTGCCACATTCCACCTATACCTACTGAAGTTTCCCATCCTTTCATTTTTTCAAAATTGTATCGGAAGCTATAATTGAATGTATTCAATGAAAGTGACAAACCTACCTCTTCTGGCGTTTCAGCTTCTTCATATTCTTTTCTTCGGTTATTTTGAAAACCTAAATCTGCGTGGATCGAACCTTTGTTCAGTATAAAATAATGGTTGGACGCGACGCTGAAATGATTGATTTTCTGATAAGGCACCCCGATTTTATAGCCTTTCAAATCTTTGTTTGAAGCGGAAACTTCTTCACCCAAATGATTTTCATACACAAAATTTCCTTCCTCATCTCGTTCTCCTTCCACAATACCTAATTTGCTGTTATATGAATTCACTGTCCAATAAGAATGTCCCCAACTTTTGTTCAGTCCCAAAGAAAGTTTTCCATTGAATTCACGAAAACCCGAATTGAGCACTTTCCCATCGAAATCATTTTCATAATTCCCTGCATATTTATTGGAGAAATTCCCCAACCATTGAAAACCATTTTTATTACCAGCATGGGCCAATGAATAACCCATCAGTTGGTTATTGCTTTGGTAATTGGTCAATATTTTCGTGTTGGTTTCATCCTTCAAAGGTGGTTTCGGCGGTAAAAAATTCAACACCCCTGCAATGCCATCCGAACCATACAGCAAACTTCCTGGTCCTTTGATGATTTCAACGCGATCGATGCTGTATTCGTCAATTTCAACACCGTGCTCACTTCCCCATTGTTGCCCTTCTTGTTTCATGCCATTGTTCAATACGATCACACGATTGAATCCCAAACCGCGAATCACTGGTTTTGAAATATTGGGCCCCGTACCAATGCTGCTAATGCCTGGCACTGCTTTCAAAGCATCCACCAAATTCGTCGAACTATTTTGTTCAAAAAATTGTTGATCGATCGTTTTTATCACCACTGGATTTTTTTTCAATTCAGTTGCGCGGGTCACACCAGTGATGATGATATCGCCCAATTCTGTGATGGACTCTTCCAATGAGAAATCAAGCTGAACCTCTCCTTCAATTGCTATTTGCTCTACAATGGTTCCATAACCCATTGCGCTCACTTCTACCCAATAAATTCCTTTTTTGAGTGCTGTTATTTCATAATTTCCATTATCATCCGATAGTGTTCCTTTTTTCAAATCAGGAAAATAAATAGAAACGCCAGCTAACTTTTCGTTGTTCATTTGATCTTTTGTACCGCCCGACAAAGTATGCTGAGCAAAAATTGAGGCCGTCACCAATAGACAGACCATGGTCAATATATTTTGATTAGAATTCATTTATTTTTTCTTTTAATTAAAAATCTCATCTTATTTCCATGGGTGAATCCAAGAAATAAAATGACTATTGCTTTTTTCTCCATTGCTCTCAATGAAGTTTTTGTGCCGAAAAAATTAAATGAAAGGAGGCCCTTTGTTGAATAAATGCGTGGGATCAACTGAATGATAACTTTCGCATTCTACTGAGTTGTCATGAAAAATCGGTGCTTTGAAAAACGCATAAGTCGTTTCAAACAGCAATTGTGCCGTTGTCAGATGAGAATCACAAAGCGAACAATTTTCTTGAACTGAACTGATGTGTTGCTCATGTTGGTCATCCACACCATAATAAATCGCTTTTTCACAACTACTCGCTGCATCAAAGTCCACCCTATGTTTATGGTGTTGGTGAAAAACCACAAAAGGCACCAATGCAAATGCGTAAAGCACAAGCAAGGCAATGCTACTAAAATGGATATTTCTCTTGTTTCTCACCTGGGTCTAATTCAACAGTAAAACTAAGCATTTTATTTAGCCCATGAATTGAAATTCTATAAAATTTCACGTTCACCAATCCTTAAGATCTATCCAGATAGATTGCTTAACTCTGTGATGAGATCATTATTTTAAATTTCAAAAATCCTGACAACCATTTAACTCTTTTCAAAGTAAAAACAAATGATACTTTCTACAGCATTAAACAATCTTTTATTTAAAAATTTTTAGACTTTCTTTTTTCTTCTTTTTACAAAAAAAACTAAATTCAATAGTTGATTTAGTTTGTATGGTACGGATTCGCTAAATTTGCCGTTTAATTAGATACAAAATGTCAAACAACGATTTTTATGATGAAATGGGCGACGACCATTTCGCAAGCGAAGCAGATACACCGATGAGAAAAGATGCATTTGCATTGGATGACCAAGAAAAAATCAAATTAATCGAAGCTGATTTCACCAAAATCATGCATACTTTGGGCTTGGATTTAACCGATGACAGCTTGAAAGGCACACCCAAACGGGTGGCGAAAATGTTTGTCAATGAAATTTTTGGCGGATTGCGTCCAGACAAAATGCCCAAAATGTCCACCTTTGAAAACAAATACAAATACAACCAAATGCTGGTTGAAAAAGACATTACCGTATATTCGACCTGTGAACACCACTTTTTACCGATTGTTGGAAAAGCACATATCGGTTATATTTCCAATGGAAAAGTGATTGGCTTATCCAAAATGAATCGAATTGTCGATTATTTTGCCAAAAGACCTCAAGTGCAAGAACGTTTGACAATGCAAATTGTGAAAGCGATGCAAGATGCTTTGGGAACGGAAGATGTAGCTTGTGTGATTGACGCCAAACATTTGTGTGTCAATTCAAGAGGCATTCGCGACATCGACAGCAGCACAGTAACTGCAGAATTGGGCGGTGTTTTTAGCACAGATCCAACCACAAGAAGAGAGTTTTTGCATTATTTAGGTGTAAAAACGAAATTTAATGTGTAATTGATCTAAAAATACATATTTTTCAAATCCATAAATAAACATCCATGGTAAAAACGAACCATTTAAAAGTATTGAATTCGCTCAGCGGAGAAAAGGAAAACTTCATTCCCATCAACAAGGATTTTGTAGGCATGTACGTTTGTGGACCGACGGTTTATAGCAATGTACATTTGGGCAATGTGCGTACTTTTTTGTCATTTGACTTGATTTACCGCTATTTGGTTCATTTGGGTTACCAAGTTCGTTATGTCCGAAACATCACCGATGCAGGGCATTTGACCGATGACGGCAATGTGGACAACGACCGTTTTGTGAAACAATCGCGTTTGGAAAAATTGGAACCGATGGAAATCGTTCAAAAATACACCGTGGATTTCCACAAAGTATTGGAAACGTTCAATGCGATGCCCCCCACCATTGAGCCGACTGCGACCGGACATATCGTGGAACAAATTGAATTGACCCAAAAACTCATTGAATTGGGCATGGCGTATGAAGTCAACGGTTCGGTGTATTTTGATGTGGAAGCTTACAACCAAAAAGGATTGAATTATGGCGAATTGAGCCGAAGAAATATTGAAGATTTAATCAACAACACAAGAGATTTGGATGGACAAGGTGAAAAAAGAAATCCTGTGGATTTTGCACTTTGGAAACACGCTTCCCCGGCACACATCATGCGTTGGAATTCTCCTTGGGGAGCAGGATTTCCAGGTTGGCACTTGGAGTGTACCGTGATGAGCACCAAATATTTGGGTGAAACTTTTGACATTCATGGAGGAGGAATGGATTTGAAATTTCCGCACCACGAATGTGAAATTGCCCAAGCCAAAGCAGCCAACGGAGAAAATCCTGTAAAATACTGGTTGCACGCCAATATGCTGACCATGAACGGTCAACGCATGAGTAAATCCACTGGAAATTACATTTTACCGATGGAATTGGTTTCGGGAGAAAATGATTTCTTCGAAAAAGCCTTTCACCCCAGCGTCGTTCGTTTCTGCTTTTTACAAGCGCATTATCGAAGTGTTTTGGACATTTCAAATGATGCGATGCTCGCCAGTGAAAAAGGTTTGCACCGTTTGATCGATGGCATGAAAACCTTGAAGAGCTTGCATCCATCAGAACAATCTGACTTTGACGTCAACCATTGGTTAAAGGAATGTTACGCTGCCATGGATGATGATTTCAATACGCCAATTTTAATTGCGCATTTGTTTGAAGCGGTTCGAGTCATTAACGGAGCAAAAGCAGGTACCGAAAAATTGAATTCAGAAGACATCGCTACTTTAACGCAAGCTTTGGAAGCTTTTGTTTTTGACGTGATGGGCTTGAAAAACCAAACAGAAAACGCCAACCAACACGAACAGAAACTGGATGGCGTAATGCAAATGCTGATCAAAATCCGCAACCAAGCAAGAGTTGATAAAAACTGGGCGCTATCGGATCAAGTCAGAGATGAATTGAACGCATTGGGCATTCAACTCAAAGACGGAAAAGACGGCACAACATACAACATCAACTAATTGACAATTTGACCATTATACAATTCCTATTTTATCCATATGAAAACGATCATCGTCCCCATAGATTCTAATAAAGAAGGAGATTTAGTCGCCAACAAAGCCATTGAAATCGCTACAGCATTTGATGCCAATGTCCATTTGGTGCATGTGACTTCGATTAAAAACAAAGAAATCAATGCGCAGGAAGAAGCAGTTGAATACATTTCTTCAGAAACCTTGTCGGCCTATGAAAAAGAAATGGAAACTTTGAACTTATTCAAGGCCCGTTTTTCCGCCGCAGGACTGATTTGTGAAACCCATTTGCTACAAGGTGCAGCCGACAAACAAATTTTGAGATTGGCCGAAAAAGTCAATGCCGATTTGATTATTTTGGGCTTGATCAACCACAGTACTTTGTACAAGGTTTTCGTTGGAAGCGTTTCAAACGAGGTGATCAAAGGTACAAAAACACCGATTCTATTGGTGCCACCAGTGAAGTAAGTACAATTCGGTCTAACATTGGCACTTGTTTTTTGTTCACACGATTGGATGATGAAACAGATCTGCCTTTGAAAAAAATGGTTCATCAAAAGTAAATAAACGCATGTCCCGATTCATTGAAAGTATTGGTGTGTTGCATGGTGAAATCAGAAATCTGGCATTTCACCAAAAACGAATGAATGAAACCTATTGGGCGTTTTTTGGCAAGGAAAATTCAATGGATTTAAATGAGATTTTGAATGATTCTTCATTTCCTCTGCACGGGAAATTCAAATGCCGCATCGTTTATGCTGAAGAGGTTTTGGACATTCAGTTCATGCCTTATGAAATTCGACCATTGGATTCTTTTGCTTTGGTAGAGAACAATGCGTTGGATTATCGATGGAAATACGACAATCGCCAAGTTTTTGAACGCATGAAAAAAGAGGTCAATGAAGACGAAATCATCATCGTTCAAAATGGTGAAATCACGGATACCTCCTATTCCAATTTGGTTTTTTTTGATGGTGAAAATTGGGTGACACCGACGACTTATTTATTGAATGGCACCATGCGTCAATCGCTTTTGGAAACGAAACAAATTGTTGAAAAACCAATCCAAGTAGAAGATTTGAATCGTTTTGAAACTTTTAAAATGATCAATGCCATGATGAATTTGGAAGAAAGTCCCAATTTATCGATGTCAATGATTCGTGGTTGAATTTTGAGCGAGTTTTGAGTGTAAATCATCGATCCATGCTTGGGTTTCGAGCATCTTTTGAGAAGGAAATTCAAAGACAGCACTTTCTTCTGCTTGGATGCGTTCAATGATCTTTAGACAAGTTTTGGCAGATTCCATTTCATCTTGATGGTAAAACACCCAAGCCGCTTTGCCAAACAAATGCAATTGCATGTTTCGCAGTTTATCATCCAATAAAAACACATCTTTTTCTGGATCAATTTGGGTTAAACTTTCCAAATCTTGGATTTTGGTTTTGTAATAAGTTTGTAAAGTTTCATCAAAATCATGCAAAAACTTTTCGGCCTCTTTTTCATGGTCCATTGTCAACATTCGCGCAATCGATTGAACGATTTGTTCAATGATTTTTGAAATGAAACCTTGTTTAAGCATGGATTATTTTTTGAGATTTTTGGTGAATTGGTCTGCAACAATAAATATGCCCAGAAGTTCGACCAACATGCCCAAAATAATGCAGTTGTTTCCGGTGATCCATCCGTCCGAATAGTCATTGAGTTTTAAAACAAAACCGCCAACAACCAAGATCAATCCCAAGATGATGAGGGCGAGTGCCCAGTAAATTTGTGGTGTAAATTTCATATCAATTCAATTTATTGGCCAATTTTTGAAATACTTTGGCGGGTGATTTGTCCTTGTACAAAATCTTGTGCACCGCAGCCAAAATCGGTGCTTTGACTTCCAAGACTTTTTTCAATTCATAGACGCTTTTGGTGGCATAATAACCTTCGGCGACCATGTTCATGTCCAAAATCGCTGATTTGACCGTATAACCTTTGCCGATCATGGTGCCAAACATTCGGTTGCGTGAAAAATAAGAATAGCCTGTGACCAACAAATCGCCCAAATAAGCTGATTCGGTCACGTCCCTTTCGATCGGAGAAACATTTTGAGTGATGCGGTTCATTTCTCGTGTGGCATTGCTCATCAAAACTGCTTGGAAGTTGTCACCATACCCCAAACCATGAGCAATTCCTGCAGCAATCGCATAAATGTTCTTTAAAATCGCGGCGTATTCTGTACCAAAAACATCCTTAGAAATATTGGTTTTGATGAAAGAACAACGCAAACCATCGGCGACCATTTGTGCTTTTTCCAAGTTTTGTGCAGCGATGGTCAAATAGGACAAGCGCTCCAGAGCGACTTCCTCCGCATGGCAAGGGCCGCTGATCACGCCGAAATTATCATAATCCAAGCCAAATTCATCGTGTAAATATTCGCCCACAATTTTGTAATGCACAGGAACAATTCCTTTGATGGCAGAAACTATGAATTTATCTTGGATGGGTATCGTCAAATCCTTCAAACAATCCTCCAAATGAATGGAGGGCACCGCCATGACGATCCAATCAACTTCACGGACCAACTCGTTGATGTCTGTTGTCAAGTGCAATTGATCCGTTTGAAATTCAACTGAACTCAAATAATTAGGGTTGTGTTTGTGTTTTAAAATATACCCTTTTGTGTATTCATTTCTGACCCACCAATGGATGGTTTCATGATTTTTACAAAGCATTTTTGCAATGGCTGTAGACCAGCTTCCACCGCCGATTAATCCTACTTTGGGTTTGGACATGGTATGTTGTTAATTGTAAATTCAATGGGCAAAATTAAACAATTTTAGGCGAGTCTTCTTTGAAATTCAATAAAGTTTGGAAATTACCGTTAGCAATTGGGCAAGCAAAACATTTCTCTAAGTCAAAAAGAAAACGGAATTTTGCCCCAAATAATTGAATAGAATTTGTACAAAAGACTTTTAAGCGAGACGGTAATTTATGGAATTGGCGCAGTATTGCCAAGGGTGATTAACTTCGCTTTGATGGCGGTGTATGCCACACAAATCGATACAGCAGAATTTTCGAAATTCGCCCAATTGTATTCGTTGGTCGCCTTTGTCAACATCGTATTGACCTTTGGTTTTGAAACGGCTTATTTCCGTTTTTCGGCGGATAAGAACCTTTCTGGGAAAGTATTTCACACTTCCTTTTGGTTTGTTTTTATCAATGCGCTGACATTTTTGGTGGGGATGTATTTGTTCAAAATCCCGTTGGCGAATGTGTTGGATTATGCTGAATATCCAGAATATCTGACCTTTTTTGCCTGGATTGCCTTTTTTGATGCGATCTGCATGGTGCCTTTTGCATTTTTGCGTTTCACCAATCAACCGATCAAATATTCGGCGATCAAAGTCTTTCAAGGCGTTTTCCAAACCTTGATGATTTTGGTATTTTTCTATACCATTCCTGAAACTTTTTTGACCAAAATAGGCATGACCGAAAAAGTGTCTTATCCTTTTGTGGCAAACGTAATTGCCTCTTTTTCGGGCATCGTATTGTTGTATCCGATTCTGAAACAAGTCCGGTTTTATTTCAATTGGGATTTGTTCAAAAAGATGTTCCACTATGGTTATCCAGTAATGTTGGCCGGTTTGGCCTTTGTGACCAATGAGAATTTGGACAACCTGTTGTTGCGCGACATGATCGATCCCGCCGAAGCCGGTGCGTATGCAGGTTGCTACAAGATTGCGACTTTGATGATTTTGATGGTGACTGCGTACCGAATGGGCGTTGAGCCGTTTTTCTTTAAAAAAGCAGTCGATGAAGACGCCAAACAATCTTATGCCGATGTGATGCTGTATTTTGTGATGTTCTGTGGATTTGCCGTCGTTGCTTTATTGGGGAATTTAAGTTGGATCAAATTGCTCATCATCCCCAATGCGGATTATTGGGTAGCTTTA
>DATJBZ010000008.1:0-22747 GCA_035515075.1 Moheibacter sp. | reverse complement strand
TTATGTTAATTTTCTAAAATATTCATTCACAAAAGTTTTTTGACCTTCGTGAAAAATATTTGAGCAATTGAAATTGATTAGGAGTCCTTTTGGAGCTTGCAGAAGTTTCATATAGGTTAGAAGCTGCGCTTCAAAAATTGGATTCATTTCTTGAACGGCTTTTAATTCAACAATCAAACAATTTTCTATAAATAAATCATATCTAAAGTCAATATCTAACGTTTTTCCCTTGTAATTCACTGGTACTTTCATCTCTGTTTGGAAATTTATTTCCCTATGTTTCAACTCTTCCATCATACATTGATGATATACGCTTTCTAATAATCCTCTTCCCATTATTTTATGAACTTCAATCGCACTTCCCACTATTTCGTAAGTCAAATCGTCTAAATATTTCTTCGTCAACATAATTTCTTCTTTTTTAACCACATAGTGACATAGTTTTTTCTATGTATCTATGTGGTTTACAATCTGAATATAATCATTTTGTTTCATAAAAATCCTGGTTAAGACGTTTTTCCTCCTCCGTACATTCAAACATTTCATCCTCTAATGACGACCGATTGACATACAATTGGTTTTTATCTAACAACTCACACAAATGTTGCTTTTGTTCTGTTAATGTGAGTGCTTTAAACGCTTCAATATGTTCTTCTTGTTTTTGAATATCTACATTGTAGTTTAAGAAAGACTTGTTTTTCATCTGCTCCCAAACTTGCAGCAATTCTTCTGTGTTTTTGGCTTTTTCGATTTGCTCAATAAAAGTTTGGTTGTATTTCTTGAGTTCGAGGTAAACGAAAGAACCACCGCCTTGCCAATTGACAGATTTAGAAATACCACCTTGTTCTCCGTCAATGACTTTTTTCAGTCGTTCCACCGCAACAGTTTCTATATAATCCATTTGCTCAATACCGATATATTGACGGTTCATTTTATGAGCGGTTGAGGCAGTCGTTCCACTTCCGAGGTGATAATCTAAAACGATATCTCCTTCTTCCGTAACTGCCCTAATTAAAAAGCTAACTAAAGTTTCGGGTTTGGGATAAGAATTGAAATTAAGTCTTAGAGAATCAATGTGTTTTTTAGAATCTTCATTAGTTTCTACACCTAGTGCTTTTGAAAGATAGATTTCATCGATTAATTTATCGGGAGCCATATTCGAAGCAATTTCTCTTTGGTACCGTATAGAGAATTTATTTGACTTGATTAAAAAATAAGTCCCATTATTTATTTCGGTGTTTAAAAAAGATTGTTGCCATTTGAATCGACCCTTTAATCTAACTGTGTTTTTATTTCTTCCTTTTTTAATGATTAAGTCGTTAAGTAACTCAACCTTGTCATAATTACCTTTTGAGTAATTACCATCAGGAATTCTAAACTGAATGATTTCAGGTTTGAACTCCAAAATAGTAATTGGATTACCACTATTTAATAAGGGGGCATCATCATTATCACTATCTCTTCCAATATATCCTTCATTTGTATTAAGAACTTTCTCATAACAATGAATGAATTCAATATTTTTCCGTGTCTTTTTTGAAAGAGCAGGTGCATTATCGGTATTCTTCCAAACAAATGTTTCTACAAAATTTCTTGACTTAAAAATTTCATTCATTAAAATTTTAAGATATGCTTGCTCATTATCATCGCATTGTACAAATATTTTTCCGTCTTTTGACAATAACTCCCTTGCAATCTCAAGCCGATTTTTCATAAAAGTCAACCAAGAACTTCTATTAAATGAATCATTGTATTGAAAACTATCATTCCCCGTATTGTAAGGCGGATCGATGTAAATCAGCTTTACTTTCCCCGCAAATTCCTCTTTTAGCGAATGTAAAGCCAATAAATTATTGCCTTTGATTATTAAATTATCAGTAATTGTTCCTTCTTCGTTGCGGTTAAATTGGTCTAATGGCTTTTTGCCATCTTTATCGAAACGCTTAGCATTCGTTAAAACTTTCGGTTCTAAAAGCTGGGTAATTTCATCTTGTGCCAAAATCTCATTGAAAAAGATTTCCTCTCGTTTGTCTTCCTCTCTGCTCTGTCCACCTTCTAAAATACAGTCTTTAAATGGCCAAACTAAAGCTACTTCGTTTCGTTGCTTCAAGTATTTGCCATCAATGGTTAAGCCTACTTTGTTTTTAAATTGGGTATAGCTATCGTTCAGGTAATTTTTCTGCTCTAAAAACTGAAGAAATAAAGCTTGGTTAAAAACGGTTACGCTCGCAATTTCTTTAAAGAAATAATCTTTTATGGTTTTATTTTCTAGCAAAAGAGCAATGAGTTCTTCATCAAAATTCTGTGCTTTATTGATGACTACCCATTTTTTGAGTTCGCCGTTATCAGAAACGTAATTGGGTTCTTTTTTGAGTTGGGATTCTAAGGTTTTGTATAATTTCATTTTGCCTGTATATTGAAAAAAAGAAGCGTGCCCTTGCATCTTCTTTTTCTCGCAGGTATCGCCAAACACCCGTATAGAATTGAATACAGCAAAGAACACGCCCATACAGGCGCATCCTATGACTGTTTCTTTCTATACTCTAAAATTGGCGATTTTGCGAGAAAAGAAACCGTTTAGTAACGCTAAATATTTATATGTTTAATTTGTTTTTCTTATATGTTTTTGATTTTAAAATAAGAGGCATTAATTATTATGCTCATTATAAGCTTCTATAAATTCTTTATGATATTCTTTAGATTGTTCTAGCAATTCAATATAAGTTTTCACAAATACTTCGCCTGTTTTCATATAAGTATTTTCTTTATCACGAAATTTCCTTTCTTCAGACTTTTTGCCGCCAACTATAAAACAAACAACTTTTGAAAACCCAGTTTGTGATGCGTATTTTTCTTTTAAGAATGATTGATAATCGTAAGCTTGTTCAATTGCATCATAATCAACTTCATAATTACTTCTTTTTATTTCAATCACATACAAAATTTCACCTAATGCATTACTGCAAAGAAAATCAATTCTTCTATTTTTTTCTTCTAATTTATTATCTGGATATGTTTCTTTTAAAAGATTTGAATAATATACTTCATCTTTAAATTCTAAAATTCTAGGATCCAATAACCATGAGAATTTTTTTAAGAAATTATGTAATGTAGGAACTTCTCTAGTATCAGTTTTTAAATATTCCTCAAATTGCTTTATAACTTCGACTCTTGATATTGATATGTCTCTAAACTGCTTTGATTCTATTGCTTTCCAGTCTTCAATTAATTTTAAAAATTCCGGTAATTGTTCTTCATTAGAAATCTCTGCAATTCTTTCCGCATATTCTTTAAAAGTTTTATTGTCAAATTTATCAATTACACTCTTTATTATTTCGCTGGATTTATCAGTTTCAATTCTAGGATTTGATAAAATTGGTTCAATAATTCTATCGCTCAAATCTTTTTCATATTTAGGGAGTTTACTTTGCCACTCGTCAATGTCTAAAGTTGTAGTGGTTTTAATGTCTTCCTTTTTAATTTCGGAACGCTTTTTTTTCCACTCGTTACCAATTTTTCTAATTACATTTTGTAAAAATGTTTGCAATTCTTTGGTATCATCATTTTCCCAATTTAGCGAATGTCTATCTGTTGAAATAACATCTTCCTCAAATTCATCTATAAAATCTACATTTAAATAACCTGTAACATAAGAGTGAAATTGATCATTATCTCTTAAACTATAAAAGCTAGCTGAATTTACTGTTTTACCTCTTGAAACTAAGTAAACACCAGACATTTCAGTGTCTTTTATTGGAGTTTTAGTTGTTATAATAAAACCAGTAACTTCGTTTTTATACTTGTAACTCTCATCTAATTCATTAGGAAAATCCCATCTAAATTGTTCTTCAAACGATTCAAATTTCAGTTCATTAGTAACTTCTTTTTTATCACCACCATTTAAAGTCATTAATAAATTTAGTTCATTAAATATTGTGAATTTTTTAGAAAGACTAATAGCAATTTCATCAAGATTAAATCCAGACTTTCTACGTATTGATTTCAAAAATAATGTTGTACCATTAGGTTCAGCTGTTGGTGTATCTTTTTCTACTAACAATTCAGGAGTGTAATTGCCAGTAGTTGATGATTTTATGTCGTCAATTTTCATGCAGAAATGATTAACTATACCGTCTTTTACTGACTTAACTTCAATTACATTACAAATCCCAAAAACAGATAACTTACCCAGACCTTTTTTTCCAATTACAAGTCTTCCCTTATCTGTTAATTTTTCTGTGGCTTCACTTCTACGGTTTCTTCCAATTAATAAAAACTTATTATCAAGCTCATCAAAACTCATACCTATGCCATCATCATAATAAGTAATTTCTTTACCTTCAGGTTTATCTATAAAATCTATTACTACTTTATCTGCATCAGCATCCCAAGAATTAGACACCAACTCTGATAGTACACTCGGTAATTTAGAATATAATGAAATCCCCAAATGCTCTATTGTATTTGGATCAAATTTCAAGGTAAGTTGATCATTCATATTAAGTCTTTTATTTTGTTAGCAATTTTTTCAGCCATTAATGGAGGTACCGCATTTCCAATTTGTTTAAATATAGAAGTTCTACTTCCTTCAAAAAAATAATCGTCAGGAAATGATTGAATCCTTGCAGCTTCTCTTACTGAAATTGAACGATTCTGTTTTTTATCTGGGTGAATATAATAATGTCCATCCATTGCAATGTGCGCTACAACTGTATGACATATCCCTGTACCATTTACAACTTGAAAGCGATTAGTAAATGACTTGGTGTTTTTATGTTTTATTAACCTTTCAGGTAATTTTGCGTAATTCAACCTTTTTCCTTTTTTGTTCCACTCATCTACAGCAATTCTGTATATCTCTAAATCATTTTCATTATTTGGTCTAGCAATATGTTGAGTAACAATATCAAAATCATTTCTAATTTTTGCTTCTTTCAAATAATTAGTTCTTTGTTTAAGATATTTGACTGCGTTTAGTGTACCTTTTCCGTTTTGAAGAGGTTTTAAATCAGAAAATAAATCCTTTAAAACTTCATATTTTGTTTCTACCTCTTCGAATTCAGGGTATGATAAGTTTAATTCTTTTTTCCAACCAATAATTATTACTCTTTTTCTATCTTGGAGAACGTTAAAGTTTTTAGAATTTAATATTTTATAACCATAATCATACCCAGCTTTTTGAACAGCATCAAAAATATCCTTAAGATGTTTTCCATTACTAGCCGAAAGTATTCCTGGCACATTCTCAAAAACAAACATTTTTGGTTGATACTTATCTAAAAACTTTACATAGTATTTATATAAAAAATTTCTTTGGTCTTTTTTCATTCCATTAGGATCCCTTGCTCTCCCAGCTATTGAATACGCTTGACAGGGCGGCCCTCCAATAATTAAATCAACTTTTCTCCCCTCTAATTCCGTATCAATCCTATTAAATATATCAGGTAAAGTTTCTTTGGAAATTTCGTTATTAATAACAGATTTAATCAAGTTTACAGGTAGTTCATCCCATAATTTCTCTTTATCTCGCACATCAGATTTTAAATAGTCATAATATTCTTTTTCCCTATTATTTTCTTTTAACCAATGATAAGCTGTTCTTGTTTTTATAGTGTCACAAGCATCTTTATTCATTTCAACGTGGGCTATTGGTGTGAAACCAGCACGCACAAAACCTTCTGAAAGCCCACCAGCACCCGCAAACAAATCTATGTAGTTCAATTCTCTCATACAAAAACTAATTGACTTTAGAGATTACTTTCAAGTAATCTTTATTTTCACGAAAATAAGAAAGTTTATTGTTTAAATGAATATTTAGCACATACATTCTCTGTTTTGTAAATGAATTGCAATAGAAAATAATTCTACAAGCAATTTTAACTCTTTTGGATTGCATTCAAGATTTGACCAATTGAAATAGTTCAGCATGGCGTTCTCCGAGTTTCTTCCTCGATCCTTGTTTGGACTTTTTGACGGCATATTTAGTGACGCCGAGCAATTCAGCTACTTCATGATTGTTGTAACCCATTTTTTGAGAGGTTAAATTTATTTTGAAGTTGTTTAGTTTTCGAGAAAGCTAGCTGCTCCTCAATCATTTTCAGTAGTTTTGTTTGATTTTGAATCAGAAGTCAAGTGAATTTTAATGAAAAGAATGATGTTGAATACTTTTTTTACTGCTTCTTTGTTGTTTTTTCTGTCCTTTGCTTGTGCAGTTTTTGCGCAAGAAGGAGGTCCGCCGATGTTGACGGACGATGCACGTGTAGCAGATTACAAAGAATGGGAGTTGAATACTTCTTTGTTGCTTTCGTTCCATGAAACAGTTGAAATCGCTGCACCACATTTGGATTTGAATTATGGATTGCTGCCCAATTTACAATTGAAATTAGAAGCACCATTGATGGTGGAAATCAAGGAAGGGCAAACGCACATAGGCGATGTGATTGCTGGCGTGAAATACCGTTTCATGGAGGAGGAAAGTGCATGGGTGTCGATGGCTACCTTTCCAGAATATGTGGTGCATGGTGACAAGGGATTTTTGTTACCGGTTTTTGTAGAAAAAACACATGGAAAGTATTTGACGGGAATTGGCATAGGTCATTTTTTCAGTGAAAAGGACTTGAACCGTACCGAGATCGGTGCGCTTGTCGGTTATAAACCCAATCAAACATTGGATTTGATGGTCGAGTATTTTTATGTGAAGCATCATTTTGGATCGCGTGGTGTCAATGGATTTGTCAACGCTGGCTTGCGCCAAGAGCTGACGCAACACTTTGTATTGTTAACTTCTTTTGGGACACAGTTGGTCACGCCTGCTGGAAGTCAGAGAGAGCGGTTCATTTCATTTGTAGGGCTTCGAAGTTTGTTTTGAGGATTGGGCTGTGAAGGTTAAATGCTGTACTAAAGTCGATAGAAAACCGTGCTTTTGATGAATAATGTTTACATTCGTTTGTAAAATTAATGAAGCATGGAATTGTTGAAATTGTGGAAGAAAAGACTTCAATCTTTCTGGAAATGGTTTAGGAGTAACAAAGGTCGAGAGAAAATCTTTGAGGTGATCTTTGAGGCAGATACTTTTTATGGGCGTCTGTTTGACATTGTTTTGCTTTCAACGATTTTGATCAGTGTTTTGTTGGTCATGTTGGAATCTGTTCCCGTCATCAACGCAAAGTACCATGGTTTTTTAATTGTTTGTGAATGGATCATTACTTTTTTGTTCACCATTGAATATGCCTTGCGGTTGTACAGCGTTCGAAAGCCATGGCGTTATTTTGTGAGTTTTTATGGTGTGATTGATCTGTTGAGCATCTTGCCTACCTATTTGGGGATATTGTATCCTTCGACCAAGTATTTGTCCAGCATCAGGATTTTGCGGTTGTTCCGTATTTTCCGCATCTTCAAATTGACCAAATTCCTCCGTGGTGGAAGCATGTTGCTCATTGCACTCAGAAATAGCCGCACCAAAATTGTGGTGTTTTTGTCTTTTGTCACATTGGTCGTCGTGGTGTTGGGCTCGATCATGTTTGTGGTAGAGAGCGGGCATCCCGAATCGGCAATCGATACCATGCCCAGAGGAATCTATTGGGCAATCGTGACCTTGACGACCGTGGGTTATGGCGACATCACACCAGTGACTGCTTTTGGGCAATTTCTGGCTTCAGTGGTGATGATCATTGGTTATGGGGTGTTGGCAGTGCCTTCGGGGATTTTTGCAGCCGAAGCTTTCAGGCAAACTCAAGTGTCAGACACCTTGATCAGCAATACCCAAGTGTGTCAAAATTGCCACGATTCCAATCATTTGGATCATGCACAGTTTTGCAAAACATGTGGTTTCGCTCTACATAGAAAAGAATAAAAAATCCCTCACGCAAGCGCAAGGGATGTGATTTTATGTTGAAAATGCAATTTATTCTGCAGGCACTTCATTCACTGGAGGCGTAGCAGGTTCATTGGTTGCTTCGGGTTGAAAATCAGGCAATTCTACTGGAATGCTGTCCACTTGTGTTCCTTTGGATGCATAAGGGTTGTCCATCAAAACGTTGGCAGTAATGATCAAAACGACGATCAAGCCAGCCAAAGTCCAAGTTGCATTGTCCAAAAATTGATTGGTTCTTTGTACACCGAACATTTGTCCTCCTCCTGACGAGCCACCAAAAGTAGATGACAAACCTCCGCCTTTCGGGTTTTGGGATAAAATGACCAAAGTGATGATGACACAAACTGCGATGATCACAATCATTAGGAAAATAAATGTCTGCATTTTTCTGTTTTCTTACAAATTAGTTTGCAAAGAAACTAAATATTTATAAAAAAATCAAAAATATTGTCGTTTATTATTTTTATGGCCAATTACTTGGTGGTTTCAATTGATTTTTTGATCTTTTATTGGTTCAGCTTTTTGCCTCAAGCATTTTTTTGAAGTTCAATGCTGTTGATTTTGTCTTCGAAATCTTCGCTTTTTTCTGGATATTTTAAGGCCAAAATTTTATAGGCACGAATCGCTTTGTCAAACATTTTTTGTTCGACATAGATTTGCGCCAAAGTTTCGGTCATTAGATCTGAAAATTCAGTGGAATGGTCAGCTGGTTTGACCGTTATTTTTGGATCAATATGCGGTGGTATGGCGGAAATTTTGGGTGCTTTCTCGATGAATTCATCGATCAATTTGTATTTGATATCGCGTTCGCTAGGCGTTGATTCGGCTGGTGTTTCAGTCGTGTTTTTTGCTTTTTTGGGTAAATTCAGCCATTCTGAAAAAGTAAATTCAGCGGGAGTTTCTTTTGGTTGCTCTGTAATTTCCTCAGTGGGTTCGATGGTTGTTTCAGTCGGATTGATGGCAGCCGTTTCATGGGCCAATTCCACTGCTTTTTGATGGGAGGCAAATACAAATTCGTCCTCGGAAGTTGGTGTCGCTTCATCTGTTGGTGCTTGTTTTTCTTTTTGTAAATAATGAAACAAAGCAACGCGACTTGGACAATGGATGCTGGTTTTTTTTAACGCAGCTTGGTAAGAATCGTGGTCAAATTCTTTCAAACCAAACAACAACAAAGTGCGCAAAGTAGAAAAATAAGGATATTTTTCGATTTCATCTTGTAGCAAGGCCACATCGTTGAGTTGCACTTCAAAAGGGTGTTGGATCAAATGTTGGATTCTTGGATGCATGGTCAAATTAAATTTAGCGATCGATTGTACATAGTTGTTAATTACCAATCCATGGCGATGGCGTTGAAAATCTCTGTGGTCAATTGTTCCAAAATTCCGTCCAGCAAAGCATCTTCTGCTTGGTCCAAAGTCAAATTGGCATCGAAATCTTCATAAGCAGAAAATGAGCGGTCAAAACTTTTTTCTTCTAATTTATTGTTCTGATAGCGCACCCGAACGCCCACCGTCAAACGGTTTTTGCCCGCGATCTCATTGGCCTGAATGGCGACAGAAGTTTGTTGGTAGGTCGTAATTTCTCCTTCAATCAATAGGTCGGCGTCCTCATCATTGGTCAAAGACAATTTCGTTCGGTTGTTGAAAATGTCTTGCAATTCATCGGTGAACTGCTGGCTCAAATTCGGATTTTGGTATGGCGCATAGTTGGGGAAAGTTGCGATTCGAATCGTTTGCCAATCCGGTAAAATGGAAGAGCCCGACAAAGTGTAGCAAGCGTTCAGTGTCAAGAAAACACCCACAATCGCCAAGTATTTTAAATGATTGAAAAGTTGATGCTGTATGTTTGTCTTCATTTATTCCAAATTGTATTGTTTGATTTTTCGGTACAAAGTTCTTTCAGAAATACCCAATTCATCTGCCGCCGCACGTCTTTTTCCTTTGTGTTTGTCAAGCGCCTTGATGATCATTTCTTTTTCATTGTCTTGTAAAGAAAGCGATTCGTTTTGTTCCTTGACCTCTTCATATTCGTGGTCGTAGATGTCGTATTCTTGGATGATGGAATTGTTATTTTCTTCTTTGGTTGAAATTTGCAACGGCAAAAAGTCTTCTTCCGTTTGGTTTTGTTCCCGCACCATTTTTTGCAAAACATCCATATTGGAGGACGAAATGTTTTCTTTGTTGTGGATCAAATCCAAAGTCAAAGTGCGCAAATCATTGAGGTCTTTTTTCATTTCCAATAGGAATTTGAACAAAATTTCTCTTTCCAAATGATCCGCATTTCCACCTGATTGTTCACTGTTGACCAACATGGGAACTGAATTTTGGTACGGCAAATAATTCTTTATCTTGTCTAAATCCAACATACGGTCTTTTTCAACGACAGAAATTTCTTCCGCAAAATTGCGCAATTGTCGGATGTTCCCAGGCCAAGGATACTGCATCAAATATTGCAAGGCTTCCGTAGAAATCTCCAAAGCAGGCATCCGGTATTTGGTGGCAAAATCAGCCGCAAACTTTCTAAACAACAAGGGGATGTCTTGTTTTCTATTTCTCAAAGCGGGCATGTCGATTTGGACGGTGTTCAAACGGTAGTACAAATCTTCTCTAAATTTTCCACTATTGACTGCAGATTCCATTTTGACATTGGTGGCAGCAACGATGCGAACATCGGTTTTTTGTACTTCTGACGAACCAACTTTCATAAATTCACCACTTTCCAACACACGGAGCAAACGCACTTGCGTAGGCAAAGGCAATTCGCCGACTTCGTCCAAGAAAATCGTTCCGCGATCGGCCACTTCAAAATAGCCTTTTCGGGTCGTAGTTGCGCCAGTGAAAGCGCCTTTTTCGTGTCCAAACAACTCAGAGTCAATGGTGCCTTCTGGGATGGCGCCACAGTTGACAATGACGTAATTGTTGTGTTTTCTGGCCGATTGTGAATGGATGATTTTGGGAATGAACTCTTTTCCAACACCGCTCTCACCACTGACCAAAACGGAAATATCCGTTGGGGCAACTTGCATGGCTTTTTCCAACGCATGATTGAGTGCGGCATCGTTGCCAATGATGCCAAATCTTTGTTTGATTGTCTGTAAGTTATCCATTGAAGTTTTGTCGTTTTCTATTGATTAAATTAAGCAATCATTTCACCTAAAAGAGTTGCAGAAGTACAACTGTTGGCTTTGACCATCACGAAATCACCAACTTTGGTTCCTTCCACTTTCGGGAAAACCATCACGGCATTTTGCGTCGTTCGGCCAAACCATTCGTTTTCATCTTTTCGGCTGTTGCCTTCGATGAGTACTTCATAAGTTCCGCCCACATAAGCATCCATTCTTTCTTTGGCGTGAATTTGTTGTAGCTCAATGATTTCTTGCAATCTTCTTTTCTTTACCTCTTCTGGTACATCGTCTTCCATCTTTTTGTCCGCGGGCGTTCCGGGACGATTCGAATAAGCAAACATGTAACCGAAGTCGTATTTGACGTACTCCATCAACGACAAAGTCTCTTGGTGTTCCTCTTCTGTTTCCCCACAGAATCCTGCAATCATGTCATGTGAAATGGCGCAATCGGGCAAGATGGTTCGGATTTTGTCGATCAATTCGATGTATTCTTCTCGTGTATGTTGGCGGTTCATTCGTTTCAATACTTCAGAGCTTCCTGATTGTACAGGCAAGTGAATGTATTTGCAAATGTTGTCGTATTTCGCCATGGTCAACAAGACGTTTTCTTGCATGTCTTGCGGATTGGAAGTTGAAAAACGAATTCTCATGCCGGGAACAGTTTCAGCTACCATGGCCAACAATTGAGCGAAATCTACGGCTGTAGCCTGTTGCATTTCGCTGGCTTTTTTGAAATCTTTTTTCAAACCACCGCCGTACCACAAATAAGAATCGACGTTTTGTCCCAACAAGGTGACTTCTTTGTAACCTCTTTCCCACAAATCCTTGCATTCGTCCAAAATAGAATGAGGATCTCTGCTGCGTTCGCGACCGCGGGTAAAAGGAACAATGCAAAAAGTACACATATTGTCACAGCCTCGGGTGATGGTCACAAAGGCAGTGATGCCGTTTCCACCCAAACGAACTGGGTTCAAATCAGCGTAGGTTTCGTCCTTGGACAAAATCACGTTGATCGCTTGACGCCCATCTTCTACTTCTTCCAACAAGTTGGGCAAATCTCGGTAAGCATCGGGGCCGACGACCAAATCGACGATTTTTTCCTCTTCCAATAATTTGGTTTTTAAACGCTCGGCCATGCAGCCCAATAAACCAATTTTTAAAGCCGGTTTGGTTCTTTTTACCGCGTTGAATTCAGTCAGTCTTTTGCGCACGGTTTGTTCTGCTTTGTCTCGAATCGCACAAGTGTTCACCAAAATCAAATCTGCTTCTTGCATTTGCGTGGTGGTGTTGTAGCCCAAATCGGTCAAGATGGATGCGACGATTTCTGAATCAGAAAAGTTCATTTGACAGCCATAGCTTTCCAAAAATAATTTCTTGGTATTGCCTGTTTTTCCATGAATGATGGTGGACTCTCCTTGACGGTCTTCGTTTATTTCTTTTGTATTGGTGTGCATTTTTTTCTCAGAATAAATAGGTGGCAAATATACAAAACTCACTGACAATATGTCAGCGAAAACCAAAGTGTTTGCAGATTTTTAACTTTTCATTACATTTGAAACTTAAATAAAACAAAGAAAATGGATCAAAATCAATTTGTGAAGAATAAAGTGGACCAAGTCAATGTACAAGGTTATGGTTTGCATTTGGAAGGAATACTTTCTCAAGCTTGGGCTATTTTTAAGAAAACCTTTCTCTCGCTTTCGGTGGTTTCATTGGTGTACATGCTTACGATGGTGGTGATTTGGTCGTTGATGTTCGAATCTTTGTACGGCTATTCTTTTGCTGAAATCATCCAAATGGCGCAAGATAATCCAGAAGCCTTGGAGTCGAGCATGGGCAATTTTACACTGACTTCTTCCTTGATTTATTCGTTGGTTTTTGGTTTGGGAACCGCATTGGTTGCCCCGATATTGGCGGGGATTTTTCAAGTATGTTACCGACAAAAATATGAGGGCGGAAGTTCATCTTCTGATTTGTTTGTTTTTTATAAAACGCCTTATTTTGGCAACATTTTGATTTATAGTTTTCTATTGTCATTCGTATTGCAAATGCTCAACTTTTTAATGTCAGAATGGGTGCCTACAATGGGTGGCATGTTGGGGACTTTTCTACAGGTGTTGATACAAGTCAGTTTGGTTTTTACCATTCCTTTGATTGTTTTTGGAAAAATGGGTTGGATCGAAGCGATGCAATCCAGTATTAAAATCACGACAAAAAATTGGTTTTTCTTGTTTTTTGTATTGGCGATTGGCTTGATTCTTTCCATGCTAGGGATTTTGCTGTGTGGAATTGGGGTGATGTTTACTTATCCATTTTTCTATGTCGTTGTTTTTGCCATTTATGATGAAGTGATTGGTTTCAATCAGTCGAATGATCCGATTGCAGAAATTGGTGAAAATTAATGCCATTTGGTCACTTCGGAAATTTGTGTCTATTTTTGCAGAAAATTTCTAAATGGCCAAAAACTTAGTTATAGTCGAGTCACCTGCAAAAGCAAAAACCATTCAAAAGTACTTAGGAGACGATTTTGCGGTCGAATCTAGCTTTGGACACATTGCGGATTTGCCCAAAAAGGGAATGGGGATTGACATTGAAAATCAATTTCAACCAGTTTATGAAGTTTCAGAAGACAAAAAAGAAGTGGTCAAGCGGTTGAAACAAATGTCAAATAAAGCAGAAGTGGTTTGGCTGGCTTCGGATGAGGACCGCGAAGGAGAAGCGATTTCATGGCATTTGTACAATACATTGGGCTTGGAGAAAAAAGAGACCCACCGCATTGTGTTCAATGAGATTACCAAAAAAGCAATATTAAAAGCGATTGAAAATCCAAGAAGCATCGATACCAAATTGGTCGATGCGCAACAAGCACGCAGGATTTTGGACCGATTGGTAGGTTTTGAAGTTTCACCGATTTTGTGGAAAAAAATCAAAACAGGTTTGTCGGCTGGAAGAGTTCAGTCGGTAGCGGTTCGTTTGATTGTGGAGCGCGAAAAAGAAATTCAGAACTTCAAACCTTTGTCGAGTTTTCGTTTTACGGCGGAATTTGGTACGGAGAAAGGAAAGCATTTCAAAGCAGTTTTGACCAAAGAGTTCAAAACTTTTGAAGAAGCCAAAACATTTATCAATTCTTGTGTTGGTGCTTCATTTAACGTAAAAGATTTACAGAAAAAACCCGCGAAAAGAAGTCCTTCTGCGCCGTTTACCACCTCTACTTTGCAACAAGAAGCTTCGTTGAAATTGGGTTATTCGGTTTCGAGAACCATGCGCATTGCACAGCAGTTGTATGAGTCGGGGTTGATCACTTACATGAGAACGGACAGCGTGAACTTGTCGCAAGAGGCCATTGAAAGTGCTGAAAAAACGATCAAAGCCAATTATGGTCAACAATATAGTTCGCCAAAAAATTATACCAATAAAAATAAATCTGCTCAAGAAGCGCACGAGGCGATTCGTCCGACGAATTTTGATGTGCAATCCGCAGGCGGAGATGATAGCCAGAGAAGGTTGTATGATTTGATTTGGAAACGCAGCATTGCGAGCCAAATGAGTCAAGCGGATTTGGAAAGAACGATCATCGACATTGAAAATTCCAATAACCAAGAGATTTTCCAAGCCAAAGGAGAAGTGATTGTTTTTGATGGATTTTTACGCGTGTACCAAGCGACTGTTGCTGAAGATGAAGTAGAAGATGACAAAGCGATCTTGCCAGAAGTTCAGGTGAAAGAAGCTTTGCAGCCGAATGAGATTTTTGGTACCCAGAAATTCACCAAATCGCCGCCGCGTTATACGGAAGCTTCTTTGGTGAAGAAGTTGGAAGAATTGGGCATTGGACGACCTTCGACTTATGCACCAACGATTTCAACCATTCAAAACAGAAATTACGTTGAAGTGGGAAGTTTAGAAGGAACTCCACGTGAATTGCAGACCTTGAAATTGAAAGGAGATAAAGTCACGGAGAAAATTGATACAGAAATTTCAGGTGCCGACCGCAGAAAGTTAATGCCAACCGATATCGGCATTGTAGTCAATGATTTCTTGGTGGATTATTTTGAAACGATCATGGACTATGATTTTACCGCAAAAGTAGAAGAGAATTTCGATGAGATCGCTGAAGGGAAATTGAAGTGGAACGACATGATTGCGGATTTTTATAGTCAATTTCATTCAACGGTTGAAAAAGTAGAAGAAACGGCCGAGCGTGCAACGGGTGAAAGAGAATTGGGGATTGACCCAGCGTCTGGAAAACCTGTATTTGCAAGAATTGGACGCTATGGTCCTTTGATCCAAATTGGAGAGCCTGAAGATGAAGAGAAGCCAAAGTTTGCGAGTTTGTTGAAAACCCAATCGATCCACAACATCACGCTGGAAGAAGCTTTGAAATTGTTTGAATTGCCTCGATTGTTGGGGAATTACAAAGAATTTGAAGTGGAAGCCAACATCGGTCGATTTGGACCTTATATCAAATTCAATGACCTATTTGTGTCGATCCCAAAAGACGAAGATGTGATGGAAATAACTTTGGAACGGGCGGCGGAATTGATTGAAGAGAAAATCAAAGCAGATGCGCCAATCGCAACCTACGATGGCAAAGATGTCATCAAAGGAAAAGGGCGATTTGGACCGTTCATCAAATGGAATGATTTGTACATCAATGTCAATAAAAAATATGATTTTGACAATTTAAGCCAAGCAGACATCATCGAGTTGGTGGAAGATAAAATCAGAAAAGAAGCAGAAAAAGTCGTACAAAATTGGGAAGAAGAAGGCATCCGAATTGAGAAAGCCCGATGGGGAAGACACAATATCATCCAAGGAAAAACCAAAATTGAATTGTTAAAAGACGTCGATGCAAAGAATTTGACTTTAGAAGAAGTGAAAAAGTTGATTGAAAAACAAAAGCCGAAATCTAAGGCCAAAGCGAAGGCGAAACCCAAAGCAAAAACGACCAAGAAGAAATAATGTTGAATGAGTTTTTAACGCCAGTTTCTGAAGAACTGTTCAGTCTGGCCAGTCAGTTGGATGATTTTAGCATTGGCGCGCATCTTCAGTTTCATACGGAATTGCAAGAAAATGCTTTGGTGATTTTGGGTGTGAAAGAAAACCGCGGAGGTTTTTTGGACAATGAAGTGGATTTTTCTTTGGACGGCATTCGCACGCAATTCTATCAATTGAAAAAAGGAAATTGGCATTTACCAGTGTTTGATTTGGGCGATTTGAACCCAGGGCTAACTTTGGAAGATACCTACTACGCTTTTGAGCAAATCCAACGAGAAGTTTTACAAGCCAAAGCGCATTTGATCATTTTGGGTGGTACAGCGGATTTGGCCTATGGGCAATACCGAGTGTTTGATTCGATCACGCACCAAGTGAGTTTGAGCAGCATTGACAATCGTTTTCGTTTGGGGAATGATGCAGAAGAATTGTCGATTCATAATTATTTGAGCAAAATCATCACCATAGAACCACACCAATTGTTCGATTACCATCAGATGGGGTATCAGACTTATTTTGTGGCCCAAGAAGAGTTGGATTTGATGGAACAATTGAACTTTGATGTCAAGCGTTTGGGGAAATTGATGGAATCTATCGAAGAAGCTGAGCCGGAATTGCGCCATTCAGACTTGGTGGTTTTGAATTTAGAAGCGATCCAATCTTCTGATTTTCAATCAGCAAATACATTGTCGCCCAATGGTTTTTCATCAAGAGAGATTTGTGCTTTGGTGCGATATGCAGGCATCAACAATAAAGTCCGTAGTTTGGGCGTTTATAACTACAAACCCAAGCATTTGTTGTCCGACGATTTGTTGGTAGCAGAAATGATGTGGTATTTCATTGAAGGGAAAAATCAAGCGCCAATGGCCTTGAATTTTGAGGATCAAACAAGTTATCAAACCTATTATGTACAGTTGGATGAGCGCAGTTTGATCTTTTATCACGACATCCAAGCCCAGCAGTGGTGGTTGGAACTGAATGAGATGGAGGAGATTGAGATGCAAGGCAAGCAAATTACGCCTTGCTCGTTGAAAGATTATGAAAACGCATTAAAGGGGAAAATCCCAGACAGATGGTGGAAGTCGTACAAAAAATTATATTGACCACAATAAAATATTTTTTTGTTCGTTTAGCTAAAGCCAAATAAAAATTATTTTTGGAGAATCGTAAAATTATAATAGATTTACACGCTTAAAAAGAATTAGGATGAATAAAGCATTGGTAGCAGTTCTCATTTTAACCTTTTCCCTTTCTTCTTGCAATATGTTGAAAAAAGGAAGGAATGGAGGGAAAGATGATGGGCAAATTGTAGGAAAGAAATCAACATCTTGGACGCCACAGCGCCCGAAAGGCATGGTGCCGATTCCAAGTGGTTCATTTGTTTTGGGACAAACGGATTTTGATTTTACTTTTGATAATACAGCGCCGGTACGTACGGTTTCTGTTTCTGGGTTCTATATGGACGATACCGAAACGACCAACTCTGAGTACCGTGTCTTTGTGGATTACGTTCGTGACTCAATTGCACGAACCATTCTTGCAGAGAAAGCCAGTGAATTAGGATTTGATCCCACTTCAGGTAGTTCTGGTGATGCTTCAGGAATTGCCGCTTACCGTTATATTTCGGGAAGTGAAGATGGAGAACCTACCGCCTGGGATCAATATGTAGAATCGAAATCAACAGGTCGTGATGGTGATTATTCCATTGACCAAAGAAAATTGAATTGGAATGCAGAATTGATCTGGAACAAATATGAATATCCAGATGTGGATTATGCAGAAGCTTTGGACGGATTGTACTATGCGCCTGAAGAAAGATTCAACAACGAAAGACTGATCGATGTCCGTAAACTGAAATTCAAATACGTTTGGGTGGACCAAGCAGGAGCAGCAAGAGAAGGCAACAATTCAGATACTTTCAGAATTGATTTCCGTCATGAAGAAGAAGTGTCGGTTTATCCGGACACCACAGTTTGGGTGCGTGACTTCAACTATGCACACAACGACCCTATGCACGAAAACTACTTCTGGCATGAAGCTTATTCAGACTATCCAGTAGTGGGTGTGACTTGGAACCAAGCCATGGCTTATTGTGCATTCAAAACCAAAAAACAAAATGACTTCTTGGCTTCCAAAAGAAAGCGTAGAGGTACTGCTCAAAAAGTCATCGATTACCGTTTGCCGACTGAAATTGAGTGGGAATATGCTGCCCGTGGCGGATTGCAAGATGCGCCTTACCCTTGGGGTGGACCTTACTTGGTCGATGACAGAGGTTGTTATTTAGCGAATTTTAAACCCAAAAGAGGAGATTATATCGAAGAAGAAGGAAAAGGATACATGTACACAGGCCCTGTAAAAACTTTCCATGCCAACGGTTACGGTTTGTACGACATGGCTGGGAACGTAGCAGAGTGGACAAGTACACCTTTTGACAAAGCGTTTTACCAAATGACTTCTACCTTGAATCCAACGATTTCAAGAGACCGTAGCGACAACCGTTCGGTGAGAGGAGGATCTTGGAAAGACATTGGGTATTTATTGATGGTGAGTGCGAGAGATTGGGAACACCAAGATTCTGCACGAAGCTACATTGGATTTAGAACAGCGCAATCTTTCCCAGAAGGAGCGAAAATCAAATTCAGAACCAGAAAGTAATATTTTAAGAGAACAATTATTAACAATAAATCATTTAATTAACACTAATTTTTATTTTATTATGGCAGTAAAAGCAAGTAAAAAGGACGTCAGACTGAATTTCTTTTATAGTATCGGAGCCGCAATTGTAATTGCAGGAGCTTTATGTAAAATTAACCACTACACCGTTTTTGGAATTGATGGATCATTGATTTTGGCTTTCGGGATGGTGATGGAGGTAATTGTATTTACCGTTTTCGCATTTGACAAGCCCAAAGGAGAATACGAGTGGGAAACCGTTTATCCAGAATTGGCCAGTGGCGTAGCCGTTGCACCTAAGAAAGCAACACAGAAAATGGTGGAAGAATCCGATAATATGTCATTATCAGACAAATTAGACAAAATGTTGAGCGAAGCAAAATTGGATGTTTCTTTGATGGAAAGATTGCGTTCTGGAATCGAAAACTTCGGTTCTGCAGTCAATGAAATCAACAAAACAACCAGCGCTGCTGCTGCAACACAACAATATGGAGACCAATTGGCTTTGGCCGCCAACCACATGGAGTCATTGAACGCTTTGTACCAAGTACAATTAGAGAGTGGACAAAAACAAGTAGAATTAAACAAACAATTCATTTCGGAAATGGAAGCTTCTGCTGGAGGTTCTCAGAAATTCCAACAAGAATTGGAGTCATTAACGCAAAGCATCAACAGCCTAAACAAAGTGTATGGCGGTATGTTGTCTGCAATGAAAGGAAATTAATTTTCCCGTTTTAAATTTTACTAAATGTTTAATAATCTACTTATTTAATTAATATGGCAGGCAAGCAGACACCTCGTCAAAAGATGATTAACCTGATGTACCTCGTGTTCATCGCCATGATGGCGATGCAAGTGGACCGTCAAGTGTTGAGATCTTTTGAGAGCATAACCGTTACTTTGGATGACTCATCCAAATTGACCGCGAAAAATAATGGAACTTTTTATGAACAAATCATAAATAAAGCAAAAGACAATCCAGATTATGCAGCGATTCAATCGGCTGCAGCTCAGGTGAAATCCGAAGCAGACAAGGCTTTTGATGTGATTGAAAGAATCAAGCAAAATATCATGGACCAACAGGAGTACACACTTCCTGGTTTTGGAGAGGAAGAAAAAGAGACGAACTACAACTCACTTCAGAATACCGATGTTTTGACGAAATTATTGTTCGCAAAACAAGATACACCTAGTGAAGTGGGAACAGAATTGAAATCCGCCATTGATGGTTTCAAAACTTTCATCAGTGGAGCTTATGAAGGTGATTCAGATAAAGCGAAAGGAGATAGAGAAAGAGTTGAGCACATTTTTGATACCGCAGATCGTGGCAAGAAATCATGGTTGAACGCTTTATTTTACGATCAACCGATGGTTGCAGGTTTGGCGAATTTGACCAAAATGCAATCTGATATCCGTACGGAAGAAGGGAGCTTGGTGCGTGCTTTATTGGCTAACAAATTGGAAGACGAAATCGAATTGAAAGCTTTTGAGCCAATCGTGATCGCTTCTCCTATCGTATTGTCAGGAAAACCATCAGAAGGAAGCATTGCTTTTGGTGCGTTTGATGATACTTTGGAAGGAAAAGTAACCATTGACGGCATGGGCGAAGTAGCCTTGGTCAACGGAAAAGCGAATTTCAATTTGAATACAAGTGGTTCAGGTAAGAGAACTTTGAAAGGAACCATGACGTACAAAGGTGCTGATGGACAGTTCATCGAGCCAATTCCTTTTGTACATGAATACGAAGTGGTGGACGAAACATTGACCAACCCTTCAGGTGCTGTGATTTCAGCAGATGCAATGAATGTGGTGTACCGTAACTTGGACAACCCAATGTCGGCTACCGTGAATGGTGCTGAGGGTGCAGTTTCTTTGACAGCTTCAGTAGCAGGATTGAGAAGTGCAGGTGCAGGAAAATGGGTGTACAAACCTGGTCCTGGAAGTTCAACCGTAACTTTCACTGCTTCGGCAAAAACTTCTACTGGAAAAGTGGTTTCTGGGAAAAAGGAATTCAGAATCAAACCCGTTCCTCCAGCAAGAGCACACATTGCAAACAAAACGAGTTTAGCTGTTCCAGCCAATGGATTGGCAGGACAAACCGTTCGTGTAGACTGGCCAGATTTCTTGTTTGACGTGAAAGGACAAGTAACTTCATTCAAAGTGAAAGTACCTGGACAGCCAACAGTATCTGTGACAGGAGACAAAATGAGCGGTGCAGCAGGAGCTTTGTCCAAAGCCAAAAAAGGCGATGTAGTAGGGGTGTTTGACATCAAATATTCATCAGCCGCAGGTGACGGAACCGCTTCTTCTGTAACGATTGAAGTAAATTAAAAAATTAAATGAACAAATTATGAAGTATCTTTTTTTCGGACTAATGAGCGTATGTATGGCGACGACAAGCCTTGCGCAAAACGTCTTGAACGCAATGTCTCCCGACGAGTTGAGAGAACAGCGAGCGAACAAAACAAAGATTACTGAGTCAGGTGATACCATCAGCACTTTGGCTGAGCCCATGGCTTACGGACACATCGAGGACAAAGACATCGTGTGGTCAAAAGTCGTTTGGGAAGTCATCGACTTGAATGAGCGGTTGAACCAACCTTATTACCGTGCATCGGATGGTCTTTTGACCGAATCCGCTTCATTGTATGATGCTTTGGTACAAGGCGTGCGTTCTGGCGAGATTCAGCAAGTTTTTGATGATGAATATTTCACCACCAAAATGACCTATGATCAAATTGTTTCGAGAACAGCAAAGAAAGATACCCAACAATATTATTTTGATTTAATTGATGAAGGGGAAGAACCAGATGATGGATTGATTTTTAACTTTGAGGTGCATTCAGGTGACATCAAAATGTTGAAAACAAAAGGCATGTGGTACATTGACCGTCGTTTGGGTGAAATGAAATACAGACTGTTAGGTTTGTGTATCATGGGGCCAGATGCGCAAGCATTGGGTACTGAGTTTGATGACGGCACTTTTGTAGAGCTTTTCTGGATTTGGTATCCAGATGCACGACAAGTGTTGAACAACTACACAGTGTTCAACCCAAGCAACTCTTCATCCAGCGTTACTTTTGATGATATATTGAATGCGCGTCGTTTTTCATCGGTTTTGTACAAAGCACAAACGATGTACGGAATTACGCCTATCGAAGATTACATTCCAAAAGATGCCAAAGGGCAATTGGAAGAAAGTAGTCGCATCAGAGAAAGCATCTTGCAATCAGAAGCAGATATGTGGAGCTATTGATTTGGCTTTCATAAAATAATAGAAAACTCCGTCAGTCATGGCGGAGTTTTTTTATGCTTTTGAAAGCTTTTATTTCTTATCAAGGGTTCCGCTCTCGAGTTCAATAAACTTCCTTTTCCATCTGAAGGAATACCTAAAATATTGAATAGGAACAAGTGGGGTGTTTAACAAATAGTTCGCTCAGTTTAAGTACTTCAGAGCTCCATTACAGGAGCCGTTTACGATGGGTCAATATTTGGAGTTTTCTCCACAGCAAAGAACATCCATTTCACCAGAAGAGACTTTTGTCTTCACATATATCGGGTATCATCTAGTAGAAATCATAAAGAAAAACCCTGTGCCACCGAAGGGTTTTTCCTATTTTCAGTAATGCATGATATCTATCACCAAATAAAATTCGACAATATATGTTAAGCAACATACTTTCGCCAAATCATCCCTATAAAACGTTAAACTCATGAAGCAGTTGAATTTTACTTTATCCCTCAGCTTTCTTTTCTTTCACTTTATTTTAGTTCCATCAGCCAACGCTCAATCGATCGAATGACAACAAGTTTTGGGTGGTGTACACAGTGAATATTTGTATGATTTGAAGGCTACACCCGATTATGGTTTTTTGCTAGTTGGAAGTTCTTTTTCTGGAAAAACAGGCAATAAGACCAATACAGGACAAGGTGATTTGGATTATTTTCTTTGGAAAATGGACGAACAAGGACGAATGGAATGGCAGCAAAGCTTTGGTAGCGCAGGGAATGATTTTTTATACAGTGCCAATTTGACCAAAGAAGGTGGCTATATTTTGGGTGGCTCTTCCGCCACGCTTAGCAAT
>DATJBZ010000007.1:0-59143 GCA_035515075.1 Moheibacter sp. | reverse complement strand
TAGATATGTTGTGAAGTTCGAAAACCCAATGAACTTAGCGGCTAACACCGCTTACTGGATGGAAGTTGAAAGTGATGCGATGGCATGGGAAACAACTTCAGCTGGTTCTCTTGGACAAAACTTGGCTTTTTCAAGTGATGGAACCATGGGCGATTGGGTTGTTGATGCCACAGATGAATTGGTGTACAAAGTAATTTGTCACGATTTAGGCGTGTCAGACTTGAGTGCTTTCGATTTTGCTTACTATCCGAACCCAGTGAGAGATGTATTGAATATCACTTCCAAAGTGGGTGTGAAATCAGTTGAAGTGTTCAACTTGGCTGGACAAAATGTGTTGAGAACGATGAAAGTAAACAAAGGTCAAGTAGATGTATCTGCATTGGCTACGGGAACTTACGTGTTCAGAGCCACATTGGAAAACGGACAGGTAGAAACCTTTAAGATCATTAAGAAGTAATCAATCATTGATTATAAATAGAAGAAGCCCTGGGAAACCGGGGCTTTTTTGATGGCGCAAGTTGGGGATTAATGAATGCAAAAAAACAGTCCCACCATTTGTGAAAAACTGTAAGACAATAAAAACGGGGCCAATTCAAAGAAATGATCTTAGAAAGAATGCAATCCTAGGATCAAACGATTCTTTTGTCCACAAAGGTCAAAGCTTTTCTGCTTTGAGGAGTAAAAACTTGGGCTTGTAAATCTTGCAATTTGACAAATTGGATTTGTGGTCTGACCCTAATTTTTGCGCTGAAAGTATCTTTTAAACTGCTGATCAATGCTTCAGAAGGAGTGGAAGTAGCCAAGTAAATGGTGATTTCATCTGTTCCGATCGCATTGTTACTGACTTCAATTTGAAACAAATCAATGCCTTCAAAAGCATTCAAGATCTCCAACATCGCTGGCGGATAAAAAGTCGTGCCTTTGTATTTGATCATTTGTTTTTTTCGACCTTCTACGGGACCCAAACGATAAGTCTGTCGTCCGCAGCCACAAAGTGAAAGGTGTTTTCTCAGCATGTCTCCCGTTCGGTAACGGACCAACGGCATGGCTTCAACGCCCAAAGTGGTCACTACCAATTCGCCCAGTTCACCATCTTCTACAGCCTTTAAATTTTCATCCAAAATTTCGGTTAGGATCAGTTCTGGAATCAAATGTCCGCCTTGCTGAAATGAACATTCGGTAAAAGCCGTGCTCATTTCTGTCGAAGCATAGGTCGAAAATAGTTGAATCGGCCATTTATCTGTGATTTTTTTTGCCAGAACATTGGGTTGTAAATCCGCTGTGCGCAATGATTCTCCAATGCAAATCACTCCTTCTATGCTGCTGCTTTGATAAGCGATGTTGTTTTTTTCAGCGAAATCAATCAATTTCAACAAAAAAGAAGGCACACCAATCAAGTATTTGGGGCGGTATTTCAAAATCGAATCCCATTGCATTTCAGGAATGCCTGCGCCCACACGGATGATGCTCGCACCCAATTTTCTCAAGCCTAAAAAATAAGCCAATCCCGCCATGAAACGACGGTCCATCGTGGTCATCAGTTGCACCAAATCTCCTTTTTGAACGCCTGCAATTTGAAAAGAAGTCGCCTCGTTGAACGCCAAACGCTCCAAATCTTGGTCCGTCAAACCAAAACTTACTGGCTCGCCCAAAGTGCCTGAAGTAGAGGCGAAATCAATGATTTTGTTTGGAGCTACCGCCAAAAAATCATCGTTGTGCAATTGTAAATCATCTTTTGAAACCAATGGCAATTTCGTTAAATCTGCCAAAGTATTGATTTGAGAAAGGTCAACAGAATGCTTTGCAAATAGTTTTTGATAAAATGGAGAATGCTTCGCCACATTTGCCAAAGTCTCCTTTAGTTTTTTCTCTTGAAATGCTTGGATAGCTGATGCGGATTGAAACTGCAAGTTGTGATTTATTTCCATTTTCGGTTGATTTTTCTCAAATATTGATTGATTTTTTCCTCATCATTTTGAGTGGTAATTTCTTGGGTCAAAGCTTTTTCAAATTGAACTTTGGCCGCAGCCCATTCTTTTCGTTCAAAATGATACACGCCTTTTTTGTAGTAAACGATCCAATGCGCTGGATTCAACGATTGATAGTCTTCAAATTCTTTGGTTGAAATGGTTTCTTTGTTTTTTAATCGATGATCAATTGTTCTGTCTATTTTTCGATAGGCTTCATAATCCGAAAATTCCTGAGAATGAATCCATGGATCTTGTGAAATTTGCAAAGAATCGACCGCCAATGAAGTGGTTTGATCGAATGGTCGATTGAAAATATCATTCAAATCATAAGCGACAAATTCTCCCAATTGATACGGTGGCGAAGATACCCAAACCAAACGTTTCTCAGGTTGGAAAATCACCGCATGATGTCCCAACAATTGGTTCAGCGATTTTTCATTGCCATAACCAATCAGTCGTCCTTCTAAACCTTCCGTATTTCGCAACAAGGCCGCCATTTTGGTCGGATCCAAACTCTTTTCTTCAGTGAGAATTTCATTCATTTTGTTCCAACGGTACAAAGAATGGCTTTCCTCGATGTGTTGTTGGTTTCTTTTGTCTTGTTGAAAGGCTTCACTTTGAAAGTGATTGGAACAAACCAAAGCAGGTTGGTTCGGTGCTGCATACACACCAAAGTTTTTGGGTGAAATTTCAATGATCGCCGCTTTTTGGTCCAGAGCACTGCCGACCAAAATCGATTCTGAAACGAATACTTCTTTATTTTTCGCAATGGCAATCGCTTCTTCAATGTTTTTGGCATATTGAAGAATCTCTCTGGCCACCATCGAAATCGGCGTTTTGGCTTTCAACGGAATGCTTGACTTTCCAGCGTTCAAAGTCACCGTCAAACCTTGTTCATTCATCCCAGAAACCACACCGCTCATTCCTGCCCAACTGATCGACATGAAAGCGTGCCCTTCGTCCGGTTGGATGAAATAAATGATTTTGTTTTCAGCGAAATCATCACCTGCATAAAAATCGAAATTCCGACCAATCAACAATTTTCCATCTGTGGAATTTTCTCCCCAAACTGCGATCGAAGAACAGCCGACCAAGGCCAAATCTTGGAAGGCGTGACCAATGTCGTGCGCACCATGCAAATACAAATTTCGGTGGTAAGCATGGCCCAAGTAGTCAAAATCAGTTGTGGCATATTCCGAAATGCCATAAATTTCTGATTGATATTCCGTTGAAATGTATTGATACAAATGGCGGTTGTAGTATTTCAACAATTTGATCAATAGATTTTGTCGAAAGCCAGGCGGCACGATTTCATTGACCTTGGAGAAAAAAACACTTTCTTGGTATTGGTACAAATCTTGGGTCAAAGCGCCCATGTTCAAGCCCAATTGGTACGGATTGCCTTGGGCATACAATTCCCACATTTGGTGTTTGTTTTTCAATAAATAAGCGTTTTCAACTTGTCGGGTGCTGTCATTGATCTCAATTACTTGTGGGATTTCAACGACAAATTGATCCAATTTAGGAAAGCTGTTTAAACTTTTTCTGACACCACATGAATGGAGCAATGTCAGCAAAAAAATCAGCACAAAGGCAGTTTTAATGAATGACTTCATCTTTGATTTTTTTCATTTTACGGATTAAACTTTCTTTGTTCACCATTTCCATACACGTCACAAAGGCACCGATGGTCACACCCATCACGCCGTGCATGCGCACATTTTGTCCACTAAAAAATAAATTGCCAATTTTGGATCGGGGCGAAATGAAGGTTTTCATCGGACTGTTGGCATCTTTCACAAAACCGTACATGTTTCCTTTTTCTGAACCGATGAAATCGCGGTAAGTCAAAGGACTCGAAGTGTGGTAACTGTGGATGCTTTCCAAAATACCTGGATACAATTTTTCCAATTTCTTCAGAATAATTGCTGCTTTTTCTTGTTTGAAGTCTTCGTAACTTTCTGACCGTGTTTCCAATTTTTTGATGGTCGAAACATTGACGGTTTCAGCCCAAGGTTCCACTTCAGAAAAATCCATGTACGTCATCACCGTCATGCTGTCCGCCCATTGTTGATTTTCTTCTTTGGTGTTGAATGAAGATACCAAAAGGTTGGGCCAATTTTCATCGCATTTGCCATTGGTATCCCAAACTTCTTCCATCGAATTGTAGTGGTACAAATTGTTGTTATGGTAAGGAAAACTGTCTTTTTTGAAAATGATGTACAATGAAAAAGCAGAGGTAACTTCTTCCAAACTCATGATGCGGTTGACAAAAGGTTTGGAGAAATGTTCTTTTCCAACCATCCGAATTGTCTGTTTGAGATTCATGTTGGAAATGAATTGTTCGGCATAGAAAACCTTTCCTTGTTGGGTTGTGCACGAAACGATTTTTTTGCCATCCAATGCAAAGGCAACGACTTCTGAATTTTTATACACTTCACCGCCGTACTTTTTCAATTCTTTGATCAACAATTTGCTGATTTGACTTCCACCATTGATGCAGCGCCAAGCACTTTGTATGTAGGAGTTAACGGTCAAAGCGTGCACGTACAAAGGGGTTTTGTCTTTGTCTGCCACGTATAAAAAGTTGGAGCCAATTAGCACGGATTTCAACGCTTCATCGTCAGTGATTTCATTCAAAAAATCAGTCAATTTAACTGAGACAATGCGGTCATCGTAAATTTTTCCTTCTTCCAAATTGTACATCGGAAAGCTGTTGCAGATTTCTTGAATTTTATCACAATAGGTGCGCAATGCTTTTTCTTCTTTTGGAAAATGAAGGAGCAATTGTTGCACGAAATTTTCATAACCTTGCGCATGGGGATATTGAATCTCACCCTCACCAAAAGAAATCAAATCATAGCCATTTTCATCCATTTTGACCAAATTCAACTGATCCATGATGCCTAAATACGAAAAGTATTGGTTCAGATTTTGGTTTTTGTCCAAACCTCCGATGTAATGCACCCCCGTGTCAAAAACAGTTTTGTCCCGTGAAAAAGTTTGCAAATTCCCACCATACTGTTTGTTTTTTTCTAACACACACACCTTTCGGCCTTCTTTTGCCAAAATCACTGCAGAAGCCAAACCGCCGATGCCACTGCCTACGATCACTACGTCAAATGTCTTTTTCATCTGCTGTTTTTTTCCAAATTCCAAGGTAAGTATTGTCTTCCACTTGGTCAAAATTTTCAGGGATTGCTAAGTGGAATGAACACTTTTTCAAATAAATGATGTGTTCAAATTGTTGGTAAAAATCCGAAGTGATTGCTGATGGACAAGCGCTGATCAATAGGGTTTTGGCTGAATTTTCAACAACTGCACTTTGTGGATAATGGATTTTTTTATTTCGAACCCAATAATTGTTGGCAGCCACCGCCCTTTTTTCTTTGTTTGCTATCCAAGTAGAAATATTTCTTTTGCTTTGATTTATCGTTAATAAAAAATCAATTTGACCAAAATCGTCTGCCCAATGAAAGATTTTTTCTTTTGAAGAAATGTGCTGATTGAGCACGTAATAATGCTGTTTGAAACTTTCGAAATCTGTCTTTACTGTTTTGACAATTTCTGGGAATTTGTACAAATACGCCAAAAACAATTTATGTTTGAAATAATCTACATTTTCTTTTTTGGCTCTGATGGATTCAAATTCAGTTTTGAAATAGCGACTGATGGTTTTGGTCCTTTCAGTATAATTTTGTCCAAAAGAAAGGTCTTCGTGCGCGATCCTTTGTCCAATGGTGGTGGAAATTTCACCAGGGAAAAATATAAAATCACCCTTGGGCATCACTTCTGAATTGCCATGAATATAAACGGGTACGATGTCCATTTGTAAAGTTTCCGCCAAATAAAAAGCACCTTTGTGAAAACGTTGGATTTGATTGGAATTCGAACGGGTGCCTTCAGGAAAAATCATCAAAGAAAAGCCCATCTTTACCCGATTTCTCAAATGTTCAATGCTGTTTTCTACGCCTTCAGAAACTGGATAAAATCCTGCCATTTGGATGGCCTTTCCAAAAACAGGGGAATTGTACACCCAGTCATTTACCAAATAAACGACATAAGGATGCGTCATGCCCATCGCCAAAGAATCCAAAAATGAAGTGTGGTTGGCAATGATGATTGCAGGCTTTTCGAAATTTTCTTGAAAAGGATTGTTGATTTTGGTTTGGACCAAAGGATTGAAATTCAAAGAACTTTTCATGAAATGGTGCATGCCTTTTTTGAACTTTCTCAATTTTTTCTTTTCGTCTTTGTGAAAGAACAAATAAATGATTCTTGAACTGATCGTATAGAAAATTCCATAAAACAAAAAATACAGCCAAGTCAAAACGCTGAAAAATAATAAGCTAAAAGAAATCGGCGATTTCCCGTTTTTTTGTCGTTGCGTAAAACAAAGTCGAAACAACCTGGGATAAATCACAAAAGAAGTCAAGGCTGCGACACTCATTCCAATGATGGAAATAATAGAAATTGAACGCAAAGCAGGATGTTGCGCAAAAATCAACGTCCCAACCGCCAACAAAGTCGTGAGCACTGCCAAAATGATCGAAGTACGGTAAGTCGGCGAATCGTCTTTTCCAGTTGTATATTCCTTCTGCAACGCATGCGTCATGAAAATCGTGAAATCCACGCCTTGTCCAATGATCAAAGTGCAAACAATGGTGCTGAAAATGTTGAAATCAATGCCCAGCAATCCCATCATGCCAGCGGTGATCAATCCTGTAATCAGAATCGGTACCATGGCAACGAGCACCAGTTCAATTCGCCTAAAAAACAGCCATAAAATCAATAAAACGGCTAAAAACGAATAGTTGACCAAGGCAGTGAAATCTTGAACGATGTGCCCTAAAAAGTTTTCATTTAATTCTTTTCGGTCGATGATCAGCAGGTTTTCAAAGTTTGAAAGTGAGTGGGTCCAGATTCCTTTTTTCTCCTCTTTGATTTTGACCAAAGTATTCAAGGTGTAAAAGCCTTCTTTTTCTTGGAAAAACTCTTGGAACAACTCAGGATTCAGCTCAGCGAATTGTTGAGCGTCAATGGCTTTGTATTCAGCGTTTAAAATGTCAAAAAACGCTTGGTAGGTCGTTTCGTTGAAACCTACTTTTTTGCCTTCTTCAATGAGCGATTTTTCAATTGCACTTGTGTTTTTCTTTTGCCAAAACGCTTCCCAGCGAGCAATTCTTTTGTTTTGTTCTGCTTGTGTCAACAAGATTTTTCCCAAAGAAGTGAATTGATCGATCGACTGATTTTCTTGGTCCTTTTGAAGTTGGTTCGACAACCCTTGATTGCCTTGGATTACTTCTTCTAAATCATCGCCATAAGTCGTCAGATAGATCGATTTGCTTGCGACACCCAAAGTGTTTTCCAATTTTTTTTCTGCTTCTTGCAATTCCGTCGGAAAATAATTCAACGAAGCAATGTCTTTGTCAAAGCGAACTTTTTGAAAGGTAAACAAGCTGATAATTAAGGCCAACAAACCAATGCCCAACAAAACTTTGCTGCGGTCAAATGGGAAATTCGCCAATCGATCCAAGAGTGTATTGGACGTTTTTTTAGTTTTTTGCTTTGAAATTTTGAACAAATGGGGGATGAGCAACAGCGAAAAAATCCCTGATCCCATCACGGTTATCGATGCGAAAATTCCCAAATCGCGCAAGGCTTCTGATTGTACAAAAATCAAACACAAAAAAGCAACGGCCGTGGTGGCAGCGCTCATCAAAACCGGTTGGGTGATTTCTTGGTACAATTTTTCTACATTTTGACAATGTTTGAAATGGGTGAGAATGTGCAACGTATAATCGATGGTGATGCCGATCAAAATGGCTGCGATGCTCAATGAAATTGCGGAAATCGTTGGACTGATACAATACAAAATTAGCAAGGCGAAAAGCGCACTGACCAAAGTTGGGATGAATAAAATAAAAGGAACGACGATTTTTTTGTAATAAATCACCAATAAAATCATCAAAATGCTGATGGAAAACACCACTGTTTTTTGGATGTCGCTTTTGATTTGTTGAGCGTTGGCCACAGCAACAAATGCTGCACCAAAATAATCCAATTGCACCCGTGAAGCATAGTTTTGGTTCAAGCTGTCTTTTAATTCATTCAAGGCCCGAACAAATTCGGTGTTTTTCGCTGTATCACTTTGGTCAAAAGCAGTTTCTATAAATAGCAACAACCGACTTTCGTCTTCATTCATCAGAAATCCATCGACCAAATGCAGGTCTTGGTTGTCGTTCATTGTTTTGAGGCGATTGAAAGCTTGAAAGCCCATTCCAAATGGGTCTTTGCGCATAAAATCTTGGGCAATTAATCCAGTCGGAGAAACCAAGGTTCTGAAATTGTTTTCGACAATTTTTGGAACGCTGTCTGGCTCAATTTGCTGTTCAAAGGTTGCATAATCCTTTTCCTCTAAAAACAAGGGCAAATGTTCATAAATGAAATCAATGCTTTGGGTCAATTGTTCGTCTTGTACTTTTCCTTGGATGCTTTTGACTTGTTCGTTTTGGTCCATTTGAGCCAAGAAATCTTCGGCCATTGCGGTCAAATCTTCGGTCGTTCCCGTTTCGTTTTTTTCAAAAATCACACTGATTTTATCCGAAAAGTTCAATTGGTCCAACACTTTGGCGGTCACAGAGGTTTTCTCACTTTTGGGCAAAATGCGGAGAATGTTTTCGTCAAATTGAATTTTAAACAAGCCAAAACTGCTCAATCCAATCCATAGCAAGAGCAATCCGAAAAATAAAAATTGATTTCGGTTTCCCCATTTGTAAATGCGATAGAACCAATTGGCCATCATTTGTTTTTTTTGAAATGTGAAATTAGGAAAAAAGCAATGGTTCCAACAATCGAACTCGCAACAGTTGCCAAAACAAAGCTACCCACTACATATTGCCAAAAATGTGCGGCAATGGAATGAAATTGATAATCGGTCAAAATAATGTTTTTTTGCCCAAATGGCACGAAATAAAAGCCGATTTTTAAGGACAAAACCACGAGGATGGGAATCATCGGTGGAATGCTGATGTTAGAAAAACCGAAAGCAATGAGTTTGTTCAAACGAAAGGCAACTGCCAAAAATATCGCCAGAAAACTGTGGAGTCCCCACAAAGGAGACAGGCCAATGAACAAGCCCAAGGCAATGGACCAAGCGATTTTCATCGGTGAATCTTCACTGCCTAAGATGTCTTCTTTAAAAAAACGTCGAAAGCTTTTTTTTTTGAATTTCCGAATGAAATTGCGTGGAAGGATGTAAGTCAAAGTAATGAAAACCAAAACGGTGTTCAATACGCTGATCCGTGCAAAATCCTTGAACGGACGAAAGTGAGATACCCGCTCTTTCATATCATACAAGACTTGAACAGGAATGTTTTTCACTTCGACATCATCCCAAGCGGCACGAACGATGACTTCAATTTCGAATTCAAATTTCTTTGAATAATATTTATTTTTTAAATCTTTCAAAGGATACAATCGATAGCCTGACTGTGTATCGGTCAGTGAAATGCCTGTTTCAAACCAAAACCAAAAGTTGGAGAAACGGTTGCCAAAATTGCTTTTTTTGGGCACGCCTTCTTGGTTCAAATCCCTGGAGCCAATCAATAAAATTGAAGGATTCTCCGATTTTTCCAAATGTTCGATGAAAGTTGGCAAATCTGATGCGAAATGTTGCCCATCCGAATCAATGCTGATGGCATAATCAAATCCCATCTTTTTCGCTTGTTGAAAACCGACCTGCAATGCCGTTCCTTTTCCAGCATTTTTTGGCAGTGTGACGGTGGTGATTTTATCGGCATAACTACTCAAAATGTCTGCAGTCGCATCCGTTGAGCCGTCATTGACCACGATGATTTGGTCCGTGAACAACAAAATTTCGTCCAAAACTCTTCTCAAAGTTCGTTCGTTGTTGTAAGTCGGCACCAAAACGCAAATTTGCAATGCTTTCATTTTTTGACGGTGGAGGGCATGCATGTTTGAAAGAGTTTAGTCGATGTTGGTGTAAGTCGCATTCATTTTCAAAGCGATTTGTTCTTGGAAAACCAATTGGCTTTTCACCTTATAGGTCGCATTTTCGGGCACAATTGAAAAATGAAAAGTCAGTTGATTGTCAATTTTTGGGTTGATCAATACCATGAATTTGACATTGGAAACTTGTTGTAAACTCAATTTTTTTTGTACAACTTTTTCAGTCAATTCTTGGATAATTTGAAACATACAAACACCTGGCATCACAGGGTTTTCTGGAAAATGTCCATCAAAAATCGGATGGTTTTCATTCAATTCAATGCGGGCTGAATGGTCACTCTCAACCTGCGTTAAATCAATAATTTGGTAAAAATCTTGGATCAACATGGATTTGCGTTTTCAATCGCAAAAATAAGACAATTTCAGTGGAAGTAAACCCCAAGTCTTGAAGCATTGTGTTAAAAGTCTATTTTGTTGAAAATCATTTTGATAGGCAAGTTTTCGTGTTGAATTGTCACCCTTTCTTCTTGTGCGGTTTCAAAAACAAAACGGACTTTCGGTTTTCTTTTGTTGGATTGGATGATTTCTTGGAGGTGGTTTGTGGCAGAATTGACCAAAATATTCATGTATTTTTTCCCGAATTTCCCTTGGTAAATGGTCAATGAATCGTTTGTTGATTTTTCAGTCATTGTAAAATGTTGGTTCAGCAAGATCTGAAAATCTTTGGCCAGGAAATTCAATATCATTTTTTTGTTCAAATCGGGCATGACATAATTGACTTGGTAAGGCGCGGATTGGAAGATAGAGAAATCAAACAAGGTATTGCCAAAGTCGGAAGTCAAAACCACGCGGTGGGCATTTTCCGCTGTTTTTTTAATGACCAACAAGCCAGAAATTTCTTTTTGAAAAAATGACAAATTCGCCCTAAAAATGTGTTCTTCGTCCAACTGAGAAAAATACGTATTCTCGACTGAATAATCGCAAGCCAAACGCTTTTTTGCTTGCGATTGTGCACTTTCAAAAGTTGAACAAGCGCTCAAAAAAAACAAAGCACTAATGAGTAAAATCCGCATCTTTTAAGTTGGGATTGATTTTTTTATTTTGGAAAACGATTCGGGTATAATCTTTTGAAGGTTCGATCAATTTCACTTCAGACACCGTTTTCTGGTCTTTTTCAAAGGTCAAAACAATTTCAGCAATGTATTGTGAAATGTCTTTTTGAAGCGGTTTCAGTTTGGCGATTCTTTTGCTTTTGTCATTAAAATAACTGATTTTAAATTCGTTGTTGTCAAAGATGTTTCCACTGATGCTGCCGATGATCATCGCATTGATTTTGGCGAATTTCTTGTTGTTGCCCAGATCGATGTTGTTTTTCTTTCCTTGGTCATTGATGGAAATTTTTTGGTTCGAAAAAATGACACTGTATTCAAAAGGCGAAGTGTATTTCCAATGCAAACGATTGGGCGCCGCCAACAGCATTTTTCCTTTGGATTCGATTTCTTTGGACAGAAAACTCATGTTTTTGTATTGGACAAAATCCGTCGAAAGTGTTTTGATCGCTTGGTTTTGTTGGATGATTTCTTTTTTGAAAACAGCCATTTCTTCTTTGGACATCGCTTTTTCTTGGCCAAAAACCAAGGCAAAGTTCAACAAGGAAAAAACAATTAGGAAAGTAATTTTATGCATGTTTCGTTTTTAAAAAGTCGTCAATGTTGACAAAGATATAATTTTCATCGGTCAAACGTTTCAAAAGCTGTTCCACAACTTCAACTGAATTCGATTGCGTATCGTGCAATAACACCAAATTTCTATTGGGCAATTTTCGGTAAATCCGATTGAAAAGTTGGGTTTTATTTCGAATCATCGTGTCCAAAGAACGGTTGTTCCAACCAATAACCGTATAGTGGGTGTTTTTCAGAGCCTTGGCGATATTGGGATTGGTCACACCAAAAGGTGGACGGTAATATTTTGGTGAAAAACCCATGTATTTTTGAATGGTTTGATGACAAGTTTCAATTTCTTTTTTCACTTTTTCAACCGATAAAAAACCCAAGTTCTTAGGATGGTTTTGGGTGTGGTTACCGATGGTGTGTCCTTCTGAGTGAATTCTTTGGGCGATTTCAGGATGTTTTTCAATTTGTTGACCAATGCAAAAAAAAGTGGCTTTGGCATTGTATTTTAAAAGCAAATCAAGCAATTCTTCGGTGTATTCGGTTGGTCCATCATCAAAGGTCAAAGCGATGATTTTGCCTTTTTTTCCTTGGGTGATGGCTGGAAGAAAAAAGTTCAACCGCAAATCAGAACTCGCCCAAATGATGCCAATTAAATTGATCAAAATCAAAGGGAAAATCCAAGAAAGAGAAATTTCAAATAGCAAATGACTGGTCAAAAATAAGCCCAGATACAAAAGATTGAAAGAGATCAATATTTTTTTCAACATTGCTTCAAAAGAATTAAACTGTGGTCTTTGTTTTCAAATTGATCGTACAGTAAAATATGGTCAGTATTTGCATCATTTTTTAAATGTTCCGCCGCCAATAAAACGCCAAAGGACGACGCCGTAGGGTGGTGACCAACATATTCTTTGTAAGTATTTTGTGTGGCATTCGGGAAGTGTTTTGCGAAAGTTGAAAAATAATCTTGATCCACGGGCAAATTCGTTTTTCCCAAATAAATGTGTTGCACATCTTTTGAATTTAAATCATTGTTTTGTAAAAATTGAAGCAGATTTTTTTCTTCCAATCGATGACTGATTTGGACGTCCACAATTTCTGCATAGGTCGTCTCTTTTTGTTCATTCTCCAAGGCGAAAAATACCGCACTTTCACTGTAATGGACAGCTTGTGGGAAAAGGTCATTTTCTGTATTGATTTTTTGGATCAACTGTAAATTTTTCATGGTTGCTGGTCCAATTTCGTCCATGGCACCGACCAAAGCATTGTTGATTTCTTCGGTTTGAATTTGAAGAAAAGCATCCATCAAAGCGGATTCAAACGAATTATTTTTGTGGACATAGGTGAAATTATATCCTTGACATTTCAGGTGCAAGGCAATTTGACCGCTGACCGTATTGTGTGTCGATTGAATGAAAGAAGTCGGTGTCAAATGGGCTTCATGATTGGCCAAAAGTGTTTCAACGAATTTTTCTGAATGAATCAAACTGCCAAAAGCAGTGCCCGTGATGATGGCTTCTGGCGTTACTAAATCAGCTTCTTGCAAAGCAGATTGAAAGGCGAAGAAGCTCATTTTTAAAGCTTTGGTCATTCGTCTCAACTGAATTGCAGGAATGATTTCTTTGTAATTGGGTTCAAAAGCAGGCGTGATGCCTTGACCGATTTTTTTCAACGCATTGCCCTCAAAATCTTTGGATTTTTCTTGGATGGAAACCGACCCCAATCCATTGATGTACACTTTTTTCATGAAGGATATTTTGAGAAAATTAAAGCAGTACAATTGCCGCCAAAACCAAATGAATTCGACATGACATGTTGCAAGTTTTTCTGCAACAAAGTGGTTTGTGGGGTAATGGTTAACGCTTCCATTGGCGTTTGATAATTCAAATTGGCAAAAATCACATTGTTTTCCAATGCCAACAAACTAAAAATCGCTTCAACGCTTCCTGCCGCTGCTAAAGTATGCCCTGTAAATGGTTTGGTAGAACTGAACACAGGGGTGTTTTTGAAAATTCTTTCCAAAGCCCTTCCTTCTGACAAATCATTGTTGGGCGTTGCGGTGCCGTGCGCATTGATATAATCGATGGCATTTGGCGATAAATTCGCTTTTTCCAATGCTTTTTTCATGGCCAAATAAGCGCCTTCTCCATTTTCAGAAGAAGCGGTTTGGTGAAAGGCATCATTCGCATTGCCATAGCCAGAAAGCGTTCCCCAACATTTTTTGTTTTCTTTCAGCGCCAAATCTTCTCTTTCCAAAACCAAGTAAGCAGCAGCTTCGCCCAAATTCAAACCTTGTCGGTTTTGGTCAAAAGGGGCATTCAAACCTTCGGTCAAAATCATCAACGAATGAAAGCCATTGATGGTGAATTTTGCCAAAGCATCGGTGCCACCCACAATCACTCGATCCAATCTTCCAGATTGAATCATTCGCGCACCCAAAATCATCGCGTTGGCCGCGGACGAACAAGCGGTGCTGAGCGTGGTGGTGAAATCCTCAATGCCCAAATGGTCGGCAATTTTGGTCGTCGAATCACCTGCTTCTTGGGTAGAAATGTATTTTCTTGCTGCACTATTTGTTTCAAAATCTTGGCAATATTTTTCAATGAAATCCATGCCGCCAACGGTGGTTGAAGAAATCAAACCTGTACGGTGTGCAGTGATGGATTGGATGTCAGCATTTTCTATGGCTTGTTTTGCGGCGTAAAGTCCCAAAAGTGCGGTACGTGTGAAGTTGTTGTCCTTGGGCAAATTCAATTGTTTCACCAAATCCTCATTCGACATTTTCACTTCACCCACTTTGAATTTCCCTTGGTGAATGGACGAAAATAAGGTCAAATCGCTCAAGCCACTTTGGTTAGCAATCAAGGACGCGAAATTCTCTTCCACTGTTTTTCCAATGGAAGAAATCATGCCCATGCCGGTGATGATGACCTTGTTTTTATGCATTATTTGGTTCTGTTTTCCGAGATGTATTTCGCCATGCTTTCGATGGATTCGAAAATTGTACGGCCTTCATTGGGATCGGTCAATTTGATGCCATAATCTTTGTCCAATAAGACGATCAATTCCAAAGCATCGATGGAGTCCAAGCCCAAACCATCTCCAAATAAGGGATCGTTGTCTTGAATGTCCGTGATTTCAATGTCTTCTAAATTGAGCGCGTCAATGATTTTTTCTTTTAATTCAATGGTTAAATTGTCCATATTGATTCATTAATTGGTTGATATTTTCTATTGTATGTGGAATTTTTCCTTGTTTTTCAACGAGATAAAATGCTAATTTATAATTTTCATCCAAACAATCCACCCAGCCATTGATGACTTTTTTCGCTTTTCCCGATTGCAACAAATAATGGGTGTAATCCAGCATGTTTGTTGCCTCAAACTTTTCGCTGATGAAAAATGCATTTTCGGATTGCAATTGATGGTAAATGCTGATTTCCGCCAAACAAATGTTGGCCAAAGTATAGACGAAAATCGCTGGACTTGGGTAATAGGCATCGGGGTTTTCGATGGTTTTGACATGTTTTTGGTCGGTGTCCAAACTGCCGTTGGCATTGCTCAAAACCAAGGCGATGTCATGATTGGGTTGTTCAAAAACTTGATTTTCCAACAAATAGGCTGCGCCGATAAAAGCCAATTTGCTCAAATCATCCATTTTGTAAAATTTGGGATAATCGATTTGTTTTTTTTGGTAAATCGATTTCAAAAAGGAGGAAAGAGAAGTTGTCTTGTCTTCGGCTGAAAACAATAATTCATTGTTTCTGAATAAATTTCCTGCCTCAATTTGACAGATTTGTGTGATATAAGTGGAGGATTCGTTCATTTTTATTTTTTTTCAATCAACAAAGCCGTATTAACTCCTCCAAATCCAGAAGCGGTTTTTAAAGCAATTCTCATGGGTTTGGCTTCTTTTTTTGTGGTTATATTTAATTCTTTGGAAACGCCTAAACTTTCAAAACCTTTGGAAACAATGCGTTGGTTGTTTTTCAAACTTTCCATCACCATGATCAATTCTAACAAACCTGCCGCGCCCAAAGTATGGCCAAAATAAGCTTTCAAACTGTGGATAGGCGTTTCGTTCAAAGCCATTCGGTCGATTGCAATCGACTCCATTTCATCATTGAAAATTGTTGCCGTGCCATGTGCTGAAATGCAATCAATCTCATTTTTGTCGATTTTCGCTTCTTTCAAGGCGTTTTGAATGCTGAGAAAAAGACCTTCTGCAGTGCGCGACGGACCGGAAATGTGGTTGGCATCCGCGATGGAACTTTCGCCCAAAATTTCAAAAGATTGTTGTTGAATTTCTACTGTACTCAAATAAGCGGCTGCCGCTGCTTCGCCCAAGTTGATCCCTTTTCTGTTTTGGTCAAAGGGTTGACAAATTTCATCGCTCATCGCTTGAAAACTTTTGAAACCCGACAAGACAAAGGAAGTGACTTCATCTCCAGCCAAAACATACGCATCTGAAAAACGGTTCATTTGAATGAAACGTTTGGCAACAGCGACGGCTAAAGTTCCTGACACACAGGCATTGCTCAGAATAATCGGTGTGTTTTTGAATTGAAAGAAGTCTTGAATTTTTTTGGCCAAATGATGGAGATCGGCTTTTTCAGTGGGCAGATTTTCCAAAAAGTCGATGTTGCCTTTGGTGGTGGCCAAAACCAAAGCTGTGTTTTCTGACATCTGGTATTTTTCAACCAAAGGCTTCAAAGTCAAAATCATTATTTTCTCCAAACGACTGTATTCCGCTTGAATGTTCAATTCATTCCAAGCTTGTTCAATCCATTGGTCTTTGATTTTTCCACAATGGAAATTTTCAATTGCGCCGAATTGTTCAATTTTTTGGATGCCTGATTTGAGATTTTGTACGGCTGTCCAATTTTTTTGAACGCCCAATCCCAAAGAACTAAAACACGAATAATCGTTGATGTACACTTTTTTCATGGCTCAAACAATTCCTAAATTCTCTTTCCATTTTTCATAAAAAGCAGGAATGCTCAACGACAGATTTTTTTCTTGGTCTAGAAATACTTGAACGGTTTCTCCTGTGCAAACGATTTGGTTTTGTTCATTGAAAATGGTGTATCTGAACATGATTTTTGCTGCCAAAGTAGCCACATAAGTCGCTCTGACGCGAATGGTATCTCCGTATTTCAAAGTGAGTTTGTGCTGACAAGAAGACGAAACAATGGGGGTGACATATCCGTTTTTTAACATATTCAAATAAGAAATACCATGTTTTTTCCCAAATGCTTCGCGTGCATCTTCAAAATAAATCAAATAATTCCCATGCCAAACAATGCCCAAAGCATCGGTTTCGTTGAAACGAATTTTTGTGGTGACTTCAACGGATAATTCATCGATTTCTTGGTACATGTCTTTTTTCGTCTTCATCAATGTGCAATTCAACCCACAAAAATAGCGAAATTATCTCATTTATTCAGGATGCTTGAGTGATGAAAATCAGAAATATGCCAGCTTATTTTTCGGCCAATACGGTTTTCATTTGTCCTTGTGCCATCAATTTTTCGTTACAAAAAGTACTGACTTCAACCAAAGTAATGCCCATGAATTCTTGAATGATTTTGGCTTCTGTGACCAAATTTTCCTCTACTTTGGGCAAGGAATGAATCTCAATTTTTTTGATGGAACCGATGTAACCCATCGGCGCTGGTTTTTGTTTCAGATAAAATGCATAGCCTGTGTGTAGTGCGACGGTTTGTGCCATGTGTTCGATGATGCCTGAAGCTTGCAATTGGTTGTTTTGAACAAAAATATTGCTTTCTTGTATGGTCAATCCCGCTTTGACAGAATGGTCAGAAAAATCAAACAAGGCATCGACCATAATGATTGGCGCTTTTTGGGGAATCAAATCTTGGACTTTTTCTTGGGGAATTAAATGGTCGTTTTTCATGTTGCTGAGTTTTCTTCTTTGGCCCAAAAATCATAAAAGTTGAACCATTGCAAAGGATGTTTTTTGACAATTTCAGTCACACTTTCTACATAAGAATGTAGTAAATCCTGCGCGTTTCTGTGGGTGAATTGGGCTCTACGTGTATACAAATGGTAATGTAGGTTTTTTTCTTTCATCACATAAACATAAGCAACAGGTACTTTCAAACGTGAAGCGATGCTGAATGGGCCGGCGGGAAAAATTGCTTTTTCACCCAAAAAATCCGCCATCAAAGTTTTTGAGCCTGGAAAATAACGGTCGCCGGTAAAACAAATGATTTCATTGTTGGCAAGGCAGTGGTTGATTTCAAAAATATGGGACAAATCGTCTTTGACGATGATGAATTTTGTTTGGGTTTTGATGGAAATCTTCTCAAAATATTCTTTGATGAAACTGTGTTCGCGATCGGTGGTGACCAAATTGATTTTGCAATCGAAATCGATGTCCGCAAAAAAATGTTCGGCCACTTCAAAATTCCCTACATGAGCGCTGATCAAAATCGCGCCTTTGTTTTCGGACAACAAATCTTTTAGGATGTCAATGCCATCAAATTCATAGGTAAACCGCTCTCTCAAACCGACCGAAATCGCCGTTTTGTCGATCAACACTTGACCAAATCGAAAATAGCTGAAGTACAATAATCCGATGGATTTGAAAAATCCGAATTGTTGTCTTTTGTTTAAATAATAAAATATCGATCTGTTGGACGACCAATCGGTCAAAAGATAATACAGTGCGACAAAAAAAAGTACGCTATAAGCCGTTCTGATGCCGAGTTTTTTGATGCAAAAAACAAAGATTTTGTAGCCTAATAAATTGCCTTTAGATTTTCCCTGCCATTGCGCCATCCGTCATTTTGCTTTTGATCAAATCATAAAAATTTTGGAAAGTTTCAATTTGAGCAAAATCGGCTTCAATCAATTTTACACCGAAATTGGACTCAATCAAAACCACCAAATCAACATAATCCAAGCTGTCTAAATTCAAACTTTCTCTTAGGTTGTGGTCCGCTTGAATGACTTCCTCATCTACTTCAAACTCATCTACTAAAATCTGGTTGATTTTTTCTAAAACCTCATTGCTTTCCATGGTTAATTCAATTTTTTTACAATTAAAGCGGAGTTGGTTCCCCCAAATCCGAAAGAATTCGACAAATATATATCAAATTTTTTGTCCAATCTTTCTTTGACGATATTTAAGCGTTGGCTGTCTTCATCTCCTTCAATGAAATTTTGGTTGGCACTGATGAAATCGTTGTCCATCATCAAGCTCGAATACACGATTTCACTTGCGCCTGCCATCCAACATTCATGTCCAGTCAAGGATTTTGTGGAGGCGACATGGGGTTGATGGCTTTGAAATACTTCATGAATCGCTTTGGCTTCATTGGCATCGCCCAAAGGCGTAGAAGTTGCATGGGCATTGATGTAGCTGATTTCATCGATGGCAATCCCAGCGTGCTGAATCGCTTTTCGCATGGCTGTGGCTGGGCCTTCAACATTGGGTGTGGAAATGTGTCCACCATTGGATGAAAAACCATAACCGATGATCTCAGCCAAAATCGGCGCCCCTCTTTTGACGGCAGATTCGTAACTTTCTAAAATCACAGTCGCTGCACCGCCGCTCGGTACCAAACCATTTCTATTTTTGTCAAACGGACGAGAAGCCAAAGTCGGATCGATGCCTTCTTCAGCAAATACGCCCAATCCATCAAAACTCGCCATGGCATAAGGATTGATTTCTTGTGCGCCGCCACAAATGATGGTGTCTTGTAAACCGCTTTTGATCATGCTAAAACCCAAACCAACCGCATGTGAACCACTAGCGCAAGCAGCGCTGATGGTCATGTTGATGCCTTTTAATTTCAAAATGGTCGAAAGATTCATGGTCACGGTGGAATTCATTGATTTGAAAATCGCGCCAGAACCAATCAATGCAGTGTCTTTTTTCTCTCTCAGAATGTCGGTGGCTTCAATGACTGCGCGAGAAACACTGTCGTTTCCGAAAAGAATGCCGACTTCATTTTGTTCTAAAAAATCCAATGATAGTTGGGCGTTTTTCAAAGCTTCCATGGTCGCCACATAGGCGTATTCCGATTCTTCTCCGATGGAAACCCTTTGTCTTCGACTCAATTCATTTTTCAAATCTGGACGAGGAACCATGCCTGTAAAGGAGGTTCTGAAACCCATGTCATGCCTTTCTTGGTCATAAATGATCCCTGACTTTCCAGTGTACAATGAATTTTTTACTGCTTCAAGGTTCAAACCCAAACAAGAATAAATGCCCATTCCCGTGATGACGACTCTTTTTTCCATTTGATTGTAATTTATGAATAAATTCCTCCGTTGATATTGATGACTTCTCCTGTGATATAAGCTGCGTTTTCAGACGCCAAAAAAGCAACGAGTTCTGCCACTTCTTCGGGTTGTCCAAAACGATTGGCGGGAATGAGTTTGATCAATTCCTTCTCATCCAAATCCGCGGTCATATCAGTGGCGATAAAGCCTGGGGCAACGGCATTGACGGTGATTTTTCTTTTCGCAACTTCTTGTGCCAAAGCTTTTGTCGCACCGATGATGGCGGCTTTTGCAGCAGAATAATTGGTCTGTCCAGGCGTGCCTTTCAAACCAGAAACTGAAACCATATTGATGATTCTGCCGTAACGGTTTCTCAACATTTTTTGCATGAAAAATTGGGTCACACTGAAAAAACCACCCAAACTGGTTTGAATGACTTGTTGCCAATCTTCTTGTGGCATCCACATGAACAAACCATCTTTGGTAATGCCTGCATTGTTGACGATGATTTCCACTTTATTGGCTGGATTTTTATCTTCCCAAAGTGACAATTTTTCCGTGACTTCTTGGTGGTTGGCGACATCAAATTGTATGATTTCTGCCGTAGCACCCAATTCGATGACTTCGTTCATGGTCGCCAAAGCACTTGCTTCGTTCGCATGGTAATTGATCAGAATGTGGTAATTTTTGGTTTGGGCCAAACGCAAACAAATCGCTTTGCCAATGCCTCTTGATCCTCCTGTCACTAAAGCTGTTTTCATGAATGAATGGTTAAATATTTTTAGTATTGGATATTTTGATGCATTCAATGCGACAATTCATCTTGCATCAAATAATTTTTAATTTTTTGAAGGTAGGGATATAATACGATGTCTGTTTGAAAAACAGGCACAATTTCACGTACGGCTTGGTACCAAATTTTGGTCTCATCCGTCAATTTTTCTTGGTAATTCAATTGATCAATCGCTTGCGCAAGGGTCAACATTTCGATCGCCAAAACCTCAAAAGCATTTTCAATTACTCGGTCGCACAGCAAAGCAGCATTCGTTCCCATGCTCACAATGTCTTGATTGTCATTGTTGTTGGGGATGCTGTGAATGTACATCGAAGTGGACAAAGTTTGTGATTCGGCTGTGGTCGAAGTCGCGGTAAATTGCGCTCCTTGCATTCCAAAGTTAAAACCCAATTTTCCCAAATTCACAAAAGGTGGCAACAATTCATTGATTTTCGCATTCAACAAATAATTCAATTGTCGTTCGGCGAGCATGGTCAAACGGGTGATCACCAATTTCAATTTGTCCATTTCCAAAGAAACATAATCGCCGTGGAAATTTCCACCATGGTAAACTTGTTGTGAGGCTACATCGATGATGGGATTGTCATTGGCCGAGTTGATTTCATTTTCAAGTACTTTTCCTACCGATTCTATAGTGTCGTAAACAGGACCTAAAATTTGCGGAATGCAACGAATCGAATAGTATTCTTGGACTTTGTCTTTGAAAATCTCCTCTTGGTTGTCCGCTTGGTACAAATGGTTTTCTCTTTTTTTGATCAAAACACTTTGGTCTAAATGTTTGCGCATCATTTCTGCGATGTGCTGTTGTCCAGGATGCAACTTTGCAGCATTGAGCGCTGCCGAAAAATGGTCATCATAGGTAGCCACCAATTCATTGATCGCACACGCCATTTTGACTGACCAATTCAACAATTGATGGGCTTTTTTCCAATTCAAAATCCCAATGCCGGTCATGACTGAAGTGCCGTTCATCAACGAAAGGCCTTCTCTGATTTCTATTTTTAAAGGTTGAATGTTTTCGATAGCAAAAACCTCTTGGGTATTTCTTCTCTCTCCTTGATAAAAAACTTCTCCTTCGCCAATTAATACCAAAGCCAAATGCGCCAGTTGTACCAAATCTCCACTGGCACCTACGCCGCCATGGGCGAAAATCAAAGGCGTAATTTGTCGGTTGAGCAAGGTTTTCATCAATTCAATGCAATTCAGATGAACGCCAGAGTGTCCCAAAGACAAAGAATTCAAGCGTGCCAAAATCGCAGCCCTGCATTGTTCTATGCGCAAAGGTTCGCCAATTCCAGCGGCATGGCTTCGGATCAAATTGTATTGAAGCGCCACGCACTCCTCTTCCTGAATTTTGTATTGCGCCATCGGTCCAAAACCCGTATTGACACCATAAATGATTTTGTTTTTGGCAAAATCCTTTAGGAAGACAAAACTGTTCTCTACTTTTTCCATCAATTCTGGAGACAAAATCAATTCTTCTTCTGTCTTTAGAATTTGGATGAAACGCGCTAAATTTAAATGCCCATTCAATGCATTCATTGGGTTATATAATTATATTTGTCGTTGAATCAAGAGTTTTTCTTGATGGTGAAATCGTGCAAATTTAAGCTTATTCAACGAAAAAAAAATATTATTGATGTCAATTGAGCAAGTAGATGTCTTGGTGATTGGTGCTGGGCCTTCGGGCAGTGTAGCAGCGAGTTATTTACACAAAATAGGCGTGGAAGTGAAAGTGGTTGAGAAAATGAAGTTTCCAAGAATTGTGGTGGGGGAAAGCTTGATTCCAAGGGTGATGGATCACTTTTCGGAAGCAGGTTTGTTTGAGGCGTTGGATGCGCAGAACTTTCAAAAGAAACCTGGTGCCCGATTTATCAGAGGAAAAGAGATTTGCAATTTTGATTTTGGCGACAAATATTCGGAAGGTTGGGATTGGACTTGGCAGGTGCCACGGGCTGATTTTGACAAGGCGATCACGGATGAAATGGAGCGAAAAGGCATTCAAATCAGTTTTGAAACGGAAGTAACTCATGTTGAATTTCAAGGGACAGATTCGTTGATGACGGTCGTGGACAAAGGTGGAAATGAAAGGCAGATTCGAGCGAAGTTTTTGATCGATGCCAGCGGATACGGACGGGTTTTGCCTCGTTTGTTGAATTTGCAAGCGGCTTCTCGATTGAGTCCGCATTCAGCGATATTCAGTCATGTCAAAGATGTCAATCGACCAGAAGGGGTGGAGGGGACGAGCATTTCGTTTGATATTTTGGAAACCAAGGTTTGGTTGTGGGTGATTCCTTTTTCCAATGGCAATTCAAGTGTGGGCATTGTTGGTCCAACCGATTATATCGATGCTTTGGGAGAAAATCCAGCGGAAGCTTTGTCGAAAGCGATAGGTTTGTCAGATTATTATGTGCAACGTTTGGGGGATTTGCCATTTGAATTTACTCCTAAAAAAATGTCCAATTATTCATCAAGTACCCAAAAAATGTTTGGTGAAGGTTATGTGTTGACGGGCAATAGTACCGAGTTTTTGGATCCTGTTTTTTCTTCAGGCGTTTGTTTTGCGACAGAATCAGGCATGTTGGCAGCGAAGTTGGCCAAGCGTTTTATCGAAGGCGAATCGGTGGATTGGCAACAAGAATATTCCGACCACATGAACGAAGGCATCGATGTATTTACGACCTATATCCAAGAGTGGTACACAGGGAATTTGCAGGAATTGTTTTTTCATCAACCTGAAAATCCAGAAGTCAAACAGAAAATCTGTTCGGTTTTGGCAGGATATGTTTGGGACAAAAGCAATCCATTTGTGACGAAGCACAAAAGTGTCATCAAAAATATGGCGCATTTGATTTTGTCTCAGAAAGAAATGGAGGGAGAAAAATAGCGCATTGATTGGATTACAGAAACCGCTCAATTTTTTGTTTGATTTTATTCATCCCTTTTTCATACCATTGATTTTCTTTTGATTTTACAGGAAGCATATTGGTGATGAATTTTAATTTTTGTTCGCTGTCCAACATGAAACTAATTGGATAACCACTGATGTTAAATCCATCAATAAATTCTTTTTCATTAACGATGTGGGTCAATTGGAAATCGAATTTGTTCAATAGTTTTTTGACTTTTTCTTCATCATCAAAAGTTATGGCGACGAAGTTGACTTTGCCTTTATAAAAATCTTTTAACTCATTCAAAGTTGGGATTTCAGCAATACAAGGCGGACAATTGGTAAACCAAAAGTTAATGAAAGTGGGTTTTGACGGATCAAAATCATGGTCTTTGTCCATAAAGTTAAGCGAAGCAATAGAAATGATTTGGTCAATTTTTTCCTCAATTTCAATTTGTTCTTCATACAATTCTTTGGGCATCGCCATCCATTCGAATTCATACATGATGGAATCAGAATTTGAAGATATTAACATTACATCCTCTTTTACTTTAAAGTCATCACCAAATTGTTCATTTATTTTTTTGGAATAATGATTCAAATTGTTGTCATATATTGTTTTTTCGTAAACCTCAGCAGGATTATTAGCATTTTGATACAATGTAATTTGTGCATTCAAAGAATACCCTATGAATAGTAGAAGGATGATGGTTAGTTTTTTCATGATTAATAAGTTTATTAATCAAACATACAAAAAAATGATAAGGCAAAAAGCCGTTTTAACTGCTAAAACGGCTTTTTTGAGTTATTTCACTTGTTTTGAAATTAGATTGCCGAGGGTTTTACCTGTTTTTTCGAAGCCCTCACCGATGCGGTTTTCATTGCTGAAGTTGCTGCCAAATTGATCGCCTGGCGCATTGATGGCATCCAATTCGACCAATGTCACACTTGGGTTGTTTCTGTCCACCATGCGAATTTTTGTCGACACTTTGGCCGCTTTTTTCATCATGTAAGCGTCCCATCCTGGATAGACCCAAACGGCATCTACGTAGAGGATGTACTGTGCCGCAGGATTATTGTTTTGGAAATTCAATTGTTTTTTTGCCGTTGTTTTTCGGATCAATTGCATGAAATTGGGTTCCCAAACGCCCGCTTTGCTCGCGTGCCATTTGCCTTCCCAAATCTCACCATTGCCAGGGTCTTTGGCATTCAAATCATTTTTTCGGTTTTGGATGTATTGCGCTTCGGTGTAATTTTCTTTGAGCAAACGCAAGTTGTCGTAAGTGAAAACAACTTCGATTTGGTCGCCACTTTTTAGGAATTTAAAATCTCCTTGGTGGAATTTAATTTTTTGAGAAAATCCTTGGACGCAGATCAAAAGCATCGGAAGAATAAAAAGTAGTTTTTTCATAAATAATGTTTTGTTAAAGATTGAATTTAATTGGTGACTAAAGTACAAAAGAAATAGAATAGCGCAATGTTATTTGTTTGTGCTTGATTTTGAAAACAATGAACAACTCTATTGTATTGAGTGAAACGCTTTTTTTGTGGCAATTTCTTTACGATTGTAGGCTTGAGGGAAGGCGTTGAAAAAAAAGTTCGGTCAATTGTAATTATTTGTATTTTCGAAGAAGGCAAGCTGCCCAAAAATTAAGGCATGGAAGAAGTCAATAAATTATTGGACATTTGGGTCAATATCCCCAAATCCATTTCGAAACAAGTCGATTTTACCCAAAAAGAGATCATCTCGCGTTATGTCGACGCCTTTCATATTGGCGAATATTTTTATGTGGTTTTCAACACCCAAAGTGGAGAAATAGAATTTGTGGATGAACGAATTGAAATGATTTTGGGGTATGCGCCGGAGAAGTTTTCGCTTTCGACTTTGTTGGAAATCATTCATCCTGATGATCTGCCGTATTTTTTTCATTATGAACAAAGTGCGGTGCGTTTTTTTTCACGTTTGTCGCAAGCGCAATTGTACCAATACAAGTTTTCGTATGATTACCGCATTCGGCTCAAGGACAAAATTTACAAAAGGGTGTTGCAGCAAGTGATTCCTATATTTTATTTTCCAGAAGGTGGCGCGCGTACTTTGGTGATTTTTACCGATTTGACGCATTTTAATTTACAGGGCATTCCCAAACTTTCTTTCATTGGGATGCAAGGTGCGCCGTCTTATTACAATGTGCATTTGGAAGAGGATTTCAAATTGAATGAAACCATTTTCACCAAAAAAGAATTGGAAATTTTACAGTATGTGATCCAAGGGATGCGGAGTGAAGACATTTCAAAATTGTTGAACCGCAGCATTTATACGGTGCGCACCCATCGGAAAAATATTTTGAAAAAATCTGGTTGTCGAAACGTACAAGAGCTGTTGATGAAATCGGTGCGGGAAGGTTGGCTTTGATGACTTCATGATTTTTGGTCACTTTTAGGCAATTCTCTTTTCACTTCTTTCAATTCCCCATTTTCAAAGAAAAACAAATCACCTAAATATTCTTTGTGCTTGGTTTCTTTGGGCAGATCCATCAATTCATTTTCAAAATAGTTGGTGTATTTAGCTCTCATACTAACGCCGTAAGCTTCATTGTCAATGGAAAAATAAGGGATTTCGACCATTTGGTCCAAGGTTAGATTTAGATTGGCATAACCATTCATCACCAAAAATAACTGATAGCCATTGGTTTCCGCAAAGCCTTTGTACACATTCATTGGCAAACAATATTTACTGACACAGTTATTGGTGAAAACATAGACCAAGGCTTTTTCATGTTGATTCAATTCGGATTTTAGTTGTTTTGCAGTCAATGAATAAATTTTTCCATTTTCCAGATTCTCAAAACTTTCCAAAGGAGCAATCAAAGCTTTTTGTTGCTCAGATAATTTGCCATAATCATTGGTTAAACCTTGAATAGAAATGCAAGAAGCCAATAAAAAAAGGCCCAACAAGTAAATGAAAAATGATTTTTTCATGGTTTTAGAACTTAGGGATGAATCAAATCTACACAATAAAGATCAATTCTCAAAAACGAAACCCCCATGTTTGCTAAGACATCAGCGCGGTTGAAGTTGTTGCTCATGGATTGTTTCGAACGAAGCTCATGCATCATTTCAGCTTGCTTACCGCTCGCAATCTATTGCTTGAAAATCAAAGCTTGTAAATTCGGATGCATCTTTTATCTTTGCACAAAATTGCAACGAATGATATTACCGATTAGGGCTTATGGTGATCCTGTGCTGAGAGAACAAGCCAAGGACATCGATGAAAACTACAAACATTTGGATCAGTTGATTCAGAATATGTTTGACACCATGGAAGAAGCGTATGGTGTGGGATTGGCTGCGCCACAAATCGGATTGCCCATTCGTTTGTTCATTGTGGATTTGACGCCGTTTGCGGAAGATGAGAATTACGAAGACATTCAAGAAGAGTTGACTGCGTTTCGAAAAGTATTCATCAATGCAAAAATCATCGAACGAAAGGGTGAGGAGTGGAAATTCAACGAAGGATGTTTGAGTATTCCAGGTGTACGTGAAGATGTAGAACGTCCAGAAACCATTGTGATGGAATATTATGATGAAAATTGGCAACGTCATCAAGAAGAATTTTCGGATATTCGCGCCCGCGTCATTCAACACGAATATGACCACATCGAAGGGATCATGTTCACCGATTATTTGACGCCATTTAAAAAGAAATTAGTTCAAGGAAAATTAAAAAATATCTCAAAAGGAAAGGTCAAAGCAGATTATAGCATGAAATTTCCCAATTGATGAAAAACACGAAATAAAATTATGGATTTAACAAAAATCATTTCAATCTCAGGAAAACCAGGTTTGTACAAATTGATTTCTCAGGCCAAAGGTGGATTCATCGTAGAAGATTTAGACAAAGGAAGAAAAACTTCACTTTCTGCTCAAAATAACGTGAGCTTATTGGAAAACGTAGCGATTTATGGTGTGGCGGAAGAATTTCCTTTGAAAGAAGTTTTTACAAGAATTTACAACAAAGAAAATGGCGGTCCTGCGATTGACCACAAAGAATCTAGTGCGAAATTGAGAAAATACATCGAAGAGGTTTTGCCAGAATATGACGAAGCGAGAGTCTATGATTCGGATTTGAAGAAATTGTTTCAATGGTACAATTTGTTGCATGCCAAAGGTTTGATAACACCAGAGGTTGAGGAGTCTGCGATTGAAGATGCCGTAATAGAAGAAGTGGTTGCGGAAGAAAAATCCAAAAAAGCGGCCAAGAAAACCACCAAAGCTGCTGCCAAAAAAGCAACGCCAGCGGAAGAAACGCCTGCAGAAAAATAATTTCAACATGAATTCACGCGAAAAACAATTGGAAGCTTTCCGACGTTTGTTGGACGTCATGGATGATTTGCGTGAAAAATGTCCTTGGGATCAGAAACAAACCATGGAATCTTTGCGTTATTTGACCATCGAGGAAATGTATGAGTTGTCGGATGCCATTGTAGAAAAGGACACAGAAGAAATCAAGAAGGAATTGGGCGACCTTTTCCTTCACTTGGTTTTTTATTCGAAAATCGCTTCCGAAACCCAAGATTTTGATGTGGCCGATGTGTTGAATGCCATTTGTGAGAAATTGATTTACAGGCATCCGCATATTTACGGCGATGTGGAAGTAGCGAGCGAAGAAGAAGTCAAAAGAAATTGGGAAAAACTGAAACTGAAAGAAGGAAAAAAATCAGTTTTGGAAGGTGTTCCCAAATCACTTCCTGCCATGGTCAAGGCTTATCGCATCCAAGAAAAAGTAAAAGGCGTAGGATTTGAATTCAACAATTCGGAGGATACTTGGGCGAAAGTTCAGGAGGAAATCGAGGAATTCAAAGCGGAAACTGAACAAGAAAAGCGCGAACAAGAATTTGGCGATGTGCTATTTTCTTTGATCAATTATGCGCGTTTTACTGGCATCAATCCAGAAGATGCTCTGGAAAAAACCAATAAAAAATTCATCAGCCGTTTTCAACAAATTGAAACTATGGCGAAAACCCAAGGAAAAAACATTGCCGATCTCACCTTAGAAGAGCAAGATGCTTTGTGGGAAAAAGCGAAGCAGGCTTAAGTAGAAAGTATCAGGTCTGAAGTATCAGGTACTGTGTGAACGTTTTTTCTGTTATTTTTTGGTGCTGAAACCATACAATGTTTTTTTAGGATCAATTGAAGTCGTTCATCTTTCCGTAACTTTGCGTGTTTAATTCATTTCCACTATGCAATTCAAGATCCATTCGGAATTTAGCCCAACGGGAGACCAACCACAAGCCATTCAATCCTTGGTCCAAGGCATAGAATCGGGTGATCGCTTTCAAACTTTGCTTGGGGTGACAGGTTCTGGTAAAACATTTACAGTAGCCAATGTGGTGCAAGAAGTGCAAAGACCGACTTTGGTTTTGGCGCACAACAAAACGCTAGCGGCACAATTGTACATGGAATTCAAAGAGTTCTTTCCAGACAATGCCATCGAGTATTTTGTTTCTTATTATGATTATTACCAACCCGAAGCCTATGTTCCATCGATTGGATTGTACATTGAAAAAGATTTGTCGATCAATGAGGAAATCGAAAAATTGCGTTTGAGTACGACTTCTTCTTTGTTGTCTGGACGAAGAGATGTCTTGGTGGTCGCATCGGTTTCTTGTTTGTATGGGATTGGAAATCCGGTGGAATTTCATAAAAACATTCTTCACATTGAAGTGGGACAAACGATCAGCCGCACTCAATTTTTACAGAATTTGGTGGCTTCATTGTATTCGCGTGCAGAGGAATTTTCTCGAGGAACTTTTCGTGTGCGTGGCGATGTAACCGATATTTTTCCAGCCTATGCAGACCAAGCGATTCGCGTGCATTTCTTTGGGGATACCATTGAGGAAATTGAAACTTTGGATCCAGAAACGGGAAAGGCATTGCAAAGTTTGGAGAAAATGCAGATTTATCCTGCCAATTTATTTGTGACTTCACCTGATGCGTTGAATCAAGCAATTCAATCAATCCAAATTGATTTGGGAAAACAAGTGGCTTATTTTCAAGAAATCGGTAAAAATTTAGAAGCCAAACGTTTGAAAGAGCGAACGGAGTTTGATGTGGAAATGATGAAAGAATTGGGCTATTGTTCTGGGATTGAAAACTATTCGCGCTATTTGGATGGGCGATTGCCAGGCACGCGCCCTTTCTGTTTGTTGGATTATTTCCCGCAAGATTATTTGATGGTGATCGATGAATCCCACGCGACCATTCCGCAAGTGCATGCGATGTATGGTGGAGACAGAAGTCGAAAAGAAAATTTGGTGGATTATGGTTTTCGTTTGAGTGCGGCTTTGGACAACCGTCCGTTGAAATTTGAAGAATTTGAAGCACTGCAAAATCAAGTCATTTACGTTTCTGCAACGCCAGCCGATTATGAATTGCAACAATCCGAAGGCGTGGTGGTAGAACAAATCATTCGGCCGACATCTTTGTTGGATCCTGTGATTGAAGTGCGTCCATCGTTGAATCAAATGGATGATTTGATGGAGGAAATTCAAAAAAGAAATGAATTGGACGAGCGAACTTTGGTGACGACGCTGACCAAAAGAATGGCGGAAGAATTGACCAAATATTTGATTCGTTTTGGGGTGAGAACGCGCTATATTCATTCGGATGTTGATACATTAGAAAGAGTACAAATCATGCAAGATTTGCGCGCAGGATTATTTGATGTGTTGGTTGGTGTGAATTTATTGAGAGAAGGACTGGATTTGCCAGAAGTTTCTTTGGTCGCCATTTTGGATGCGGACAAAGAAGGTTTTTTGAGAAACCATCGTTCGTTGACCCAAACTTCAGGCCGTGCGGCAAGGAATATCAATGGTCGGGTGATTTTTTATGCGGATAAAATGACGAAATCCATGCAAAGTACCATCGATGAAACCGAAAGGCGAAGAAGCATTCAGTTGAAATACAACGAAGAACACGGATTGACACCACAGCCGTTGAGCAAGAAAATTACGGGCATTCAAACCAAGGCAGAGCAATTTGAGTTGAATCCTTACGAACAAAAGAAATTCCAAACTTTGGCAGCGGAAGACCGTTCGGAATACGAGAAAATGTCGGTTTCTGAACAAGAAAAGAAAATCGAATCCTACCAAAAACAAATGGAGAAAGCGGCGCAAAACCTGGATTTCATCGAAGCGGCTCGATTCCGTGATTTGATCAAAGCTTTAAAAAACGAATGAAGCCGTTAATTTTTTTTATTAATTCAGAATAGACTTTAAGAAAGACTGTTTTGAGTTCAGCCTTAATTCCACAAAAAAAAATCCCCGCAAGCAGGGATTTGATTTATTTTAAGCCAATTGAATTAAAACAAGCTGGGAAACTTCTCCGGATTGCTTTCACGCATCAACGCATAAACTTGTTCCACGATGTCATCCGCAGAAGGCTTTGAGAAATAATCGCCATCTGTGGCATAAGCCGGTCTGTGTGCTTTAGCTGTAATAGTCAAGGGTTGGCTGTCTAAATGGAAATACGCATTTTGTTCTTCCAAAATTTGTTGCAAAATAAAGGCGGAAGCACCTCCTGGAACGTCTTCGTCGATGACTACCAAGCGGTTGGTTTTCGCCAAACTCTTCGCAATATCATGTTTGGTGTCAAACGGCAACAAAGATTGAATGTCAATTAATTCAGCGTCAATGCCCAATTGGTTCAATTCCTTTACAGCTTCATTGACCACTCTCCAAGTCGAACCGTAGGTCACCAAAGTAACGTCAGTACCTGTTTTGGTAATTTCAACTTCTCCAATCGGCGTGGTGAATTCACCTAAATTGTTCGGCATTTTCTCTTTCAAACGGTAACCGTTTAAGCTTTCTACTACGATCGCAGGTTCATCGGTTTGTAACAAGGCATTGTAAAAGCCAGCCGCTTTGGTCAAATCTCTAGGGACCAAAACATACATGCCGCGCACCAAGTTTAAAATTCCACCCATAGGTGAGCCAGCGTGCCAAATTCCTTCCAAACGATGGCCACGGGTACGAATAATCACAGGCGCTTTTTGTCCTCCTTTGGTTCGGTACAATACGGTCGATAAATCATCCGACATCAATTGCAAACCATATAAAACGTAATCCAAATATTGAATTTCAGCAATCGGACGAAGTCCTCTCATCGCCAAACCAATTCCTTGGCCGACAATGGTGGCTTCACGGATGCCGGTATCGCTGATTTTTGCTTTGCCAAATTTAGCTTGTAGTCCTTCCAAGCCTTGGTTGACATCGCCAATGTGTCCAGTGTCTTCTCCGAAGATTAGCACATTTTCGTTTTGGCTAAATATTTTTTCAAAATTGTCTCTTAATATAATCCGTCCATCTTCTAACGCAGCTTCGGCATCATAAGTTGGCGCAATGTTTTCAACTGCCGAAGCACTCCAAGCGGATTGACTATGCAAATGCGATGAATAAACATCTTCTTCGATTTTCATTTGTGCAGTCCACCAGTTTTTTAGATTTTCTTTGGCTGTTGTATTTTCTCCTCTGCTGATGCGGATGCATTTTCGAATGCAACTGTACACATCTTTTTTTGAAGGAATGGTTTTCGCTTTTAATTGGTCGATTTCTGGTTGAATGAATGATTGGTTTGCGCTTTCTTTGGCGAATTGATTCAATAGATCAATGGCCTGATTTTTTAATTCAACCAAAGGATTCAAATAATCTTCCCAAGCTTGTTTTTGGGCGGCTCTGACTTCTTTTTTAGCTTCACTTTCTAATTGGTCCAATTCTTCCAAAGTCGCCAATTTTTGTTCAGCAGTAGAAAAATTCAGAATCCATTCTTTGAATTTTACAATGCCATCAAACTCTTTTTCCCAATCCAATCTTTCTTTGGATTTGTATCTTTCGTGCGATCCAGAAGTAGAGTGACCTTGCGGTTGTGTACATTCGACAACATGGACAATGCAGGGGATGTGCTCTTTTCTGGCGAGTTGTTCCGCTTTTTTATAGGCTTCAATGAGCGCTGGATAATCCCAAGCTTTTACTTGAATGATTTCATAACCTCTTTGTTCATCGTTTCTTTGGAAACCAGACAACATTTCACTCAAATCCGTTTTCGTTCTTTGGTATTCAGCCGGAACAGAAATCCCATAGCCATCGTCCCAAATCGAAACGATCATCGGAATTTGCAAAACGCCACCCGCATTGATCGATTCCCAAAAAGGACCTTCAGAAGTGCTCGCGTCACCGATGGTCCCAAAAGCAATTTCATTACCCGTGATGGAAAAATTCTGGGTGGGATCTGCTGCTGGAATTTCGCGGTAATATTTTGAAGCTTGTGCCAAACCTAACAAACGGGGCATTTGTCCTGAAGTAGGAGAGATGTCAGCGCTTGAGTTTTTTTGTTGGGTCAAATTCTTCCAAGATCCATCTTTGTTCAAGGAACGGGTTGCAAAGTGAGAAGTCATTTGTCGTCCGCCTGAAGATGGTTCTTTTTCCAAATTGGTGTTGGCATACAATTGCGCAAAGAATTCGGTGATGCTCAATTGTCCGATGGCAAACATGAAAGTTTGGTCGCGGTAATAGCCTGAACGAAAATCTCCGTTTTTGAACACCCTAGCCATGGCCAATTGGGGCAATTCCTTTCCATCGCCGAAAATGCCGAATTTTGCTTTTCCAGTCAATACTTCTCTTCTTCCCAAAAGACTGGTTTCTCGTGAAAGAACTGCGGATTTATAATCTTCTAATATTTGTTGTTTGAATTGATCAAATGAAAGTTTGTTGTCTGATTGTGTTTGCATAATGTTTTTAACTGTTAGCAAAAATAAAAAATAAGTTTGATATCGGCGGTATATCGATGGTGAAGTGTTGTAAAACTCTAATTTAGAAGAGTTGTTTGGGGTTTAGGTAAATGAAATTAAGGTTTTTAACCGATTTTTAGCTAAAATTATAAGGGAGCGTTTTAAAGTTTTTAATACATTTACACTTAAAATTAATTAACATTAAAAATCATGAGAAAGAATTATTTATTTTTATCATTGGCTTTGTTTGGATTTATATTCGGAACAGCTCAAACAGACCCTTCTTGGGTTCCGCAAGCAACAAATTGGAATGAAGCTTGGGGTGTAAAAGAAATTTCAATTGTTAATCCAACAACTGCATGGATCTCTTCCTATGATGGTTCAGGAGCAGGCACTTATCCAAAAGATGTTGCCAAAACTACGAATGGTGGTGCAACTTGGACAGCATTGTCAATTAGCGGTGCGCCATCAGGCGCTTTAATTAGTGATATTGCGGGAATTGATGGTAATGTGGCTTATGTAGTAACTGCACCTTCAGGTTCAACTTCTTCTCACAATGGGATTTGGAAAACGACAGATGGTGGTGCCACATGGAGCAAATATGCTGGTGCTGTTTTTAATAACTCGGATTCATTTGCTAACCATGTTTATTTTTGGGATGCAAACAATGGGTACAGTGGGGGCGATCCAGCAAATGGGAAGTTTGAAATGTACAAAACTACTGATGCAGGAGCAACTTGGACAGCAATTACTACTGCCCCAGCTCCATTGAATGCTAACGAGTTTACCTATGTAGGTGTAAAGAAGGTAGTTGGAGATAATATCTGGTTAGGGACCTCATTAGGTCGCGTTATGCGTTCTAAAGATAGAGGTGCTACATGGGAAGTTTTCGCTTCTCCTGCATCAGATTTTGGAGGGGTAATCAGCTCAGGATCTTCAGCGGCTTTTGCTTTTGCTGACAATGGACAAGATGGTATGTTGATTACAGACGATGCTGGTGCTGCGTTTTTGTTTGTTACTACAGATGGTGGTGAAAACTGGGAAGATGCTTTTCCTGTTGGGATTTGGTATCCTGGTGATATAGCAGCTGTTCCTGGTAGCACGAAAACTTTTGTTTCTTCTGGGATTAATTCAGCAGCTCCTATGGGAACTTCTTATTCTGAGGATGGAGGGGTTACTTGGATAGAGATTGACAGCGGTCAGCAAAGAGGTACTTTGGCTTTTTATAATGGAGAGACTGGCTGGTGCGGTGGTTTTAGTGATGGATCAGGCGGTTCAATGGGGATTTTCAAATTGAATGGAAGTATTGGAGATTTAGGAGTAACTGATTTCAATCACTCAAAATTGAATGTTTATCCTAACCCTTCGAAGGATGTTGTAAACTTTTCTTCAGGAAAAGAAATTACCATGGTCAATATCATTGACATGACTGGAAAGGTAGTGGCTCAAGTGAAAGGAACTCAAGTCAATGTTTCTTCACTTCCTGCAGGGGTTTATGTAGCTCAAGTAAGATATGCTGATGGTGCTGCGCAAAACACTAAAATTGTTGTAAAATAATTTTGTATAAAAATAGACTAAAGGAAATGTTCTTTTTATCGAAGAGCATTTCCTTTTTTATTGGGAATCAAATAAATTATCTAAAAGCATTTGCGAATAAGAAAATGAATTTATACATTTGCAACCCGAATTTTTATTCGAGAAGTATATAATATTAAAAACAAATACAGTGGATACGTTAAGTTATAAAACATTATCAGCCAACAAAGAGACTGCTCAAAAGGAGTGGATTCAAGTTGATGCGTCAGGCCTAAGTTTAGGTAGATTGGCGTCTGGAATTGCTAAATTAGCAAGAGGGAAACATAAAACGAATTTTACCCCTCATGCTGATTGTGGAGATTATGTCATTGTTGTCAATGCTGATAAAGTAGAATTGACTGGAAACAAATGGACAGAGAAAGTTTACCTTCGTCACACGGGTTTTCCAGGTGGTCAAAGAAGTTTAACGGCTCAACAAGTTTATGACAAAGACCCAACCCGTTTGATCCAAAAAGCGGTAAAAGGAATGTTGCCTAAAAATAAATTGGGTGCACAAATTTTGTCAAATGTATATGTATTTACAGGTGAGGATCATCCACATCAAGCGCAAAAAGCGAAATCAATAGACATTAAAGCATATTTATAATTATGGCAATCATTCACAAAATTGGCCGAAGAAAAACTTCTGTAGCGCGAGTTTACTTGCAAGAAGGAAATGGCGAGATTTTTATCAATGGTAGAGAATTGAAAGAATACTTTACTACTGGCGTTTTACAATACAAAGTAGAACAACCTTTATCAATCACAGGTACCAAAGGAAACTACAACGTTGACGTTAAGGTTTTTGGCGGGGGAATTACCGGTCAAGCAGAAGCAATTCGTTTGGGAATTTCACGTGCACTTTGTGAAATTGATACAGAATTTAGAGGACAGTTGAAACCTGAAGGTTTGTTGACTCGTGACCCAAGAATGGTCGAGCGTAAGAAATACGGTCAGAAGAAAGCACGTAAGAAATTCCAATTCTCTAAACGTTAATATTTTAAAAGTAATCATTACCATTTTCCGGTTAGTTTAGCATCTAAATGCAGGAGGCGAGAACTATTCAACCACTCCAGCATTGCTTGCTGATTAGGCGGAACGTAAACTAAAAAACAAAGAAAATGGCAAAAGCAAATGTAAAAGAATTGTTAGAAGCTGGAGTACACTTCGGTCACTTAACAAGAAAATGGGATCCCAACATGGCTCCGTATATCTTCATGGAGAAAAACGGGATTCATATCATTGATCTGCACAAAACTGCAGTGAAATTAGAAGAAGCATGCAATGCTTTAGAAAAAATAGCTTCCTCAGGAAGAAAAATCCTTTTTGTAGCAACAAAAAAACAAGCCAAAGAAATTGTTGCAAAACATGCAGAAAGTATAAATATGCCTTACATTACCGAAAGATGGATGGGAGGAATGTTGACCAACTTTGTCACCATTCGTAAAGCGGTTAAGAAAATGAACTCCATCGATCGAATGAAAAAAGACGGAACTTTTGAAACCCTTTCTAAAAAAGAAAGATTACAAGTAGATCGTCAAAGAATGAAATTGGAAAGAGACTTAGGTTCAATCTCTGATATGACACGTATCCCGTCTGCGATTTTTATCGTTGACACCATCAGAGAGCACATCGCATTGGCAGAAGCCCAAAAATTAGGCATTCCAATCTTTGCGATGGTCGATACCAATACAGATCCAAGACAAGTTGACTTTGCAATTCCTGCAAACGATGATGCGTCAAAATCTGTGGACATCATCTTATCTCACGTAGCTGCAGCCATCCAAGGAGGTTTGAGCACAAGAAAAGCTGAAAAAGAGAAAACAAAAGACGAGACCAAAGCAGATGCTACAACTGAAGTTGAAGCGGAAGAAAGCTCGAAAGAATAAATCCAACATTAATTCATTTTGAATTAGTAAAAACATCAATGTAGTTCTTTCGATAGGAGGGAACTACATTTTATTTCAAATCAATAATAACTTTAAATAAATAAGCAATGTATAAAGCAACTGCCGCAGAAGTAAGTAAACTTCGAAATGCAACTGGAGCCGGAATGATGGATTCTAAAAAAGCTTTGGAAGAAGCTGCTGGAGATTTTGACAAAGCAATCGAAATTTTACGTAAACAAGGTCAAAAAGTAGCTGCGAAAAGAGCTGACAGAGACAGTGTTGAAGGAGCTGTAATCGCTAAAGTAAATGAAGACAACACCAAAGGTGTGATCATTTCATTGAACTGTGAAACTGACTTCGTTGCTAAAAATGATGATTTTGTTGCATTGGCGCAAAGATTGGCCGACATGGCTTTGAACAGCGACAGCAAAGAAAGCTTCTTGAATGCTGACATCGATGGGATTTCTGTCAATGAAAAATTGACGGAGCAAACAGGTGTCATCGGAGAGAAAATTGAAATTGGAAACTTCCAAATCTTAGAAGGTGCATTTGTCAATGCTTACATCCATGCTGGAAATAAAATTGGTGCAGTTGTAGCGCTTTCAGCCAAAGCTGACGGTGCTGACGAAGTAGCAAGAGAAATCGCCATGCAGGTTGCAGCGATGAACCCTGTTGCTTTGAATGAAGACGAAGTAGCTGCTGATGTCATCCAACAAGAAATGGACATTGCCATTGATCAATTGCGTCAAGAAGGCAAACCAGAAAACATGATTGAAAGCATTGCAAAAGGTAAATTGCAAAGATTTTTCAAAGACAATACTTTGGTACACCAAGCGTTCATCAAAGACCCTAAAATTTCGGTAGCCGATCACGTAAAGTCAGTGAATGCTGATTTGAAAGTGGTAGGATACATCCGTTACGGATTGTAATTGAACAAGCAATCATACTGTATAAAAGCTGTTTTCAAATGGAAACAGCTTTTTTTGTGAAAAATATCGACAACAAATTTGTTCATGTCAAAATTTAAACTAAATTTGTGCTCATTGGTATGAAAAAACTATTGGTCATATTGTTGATGTCATTCACAGCCATGGGCGTTTACGCTCAGTCAGGCAACGGCATTGCCATTTCTTCTTCCTTAGAACAGAAGAAAGTGACCATTTCTCCCAACCCTGCGGTTGCTGACATCAATCTTTTGATCGAAGGAACGCAGTTCAATGTCAAAACGATTTCCATCTACAGCATCATTGGAAATGAAGTGATGACCAAAAACTTCAATTCAAACACCAAAAACATTGCTTTGGATGTAAGAAGCTTGAAAAAAGGAAAATACCACATTCGGGTCATTTTCGAAGACAATTCTGTCGAAGTCGCCACGTGGATCAAGCACTAAGCTATTCCATGCATGGAAGTTGGAAGCAATCACATCAAATGTGATTGGCTATGTATCTCAATAGCGCTTTCTTCTTTTCTTCATACTCATAAAAAGCATTGTAAATCGCATCTTCATTCAAAATGTGGTAGCCCATCAAGTCAGGGAATTGATCATAATCCTCCATCCAGTCCTTTGCATAATATTGGCTCATTTCCTCCATTTTGGCTTGGGTCTGTTTCAAATGTTCTTGCAATTGTTCCAAGGTTGCCAAATCTTTCAAAATCTCGTGGTACAAGTTTTCGAATTGGTTCAATCGATCTTTGGATAATTCTGTGGACATTGTTGAAAATATTTATCGGTGGTTTGTGCACAAAGGTATTCATTCTTTCGTTGCCAAATGATGGCGCATAAAAAACTCGGTCCAAAGCTTTGAACCGAGAAGTATGCAAGGTTTATGATTGGTCTTTATTTATTGGGTTGTGGCGTCATTCTCAAATAAGGCTTGATTTCTTCAAATCCTTTGGGAAATTTCGAAGGAATGTCTTCGTTTTTGATGCTGGGCGCAATGACGACATTTTCTCCGTCTTGCCAGTCCGCAGGTGTAGCAACGCTATATTCCGCTGTCAATTGCAATGAGTCGATTACACGTAAAATTTCATTGAAATTTCGACCGGTTGAAGCGGGATAGGTGATCAACAACTTCACCAATTTGTTGGGATCAATGATCACAACGGAGCGTACGGTGAATTTGTCAGAGGCCTTCGGATGGACAAATCCATACAAATTCGACACTTCAAAGTCAGGATCAGCAATGATCGGAAAGTCAACAGTCGTATTTTGTGTTTCATTGATGTCTTTGATCCATTCGTGGTGCGAATCGATGTCATCCACACTCAGCGCGATTCTCTTGACATTCCTTTTGGTAAATGCTTCTTCCAATTGGGAAACACGCCCCAATTCTGTGGTGCAAACAGGTGTGAAATCCGCTGGATGGGAAAACAAAATCCCCCAACTATTGCCGAGAAATTCATGAAAGTCAAGGACGCCATGTGTGGTCATTGCTTTGAAATTGGGTGCTGTATCGCCTAATCTGATTGTCATAATGTAAATTTTTAAGTGAAAAACTGTTGCAAATTAAATTCAAAAAAATGGGCTGAACAATTATTTCAAGATAAATCTACCAAAAAGATAGAGTATTGATCTTTTTTTACCAAATTTGCAGAGATGATGCAATCGTATTTCAATTGATAAAATAGCGGGTGCACTAAAAAGAGTTGAGGCTTTAAAGTGGCATTGCACTGTAGCTTAAGTTACTTTCCAATGTTTGAATTGGAATTACTTTTGTGCCATTGAAAGAAATGAAATAGAAAAGAACAATTGTAGAGATGGGCGGGTAATATGTCAAATGTCTTTCCTTCTCAATAATTAAAAACCGATATTTACACTGAAATTATTGAATACTAATTTAAAATTCACGCGATATGTTTTTTGAACACATTTATGATAAAACCTTGGCCCATGGCAGTTATTTGATCGGGTGTCAAGTGACAAAAGAAGCAATTGTAATCGATGCCAAAAGAGACATTGATACTTATTTAGAAATTGCCAAACAAAACAATTTAAACATTACCCACATTACTGAAACCCATATTCATGCAGATTTTTTGTGTGGATCAAGAGAATTGGCTGCAGTGACGGGTGCGAAAATGTATTTGTCAGATGAAGGTGGAGCGGATTGGCAATATGAATTTGACCACATTGGTTTAAAGGATGGCGATACCATCAAAGTCGGCAATTTGACTTTTGAAATTTTGCATACACCAGGACATACACCAGAGAGCATCAGCTTTTTGTTGACGGATCATCCCGCTTCTGACCAACCAGTGATGTTATTTACGGGAGATTTTGTTTTTGTAGGTGATGTCGGTCGTCCTGATTTGTTGGAAAAAGCAGCAGGAATTATGGGTACCAAAGAAGCAGGCGCCAAGGAAATGTACCGATCTTTGAAACGTTTTCAATCTTTGCCTGATTATGTACAAGTTTGGTCAGCACACGGTGCAGGATCTGCTTGTGGAAAAGCTTTGGGCGCAGTGCCAAGTTCTACCGTTGGTTATGAAAAAGTACGCAACTGGGCCTTGCAGTTTGGTGAGAACGAAAATGGATTTGTGGATGAATTGTTGGCAGGACAACCTGAACCACCGAAATATTTCGCAAAAATGAAAGAACTCAACAAGGTGGACCGTCCTTTGTTGACCTCCGTTCCTAAACATCCAAAATTGTCCAAAGAGCAATTTTTGGAAGCTTACAACCGAGGCATGAAAGTCATCGATACGCGTTCCAATGCGGAATATGCAAAAGGCTATTTGCCCAACACTTTGAACATTGCCAATAACAACGCATTTGCCACTTGGATGGGTTGGTTCATGAATTATGACGAGCCTTTTATTTTGATCACAGAGGAAGATAAAATCGAAGATTTGACCAAAAAATTGATGCGTATTGGTTTGGACAACGTCTTTGGTTATTATTCCGATTTGAATGCTTTGGGAATAACTTTACAAACGGCTGAGACTATCGATTTGGAGGAGTTCAAAACCTACATCGGACGAGAAGATGTGCAAATCCTGGATGTGAGAAACCAAACTGAATTTGATGCGGGGCATGTAGAAGGAGCAACCCATGTTTTTGTAGGCACTTTGGAAAATCATTTGGATAAAATTGATCCCAACAAAACTTTGGTGATCCATTGCCAAGCGGGCGCTCGCTCATCAATGGCAGCAGCGGTTTTGGAAAGAAACGGATTCAGCAACATCAAAAACTATTTGGGCGGAATGAAAGAATGGAAAGAAAAAGGAAATCCAGTGGTTTGATCCATATAAAAAAACAACCGAAATGAATTGTATCATTAAAAATTTGTATAGAAAATTGACCCAAAAACAGGACAATCTAGTCATCCCAGAAAACGCTTTTTTGGTGGATGTGCGCACAGCAGCAGAATTTGCAGAAGGAAGTGTAGAAAACGCAATCAACATTCCTTTGGACCAAATTGAAGAGGAATTGCATCAATTCGACAACAAAAAGAACATTGTTGTCTTTTGCAAAAGTGGCATGCGCAGTGAGCGCGCCAAGGACATTTTGATCGAACATGGTTTTTCAGATACGATCAATGGTGGCGGTTACCAAGCGGTGATCGACCATTTGAAGAAGTAAATTGTCAACCAATTGTAAGAAAATCGCTGGAAGGAATTCAATGACTTTCAGCGATTTTTTTGGTGACCAGCCTCATTTTATGAGCAATTAAGAATTGATATATTTGTCACTTGAAAAAATGTACAACCTAAACTTTTACAGCATGAAAAAGTATCTTTTCGGATTGATTTTCTTGATGGCTTTCCAGCTTTTTGCGCAAGTTGAAAATATCAGGGATTTGTCAACGGGTATTTATACGACCCGAACCTTATTGACCGACAAAGAGCGACAAGTCATCGGCTATGTGTACATTTTCAACAAAGGTTTGGTCAATGAAGAGAAATCTTTACAATATGAGTACGTTTTACTCGACAGGAATTTGAATAAAATTACCAATGGTGATTTTGAATTGCCTCATTTCAAGAAATATACTTTTCGATTTTCCAGCATAAAATTTCACAACCAAAAGCTTTTTGTTACTTCTTTGCTGAGGAATAATAAGCAACCAGGACATTATGGACAGTTGTTGACGACAATTGATTTGAACACGGCTGAAACCATCGATAGGAAGTTTTTAAAAAATGAAGAATTTCAATCCATAGAAAATTTCGACAATTTTGAGATAGGGAAATCAGAACTTACTTACTTTTTGAATGTTTTAGCGATTGAAAATGAAGATTACTATATGAATTTGCTTGTCAATACCATATGGCCTCATAATCGATATGCGGGATTTTCTATTTATGATGCCCATTTTCAAAAGACATTTGGTGTAGCGAAAGAAAGAAAAGGAGAGAGGTTTGATTTTAGAATTGCAAGCATTTACGAAGACAAAATCACCTTGCTTCGAAGTACGAACTTATCACCGATAAGAACGGAAGATCGTTTCATTACGTATGACCTTCGCACAGGAGACGAATTGTTTAACGTGGTTTACAACGGTTTGAAAACACGCGTTGCCAACTTCGCTGTGCCTTCTGCTGAATGGGTCAATAACCAATTGATGGTTGTGGGAGAAATCAAGGAATTGACACCGATGTTTCACCCAGCAGTCGATGGAAAGGCTTCATTCGGCATCAGAAGAACGATTTACAATGAAAATGGCGAAGAGGTGCTGGACAAAAGTATCCGTTACAAGCATATTTTTTCTGAATACGAATTTGAAGATGGAACGGACAAAAAGGGATTTGAATTTGTTATGAAAGAATGGTTCAATTTCAATGATGGTTCCTTTGCAGTTTTGATCGCCAAAGAAAAAGCATACAATGGGTTCAGGCAATTTCAAACGACAGATTATATTGTAGCGAATTTTGATGCGGAAGGAAAATACATCAACCATCATCTGATCGAAAAAGACAAACTCAAAAGAACCGACAGTTATTTGTTCTCACAAGAAAATAAAGCGGACAATGAAGTGTTGTTTTTTTACATCGATTTGATCAAAGAAGATAGAAAAACCAAAGCTTATTTGACCATCAACAAATTGAAAGACGGTGCATTGACCCAAGAAAGATTGCCTTACGAAACTACTTCTTCTTACATGCGGTTCTCAAAAGCAAAATATGGCTATATCTTGGTCAGTGAGTACGACAAAGAAGAAAAAGAAAGTTCGGTCCGTTTGGAGAAAATCAACCTATAAAGTCAAATTGTCTTCGGAGAGTTGTTGGTAATGTTCGCCAATGTATTTTAATTCCTCATTGCTTAAATTCCAAAGAAAGGCAGTGAAGGTTTGCCATGCTTTGTCTGTTGAGTTTTGCTCAACCTGTGGCACGTATTTGTTGAAAGTATAGTTCAACCTGCTTTCATAGAGTTGCTTAAAAATGTGCCCCAAGTTGGCGGCGGCATCTTTTGTGTTTTCGTTGGATTGCACTTGACAGATCAGATAATACAAAGCAACGCCATATTGTTTTTTTGCATAAAAAGTGGGATAGAAATCTGCTTCCGTTTTCTGTTTCAACTCCAAAAAAAGAGGTGAAGCGGTTCCGCTTTTTTCTTGAGGCTGTAATTGAAATTTCGTGTGAAGCCAATTGACCCGATCGATGAGATTGGGATGGCTTTGTATCGAATCTTCATCGACATGTTCTGTAAAACTCAATCCACTAAAAAAGTCGTCTTTTTCTATTCTCAACCATTTTTCTTGAAAAGCTTGTCCAGGCAAATCAAACAGATGAATGTACATGCTGTCTTGAATTTTTTGAGCTTCATCCACATCAAAACGTTCCATATTTTTGAGTGCCATATAATATTCTTCTGGATGGTAATTTAAATTTTTAAAAAAGATAAACCCCAAACTGTCCGCTGCGATTTCTTTTTTTCGAGATTGATCGGCCAAGTCATATTTTTGTTTGAGAATCTCATCTTGTGATTTGATGAGTTTGAGCAATTCTTTTCTTTTCAAGGATTTGAATTCTCGTTTGAAATCTTTTTCAAATTCAGCATATTGTACAATGGATTCTTCGGTGTGCCGCAAATAGTCATGCGCAATTTCATGGCACAAAACGGCCATCAATTGTTGTTCATTGTCCATGTAATTGAACAAACCAGTATGGATAAAGTAAAGATAGGAACCGGTGGAATACGCATTGGGCACATTGTTTCTTTCCAAGAAAAACTTGAAAGATTGATTTTTTAAAATGGAATTTGCTTTGAAAATTGCCTGAAAAGATTGGTTCAGAAAATCAATTGAAGCAGCATCTTGTATGAAAATACCGTTGTGGTAACCTCGACTGATGCGGTGTTCAATTGATTTGAAATGATTGCTGTAAATTGCTCTTTCAATTTTGTCTTTGGTCTTTTTAAAAGGAGAAGCCAAATCCTGAACGTATTGAAGATCTTTTTCTTTGTTTTGTTCCATCAGCTGTGCCCAACTTGAGCAACTCATCAAACAGAAAATCAATAGAATAATTCGCATAAATCTTGGGTTTAGTTTCAGTCTAATCAATTCAGTGAAATTAATGATTATTTCCCAATAATGCGGCCAGAAATCCACCTGAAAAGTATTTTGAAGGGCGTCATTTGTAAGAATGAAATCATGGACAAAAATTGGAGAGAAACCTTCAAGGCATTTGGTCATTTTTAACTTTTTAAAATAGTTGAAGGCTTTCTATAATTAAATCAATACTTTTGTTTAACAAATCGAATAACCTTAAAGTTTATGACTGAGAAAAAACAATTCGTCGCCAGCGATGAAGCCAAGGGCAAAGCAAAGCAATTGCGTTTGTTTGCGATTTTGGCTTGGGTCATCGCAATTGCAGGAGAAATCTTTGCAATTTTTAAATTGATCAACAATGAGATGTTGACTTGGTTGATCGTCGCCATTGTTGTGATTTTGGTTTTGGCCATCACAGGATCTTTTCTTTGGAAAAAAGCGAATCGACTCGATCCAGCTTCTGAAAAAGACAAAACAAAATTCTTCATTCAAAATCAGTTGGGCGCCATCATGGGTGTTTTGGCTTTCTTGCCATTGGTGATTTTAATTTTCCTGAACAAAGACATCGATGGGAAAACCAAAGGAATTGCAGGTGGAATTGCCGTGGTTGCCATGTTGATTGCTGGAATTTCTGGCTGGGATTTCAATCCGCCTTCGGTAGAGAAATACACGGAACAGATCAATTCTCAAACTTCTGAAATCATGGATCTAACCAATGGGATGGACCATGTGTATTGGACACCTGCTGGGAATAAATTGCACATTTATGAAGATTGTCAACACATCAGAAACAGTACGGTCTCTGATGGAACGGTCAAAGATGCATGGGAAGCCCGAGGCATTGACAACAATGAAATTTGTAAAACGTGTATTTCAAGAGCGGAGAGAAATAAAACGATCGATTCAAATTTACTGGAATCGACTGCCGAAACTGAGCCAGAAATGGAAAGTGCCTTGGCAGAATAATTGAACATAAAATATAGAGAATCGACACAGGATCAATTTCTGTGTCGATTTTATTTGAATAAAACACTGATGGAAGACAAACAAAGAATTGAACAGCTGAATCCTTTGGACATCATTTTGAAGTCTTTTGGACAAATCATGTTGCAAGAAAACCGTTGGACGGGTTTGCTTTTTTTGGTCGGCCTATTTTTAGGAAGTTGGCAATATGGTGTCGCGAGTTTGTTGGCGGTGGTTGTGGGCAATGCAACGGCGATGGTGTTTAAATTTGATCAAGATGAAATCCGCGCAGGAATTTATGGATTTAGCGCTGCTTTGGTCGGCGTTGTTTTGCCTTTTTTGTTTGAGATGACTGTGTTGATCTGGTTGTTGGTGGTGGTAGGTGGAAGTTTCGCGGCCATTTTGCAACATTTTTTCATTCAAAAAAAGATTCCTGCCTATACCTTTCCGTTTATTTTGGTTTCTTGGTTGTTGATTTTCGGCATTCAGCAATACACTTCAACTGCTGCATCGAGTTTGGTCCAATGGGGTGTGGACTTCAAAGGCTATGAAATTTTGTTGCTCGGAACCAAAGCCTATGGTCAAGTAATTTTTCAAGGCGGCATTTGGGGTGGCATTTTGTTTTTTATTGCAGTGTTCATTCATTCAAAAGTGGGCGCAGTCTATGCCTTATTATCAGCATATTTGGGAGCCTTGTTGGGGATGCTTTTTGGATTTCCTCAGCAGGCAGTGGAGATGGGAATTTTTGGATTCAATCCAGTATTGACCGCCATTGTTTTCGCGGGTCCCAAATTGAAAAATGCAGTTTGGATTTTAATAGGTGTTGTTTTGACTTTTTTGGTGCAAATGATTTTATTGGAAACCAATGTGCTCAGTTTATTTGGAGGTGTTTTGACTTTCCCATTTGTGGCAGGCACTTGGTTGACGCTGATTTTGAAAAAGTGCATTCAAAAATAATTGAAAATAAAAATCCCTTGATCATGACATCAAGGGATTTTTATTTGTGGGTATATTGATATCAAAGTCCTTTTTGCCATTCCCAAGCCGTCCGCATGCTTTCTTCCAAAGGCGTTTCAGCTGTCCAACCCAATTCTTTTTTTGCTTTGGTGTTGTCTGCATAGGCTTCAACGATATCGCCCGCTCTTCGGTCAACGATTTGATAATTTAATTTCAACTCATTCACTTGCTCAAAAGCTTGGATGACTTCCAAAACGGTAGAGCCAACGCCTGTGCCCAAATTGAAAACTTCTAAATTTTCTTTGTTTTCTTTGCGTAACAAACGATTCAAGGCTTTCAAATGTGCATCGGCCAAATCGCAGACATAAATGTAATCACGGATGGCAGTGCCATCACGTGTTGGATAATCCTCTCCAAAAACCGATAGTTTTTCTCGAATTCCTGCCGCAACTTGTGTCACAAAGGGAATCAAATTATTGGGAACACCCTTGGGCAATTCACCAATCAATCCGCTGGGATGTGCACCTACAGGATTGAAATAACGCAATGAGATCACATTCTTTTGAAAAGCTGCGACAAAATCTTCCAAAATCTCTTCGCCCATTTGTTTGGTTTTCGCATACGGAGATTCGCCTTTTTTGATGGCAACCCCTTCATCAATCGGCATTTGATCGGCTTGTCCATACACGGTGCAAGAAGAACTAAAAATGATATGATCGACTGCATTTTTATGCATGGCTTCCAACAAATTAATTAATCCCAACAAATTGTTTCGGTAATACATCAAAGGCTTGTCCACGCTTTCTCCAACCGCTTTGTGTGCTGCGAAATGAATGACCCCATCGATTGTATTGTGTTTGAAAAAGTCCTGTACTTTCTCGGAATCTTTCAAATCAATGGCATGAAATTCAGGTTGAATATTGGTGATTTTGGTAATTCGTTCTAAAACAAATTCCTCTGCATTGGACAAATCATCGATGATGACTACTTCGTATCCTGCTTCTTGCAAAGCAACGACTGTATGCGAACCGATGTAACCCAAACCGCCGGTAACTAAGATTTTTTGTGTCAATTTTTTCGTCAATTTTTCGGATTGAATTATTTAAAAAACTCCTTCACTGAATTCACAATGAAAGTCAATTGCTCATCATCCAATTCGGTGTGCATCGGCAAAGAAAGTACTTCATGGATCAATTTATCGGTATTCGGGAAATCAGCATCGTTGTAATTTCCTGTATCGTAAGCTTTTTGTTTTCTCAAAGGTACTGGATAATAAATCATCGCTGGAATGCCTTTTTCTTCCAAATGCGCTTTCAAAGCATCCCTTTTTCCATTCAAAATGCGCAAAGTATATTGATGGTAAACGTGGTTGGTTCCGTCAGCCAATAAAGGCGTCAAGATTTCAGGATTTTCATAAAAAGCTTCGTTGTAAAATTCGGCAGCATTTCTTCTTGCGGTATTGTAACTATCCAAAAGCGGTAATTTTACTTTTAAAATCGCCGCTTGCATGCTGTCCAATCGAGAATTGACACCGATTTCATCGTGGTAATATCTTTTGTACATACCATGGTTCACGATGCCTCTCATTTTGTGCGCCAAATCATCGTCATTGGTGAAAATCGCACCGCCATCTCCATAGCAACCCAAGTTTTTGGATGGGAAAAAAGAAGTCGCGCCAATCGTTCCGATGGTTCCCGCTTTTTGACCTTTGTAATCTGCACCAATTGCTTGTGCTGTATCTTCAATTACTGCCAAATTGTGAGCTTTGGCGATTTGCATGATTTCATCCATATTGGCACATTGTCCAAACAAATGCACAGGAATGATCGCTTTGGTTTTGGGGGTAATCGCTTTTTTAATTTGTTCGGTATCGATCAAAAAAGTATCGTAATCGACATCGACCAAAACCGATTTCAAACCCAATAAGTGAATGACTTCAACCGTTGCAGCAAAAGTAAAATCTGCAGTGATCACTTCATCGCCAGGTTCTAAATCCAAGGCCATCAATGCGATTTGTAGAGCATCCGTTCCATTTCCACAAGGGATGACGTGTTTTACGTTTAAGTATTCTTCCAAATCTGCTTGGAAATTTTTGACTTCTGGTCCATTGATGAATGCACATGAATCGATCACGGATTGAATGGAACTGTCGATATCTTTTTTTATTTTTTGGTACTGACTTGCTAAGTCGACCATTTGTAATTTACGCATTGTATAAAATTTTAAGGACAAATGTACAAAACTGATTTTGTATATTCGCCAAGCTTATGAATATCATATACAATCTATTTATCCGTTTATATGGCTTAGGAATTTCCGTGGCAGCTTGGTTCAATCCCAAAGCCAAATTGTGGAAAAAAGGCAGAGAAAATTGGCAACAGCAAATGAAAAAATCCATTGATCCTTCTGCCAAAGTGATTTGGATACATTGTTCTTCTTTGGGTGAATTTGAACAAGGAAGGCCTGTGATAGAGGAAATGCGAAAAAAATATCCCAACCATCAAATCGCTGTCAGCTTTTTTTCACCTTCGGGCTATGAAGTCAGAAAAGATTACCAAGGCGCAGATTATATTTTTTATTTGCCGTTGGATACCCCGAAAAATGCTCAACAATTGATTGAAATCCTTCGTCCAGAAATGTTGGTTTTGGTGAAATATGAATATTGGTACAATTTGTTGAAGCAATTGGAAAAACGCCAAATTCCAGTGGTGGTCATTTCAGCTGTCATCAAAGAGAAAAGTTTATTTTTTAAATCTTGGGGCAAATGGTTTCGAGAAATCATGTTGGGAATTGACCATTTTTTTGTCCAAGAAGAAAATTCGAAATTGTTGTTGAATTCCATCGGAATTGACCAAGTAACAGTTTCGGGCGATACGCGATTTGATCGTGTGAAAGAAATTCTATTGGCAAACGAATCCTTGGATTTTGTCAAAACATTCAAAGGCAATTCAAAATTAATTGTGGCTGGAAGTACTTGGGCGGAAGACGAAGAGATTCTGTTGAACTGGATCAACAATCACTTGCCAAAAGATTGGAAAGTCATCATTGCGCCCCATGACATTGTAGAAAAACGCGTCCAAAGTTTGGCAGAAGCCTTGAACAAAAAAACAGCGGTTTATACCCAATCCAATGCGGAAGAAATGAATGATGCACAAATATTGTTGGTTGATACCATTGGTTTATTGACCAAAATTTACGCGTATTCAGACGTGTCTTATGTAGGAGGTGGTTTCACAAAAAGTGGTGTACACAATACGTTAGAACCAGCGGTTTATGGCGTTCCCATATTGTTTGGCCCCAACTACCAGAACTTTTTTGAAGCCATGGAATTGGTGGAACAGTTGGCTGCGGTCAGTTTCAAAGATTTTGCGGATTTTGATGCGGAATTGAAATGGCTCATAGCGCAGGAGGTAGAAAGGAAAGTTCGTGGAAAAAACGCATTCAATTATATCCAAAGCCAACCGAATGCTACGGCGACGATTTTGGAATATGTGCAAAAATTCATTTAAGATGGATGGAATTGAATTTTAAAATAAGTCTCAATCAAAAGTGAGTTGGATCGATTCAAAAATAGAAATTAGCGTTACTTTCAAAATTTAATTCTCTAACTTTGTTTTTCTGAAAATTAAGTAAAAATGAAAGAATTAGTGGGAACAGGCATTGCTTTGGTGACGCCATTCAAAGAAGATCTCAGCGTTGATTTTTCCGCTTTGGAAAAATTGGTTGATTTTAGCATCAATAGAGGTGTGGATTATTTGATTTGTTTGGGAACAACAGCAGAAACGCCCACTTTGACCCAAAATGAGAAAGCTGAAATTGTTTCTGTAATTCATTCCGCTAATGCAGGTCGATTGCCAATGGTATTGGGAATTGGCGGAAATGACACCCAAGCCGTTCAAGAAGAAATTAAAGCAACTGATCTGAGTAATTTCAAAGCGATTTTGTCGGCGTCTCCAGCGTACAATCGCCCAAGTCAAGAAGGTATTTACCAACATTACAAAGCTTTGGCGGAAGTTACTGAAAAGCCAATTGTACTTTACAATGTGCCGAGCAGAACGGGCTCCAACATCAATTCAGAAACGACCTTGCGTTTGGCAAATGCATTCAAAAATATTGTGGCCATCAAAGAAGCTTCTCCTAATTTTTTACAAAGTACAGAGATTTTGCAAGCGAAACCTGCAGATTTTCTGGTGATTTCAGGTGATGATGAATTTGGATTGCCGATGACTTTGGCAGGAGGAAGTGGTGTGATTTCAGTAATTGCACAAGCTTTACCAGAGCTTTATCCAGCGATGATTCGTCTAGGTTTGGAGAGAAAGGTGGAAGAAGCCTATGCTTTGCATTATCAATTGATGGACATCACCCGTTCGATTTATTTGGAAGGAAATCCTTGTGGTGTGAAAGCCCTTTTGGCGGAAAGAGGAATTTGTGGAAAATATACCCGTTTGCCTTTGGTTCCGGCTACGGATCAATTGACCCAAAAAATTCAAAAATTGTATCAATCATTAAATTTAAAATCATGATCAAAGAAAATATATTACAAGCATTGAACAACCAAATTGAAGCTGAAGCGAATGCTTCCCAAATCTATTTGGCGATGGCATCTTGGGCCGATACCAAAGGATTGGAAGGGGTTTCAGCGTTTTTGTTTGCCCATTCTGAAGAGGAAAGAATGCACATGTTGAAATTGGTGAAATTTGTGAACGAACGCGGAGGAAAGGCGAAAATTCCAGCTTTGGAAATGCCTAAGCAGGATTACAACAATTTGCATGAATTGTTTGAATTGCTATTGGCACATGAAGTCAAAGTTTCAGAACAAATCAATGACATGGTGGACTTGACTTTGAATGAAAAAGACTATACCACCCATAATTTTTTACAGTGGTATGTTTCGGAGCAAATTGAAGAAGAAAGATTGGCGCGAATCATTTTGGATAAATTGCGCTTGATCGGAGATGACAAAGGAGGCATGTATTTGTTTGATAGAGATATATCGACCTTCAACGCCGCAGAATAAATTGTAGAAATCTTAACTTTTTGGCACAAGCATTTATCTTATGTTTGTGCTAATAATTTTATATCTTTGCGCCATGTTTAGAAAAACTGGAATATTATTGTTCGTCTTGATGATATTGGTATCATGTAACAAGCGAATGGAACAAGCATTAAAAAGCTCGGACAAAGACTTTATTTTGCAAACGGCCAATGAATTTTACGAAGAAGGAAAATGGGCGAATGCAATTGAGTTGTATTCCAAAGTGATGGTGGCTTTTTCTGGAACAGAAGAGGGAGCAGACATCGCTTACCGTCAAGCTGATGCGAATTTTCAAGACAGGAACTACCGCTTGGCAGCGCACCAGTTCAAAACATTTTACATTTCTTATGCAGCGGATCCAAGAGCAGAAGATGCAGCTTTTCGTTCTGCCTATTCTTTTTATACCGATTCACCCGCGTATAATTTGGACCAAAAAAGTACTTACAGTGCGATTGATGAAATGCAATTGTTCATCAATGCGTATCCCAATTCAGAGCATGTTCCTCAAGCAAATGCTTACATTGACGAGTTGAGACAAAAACTGGAAAGAAAATCTTTTGAAATCGCGAAGATTTACCACAAAACATTGAAATACAAAGCGGCGGCGATTGCTTTTGACAACATGATTGATGATTTTCCTGATACCCAATACCGTGAGGAAGCGATGATTTATTCGTTGCGTTCGAAATACGAATTGGCAGTGAATTTCAGTCGATTTGATGCCAAAGAATTGAGGCTTCAAAATGCTATGACCCAATACCGTTTGTTGATGAAAGCTTTTCCTGAGTCAAAATTCAAAGCAGAAGCTGAGCGCATCAACCAAAGGTTGGTGGATAATATGAGCAAACACAAAGAAAGTTTAGCGAAGATAGAAGCCGATAAAAAAGAAAAAACTGCTACTTCGTCTTAAAAATATTTAATTTAATTATAAATTCATACCATTATGAACTTCAAAGAATCTGATGCAGCAACGACTACAGAAACCTATAACAGAAGTGTTATTGAAGATAAAACAGGCAACATTTATGAAGCCATTGTGATCATGGGGAAACGTGCAGAGCAAATCAATCAGGAAATGAAAACAGAATTGATTCAAAAACTGGATGAGTTCGCTTCTCATACGGATTCCTTAGAGGAGATTTTTGAAAACCGTGAGCAAATCGAGGTTTCAAGATTCTATGAACGTCTTCCAAAACCAACTTCGATTGCGATCAAAGAATGGGTAGAAGATGGGACTTACTACAGAAATCCAATTGATGGAGAATAAATGTGCATGGTATGTCCATTCTGAATCAGAAAAAAATATTATTGGCCGTAACGGCAGGAATAGCAGCTTATAAAGCTGCTTTTTTGGTTCGTTTATTGGTCAAAAAAGGCGCTGAAGTTCGGGTGATTCTTACGCCCGAAGCGCGCAATTTTATTACACCACTGACTTTGTCTACTTTGTCAAAGAATCCTGTCGAATGGCAGTTTTCTGAAGAAAATGGCCAATGGAACAACCATGTGGAAATGGGACTTTGGGCGGATTTGATGTTGGTGGCACCGGCCACAGCGCACAGCCTTTCCAATATGGCGGATGGTGCAGCGGATAATTTGGTGATGGCGACTTATTTGTCTGCGAAATGCCCAGTGTACATTGCACCAGCCATGGATTTGGACATGTACCAACATCCAAGTACCAAAGAGAATCTTGAGAAATTGACCCGTTTTGGTCACCACATTATTCCAGCGGAATCAGGTGAATTGGCGAGTGGTTTACAAGGAGAAGGGCGAATGGCTGAGCCAGAAAACATCGTAACTTTTCTTGAAAATAAATTGCTTGAAAACGCGCCTTTGTATGGGAAAAATGTGTTGATTTCGGCAGGGCCAACCTATGAGAAAATAGATCCAGTACGTTTCATCGGAAATTTTTCTTCTGGAAAAATGGGCATTGAAATCGCTGCATCTGCCTTGAAAATGGGCGCAAAAGTTACGTTGGTTTGTGGACCTTCGCCTATTGCAACCCATCATTTGGCTTTGGAGAGGATCGATGTCGTTTCTGCTTTGGAAATGAAATTGGCCATGGAAGAAAATTTTGACGCAGCGGATGTGGTGATCATGTCAGCCGCTGTCGCAGATTATCGTCCGAAAGAAATGGCCGACCAAAAAATCAAGAAAAATGAAGAAAACCTTCAAATTGAATTGATCAAAAACCCGGACATTCTTCAAGGATTGGGACAAATGAAGCAACACCAAATCTTGGTGGGCTTTGCTTTGGAAACAGAAAATGAAGTGGACAATGCACAGGGGAAGTTGGCCAAGAAAAATTTGGACCTGATTGTGCTTAACTCATTGCAAGACAAAGAAGCAGGTTTTCAAAAAGACACCAATAAAATTACCCTACTTTCCAAAACGCATGAGATGGTTGCTTATCAAGCAAAAAATAAGTCTGAAGTAGCAAAAGATATCCTTAACTTTATCATCGAAAATTACGATATATGAAAAAAATCATCGCATTTTTTATTTGCATTAGTTGGTCAACGCTTGGTTGGGCACAAGAATTTATGGCCACGGTGACAGTGGATTATTCTCAAGTCCAAGGTTCAAATGTATCGGTGTACCAAACTTTAGAAAGGTCTTTGAGTGACTTTATCAATACGACCAAATGGACTGACAACCGATACAAAGTGCACGAGAAAATTGAAGCTAATTTTTTGATCATCATAACGGGAAAAAACAGCAACAATTACAACGCACGTTTGCAAATTCAGTCGAGAAGACCTGTTTTTAATTCCACTTACCATAGCCCAATTTTGAATTTTGTCGATACCAAATTTGATTTTGATTACAATGAATCAGAAGAATTGATTTTCAATCCAAGAAAGTTTAGCAACAAGAACTTGACCGATGTGATTGCCTTTTATGTGTATTATGTTTTGGGAATGGATGCCGATACCTTTCAATTGGAAGGCGGAACGCCGTTCTTTAAGATCAGTGAACAAATTGCTGGCAATGCGATGGGAAGTAAATTTGGTGGCTGGAACGAAATTGAAGGCAACAAGTCCCGAGGCGCTTTGATCAATAATGTATTGAAATCGACCAACAAAACTTTGAGAAATTTGTATTATCAATACCATCGCGTTGGTTTGGACCAAATGAGTGACAACGAAACCAGGGGCAAGAATTCCATTGGCAATGCATTGCAAACTTTGGAGTTTTATCAAAAAGGAAACTACGCTTTGTTTTATCCTTTGGATATATTTTTCATGGCCAAAAAAGATGAAATCAGTAAAATTTTTGGTGGTGGTATGATGTCCACAACGGACATTGTCAAAGTCAAAGAGGTTTTGAATGCGCTTTCTCCAACCAATGCTTCGATGTGGAATAATTTGAAAAAATAATGCTGACCCGACTTTCTGTTTCCAACTTTGCGATCATTGATCATTTGGATTTGTCCTTTGATCGCGGATTGACCATCATTACTGGAGAAACTGGCGCTGGAAAATCCATTTTATTGGGTGCACTTCGGCTGATTTTAGGCGAAAGGGCCGATTTACAACAACTCAGTGATGGAACCAAAAAATGTGTGATTGAAGCGGTTTTTGATGTTTCAAAATTGCAATTGAACGCTTTTTTTACAGAACATGAATTGGATTTTGACTCAGAAACCATTGTCCGAAGAGAGTTGTTGCCGAGTGGAAAATCCCGGGCGTTTGTCAATGATACGCCTGTCAATTTGGGAGTTCTACAAGCTTTGGGTGAATTTTTGATCGACATCCACTCGCAATTCAACACCGAGAATTTATTGAATGCCAATTTTCAATTGCAAATTTTGGATGCTTTCTCCGCACAAATTCCTGCCATAAAAACCTATCAAACCGTGTTTTCGAAGAGGAATCAATTGAAACAACAATTGAAATCTTTGCAAACTGAATGGGAGAACAAAGAAAAGGAAACGGATTACAAACAGTTTCTTTTGGATGAATTGAGTGAGGCGAATTTAAAAGAAGGCGAATTTCAAACACTTGAATTGGAATTGAGCGAACTACAAAATATGGAAAGCATTCAAGAAACGCTGGCCGAGAATATTTTGAAACTGGAGGAAGCAGAATTGGGCGTTTTGTCTCAGTTGCGGAGCAACAGTGTGCAGTTGGCGAAAATAGCTGATTTTGGGCAGGAGTTTGGGGCATTTCAAGTAAGAATGGAATCTGCGCGCATTGAATTGGAGGATCTTCTGCATGAGATGTCGGGCAAGTTGCAACAATTGGAAGCAGATCCTGAGCGTTTGAATGAAATCAGCGATCGAATGGATATTTTGTCGAATTTGTTGAACAAGCACAAAGTCCATTCAGTTGAAGAATTAATGGCTTTGGAAAAGGAATTGCGTGCTGAGAATGAAGACCTCGAAGGCTTGGCCCAATCCATTGAAAGTCTAGAAAAAGAATTGTCTGAGATTGACAAAGTGTTGGATCAACAAGCCCAACAGATATCAAAAAACAGGGAAAAAGTAATTCCTATTGTCAGCAAAGCTTTGTTGGAAGCCTTGTCGAAATTGGGCATGGAAAATTCCAGTCTAGCTTTTGAATTGACTGCACAGCCAGAATTTACTTCCACAGGAAAAGATGCGATCAACTTCTTGTTCAGTGCCAACAAAGGTGCAAACATGCAAACTCTTGGCAAAGCGATTTCTGGCGGAGAACGGTCGCGGTTGATGTTGGCCGTGAAAAAGACTTTGGCTGGAAAATTGGCATTGCCGACTTTGATTTTGGATGAAATTGACACAGGTGTTTCTGGGAAAGTCGCCAACGAAGTTGGCATGATGATGAAAGAGATGGCCGAATCCTTGCAGTTGATCAGCATCACGCATTTGCCACAAGTAGCTGCCAAAGCCAATCGCCATTTGAAAGTGCAGAAGAAGCCTACTGCAGACCGAACGTTGACTGAAGTAAAGTTGTTGTCAGCGGAAGAAAGGGTGGTGGAGATCGCAACATTGTTGAGCGGTTCAGTAGTCACAGATTCTGCTTTGGTTCAAGCAAAAGAACTCATCGAAAGCTAAAAATATCCCATAAAAAAACCTCACAGTAGAGAGATAACTATGAGGCATAATAACTAACACACAAATAATCTTAAAAATTTAAGATTAAATTGAAAGCAATTTCCATAAAGGAAGCTAACTTTCAGTGACAAATATACTAAAAGCCTACCAATTGACTATACTATTCTTTAATTTTTTTTGAAATTAAATCAAATCAGTCAGATATTGGTGCTCTAAAACGTTTAGTGTTTTGTCTCTAACCCTTACCATTAATCGGTTTAAGGAGCATGCCTCTTCATCGACACAGTCATCACATTTTTTGTAATAATTTAAACTGACGCAGGGCAATAAGGCAATTGGTCCTTCCAAAACACGAAAAATTGAAGCAATATTGATCTCTTCAGCGGGCAAATTGAGAAAATAACCGCCTCCTTTTCCTTTTTTTGATGCCAACAATCCGCTTTTTCTCAGTTCCAATAAGATGCTCTCTAAAAATTTTAAAGGAATCTTTTCTTTTTCAGCAATTTCCGAAATCAAAATAGGATTTCCTTTGTAATTTTTGGCTAAATATGTCATAGCCTTTAAGCCATATTTTGTTTTTTTGGTTAACATAACTATCAATAGAAAATGAAAGAATCTTTATCAAAGCAAAGTTCGTTCATTAATTTTAGACATCATTGAACATTTAACTCTAAATTGCGGTCAAATTAATAAAATAGTTAAAACGTGAAAAAAACTTTATTTTTAGCAACTTTTGCGCTAGGTTTATTTGCACATGCACAGTATGCAACACCCAATACAGGGGTCAGCTGGACTTTAGATGATGTGGTAGCGAACGCGCCAACTGTACTAACGGTAGAAGAAGGAGTTTATACATTGCATGAAGATTTATTGGTGGAAAAAAACGATACTTTGTTGATTCATGAGAGTTTAACTCTGAAAATCGCAGAAAATGTTTTATTAGATATCAATGGCTATTTTGAAGCGAATGCAGATGAAATTACAATTACCGCCGTAGATACCGAAGCGCCTTATAGAGGAATTAGACTTGACAGTGATTCTTATGGTGGATACATCAAAAATACTTTGATTGAGTATGGTGGAGGAATTCGCGTACTTTCTGATTATTTTGAAATTCATGACAGCGAAGTATCCAACAATGCCAAAGGGGTTTCTAGTGGTGGCGCGATTTCTTTCTCCAATGGAAGTCCAGTGATCATGAATTCTACTTTTAAATTCAACCAAGGTCCAGCCTTGGGAACGGCGGCCAATTCGGTTTGTCCAGCATTGATTCAAGGCAATTATTTTGAAGGAAATAATCAAAGCAATGACAATCGTCCACAAATTAATATGGGACCAAGTGGGGCAGATACCATTCGCATCATTGGGAACACAGTTATTGGTGACCGTAGTTTGACCAAAGTAGGTGGGATTTCTGCATCGAGTTTGGTGGGAATTGAAAATAGAGTTTTAATCAAAGACAATATTATCCGTGACAACCGCTATGGACTTACTTCTACGGGGAATTCTACAGGAATCATCGATGGAAATATCATTGAAGACAACAATACTGAAAACTTGCCGATGATGGGTGGAAGTGGTATCAACTTGTATGGTACTAAATTATTTTATATCAGTAACAACCAAATTCGTAGAAACCTTTGGGGAGTAACTTTGCAAACGACTGCAATGGCCAACTTAGGAAGTGACGATGAAGAGGATTTTAATGAAGGTAAAAACATTTTTAGCGACAATGAAAATGGTGGACAAGTCTATGCTTTGTTCAACAATACACCGAATGCTGTAAAGGCATTGCACAACTGTTGGATTGAAGAAAACAGTGAATTTACTTACGAGGATGCAGAAAGCGTTATCTCTCATCAATTTGATGATCCAGAATTAGGATTGGTAACTTTTGATCCGTTTGGCTGTGAGGAGGAAGAAGAGTTGGGAGTTGTTGAAACAACCAAGAATGCTTTTGTAATTTACCCGAATCCAAGCCAAAACATTTTCTTTGTCAACACAACGGAAAATGCAGTGTTGAAAATGTATGATTTGAATGGGCGTTTGGTTTTGGAGCAAAAATTAAGCAATGGAAAAAACAGCGTTCCCAATCAGTTGAGCAAAGGCATTTATATTGTTGAAGTCAGAGGTGCTCAATCGAAATCTACCCAAAAAATGGTGATTCAGTAAGCATTGTATTTCAATTACAACGATTGATTTTAGCCAAGGAAGCAATTGAACATTGTTCCCTTGGCTTTTTTTGTAAAGTTTAATATAAAAAAAGGCAAATCTGGATACTATCTCGTAAAATGTATTTTTCAATTGATTTGCCAATCGAATCGCTTTCGATGATGGGTTGCAATCATTTTCTAATTTTTTTCTTATCAGGAAAAGCCGGTTTGAACCAATTCATATAATGAGACGGATTGTTTTTCAATCAAAAGGTTATTGCTTGTTTTCCCTGACAGCTTCTCCATATACTTTCAACGCTCTTTCTCTTGCAAAACTGTGTTCTACTATTTTTTTGGGATAAGCATCTGTTTGAAATTCGGGAACCCATTTTTTGATATATTCCAACTTTTTGTCAAACTTTTCGGTTTGAATAGTTGGGTTAAACACCCTGAAATACGGTGCAGAATCGCAACCCGAACCAGCTGCCCATTGCCAGTTTCCATTGTTGGCTGATAAATCGTAGTCGTTCAGTTTCTGTGCAAAGTAGGCTTCACCCCAACGCCAATCTATCAGTAAATGCTTGCACAAGAAACTCGCTACAATCATCCGTACCCGATTGTGCATGAATCCTGTTTCGTTCAATTGTCGCATTCCTGCATCTACAATCGGATAACCTGTTTTCCCCTCGCACCATTTTTCAAATTCC
>DATJBZ010000006.1:0-1844 GCA_035515075.1 Moheibacter sp. | reverse complement strand
TAAAGAGTCTGAATCCAATGAAGAATATTTCGTTCACTCGTCCGGACTGATTGAAAACATCCGAGAAAACGATGCCGTTTCTTTCGAATTGGAAGAAGGAAAAAAAGGAATAAACGCTGTAAATGTGCGAAGAGCATAAATTTTCGATTCCATATAATTTACATACAAAGGTTTTACGGGTTAGTGAAACCTTTTTTATTTTCTATACTTTCAGGAAATAAAACGCTGATATTACAGATTGAACAGTTAATCACAGATTACTAGTTCATAAAAGTGACGGCTTCACCCTAAGTGAACCCCTTACTTATCATATAAATCCGCGTCATCCGTGTTCCAATTAACCCTTAAAACCGAATATGCATTCGAATTGCCGTCGAAGGTTCACCGTCATTATCCGTTACCAATACAACCTCAATTTCCGATTCTGAAATCACCTGATTCACCACCACCGACTCCACTTTTAATGGAAATCCCAAATCCGGAAGACTTTCAATTCGAATTTCATCCAAAAATTCTCCATTTTTAATTTCAATCAATCCCAAAACTTCCTAAAACCTCTCCATCCTCATACGCATTGGGTGCATCTTCAACCGCTGCCGTAAAAACAATACAATTCCCAAAAATAGTAGCGCCCGAAAAACCAGCTTCCAAACCTTGAATCTTCGGCAAAGAAAATAGATTTACCTTCGGAATTGGAAAATCAATTCCCGTTTTGCAATATGACAAAAAATCCGTCAAAGAAAAGCTGAAAATCAAATTCCGACCTCGGTTAAATAAGTGCAAAACCTCTCCATGCATCGCAAGCGCTTCAATATCCAACTCAAAGCCTTGCATGATTTCCAGATTGCGTAGATAGTAGTAAAACAAAGAAATGTCGTATTCCGTATGTTTAAATTCTTTTCCCATTTCAACATGGACACAAACATCACGCTCCGGTGATTTCGAACCGGAACCCAAAATAAGAATATCATTCGCAGAAATCATTTCCATCGCTTCAAAATCCGGTTTGAAGAATTTGGGTAGGGTAATTCCTTCTAGTTTCTCCGTCGAATAAATTAGCCTTTTTGATATTAGCTTGAATTCCGAATCCAACTGAAACAAATACGGCGAATCATCGCCAACGGCATAAAAACCGTCCCCATACTTCACCACGCCCGATGCGCTGGGAACATCCTCCAAAATCTGGAAATGATCAATTTTCAGTTCTATTTTTCTGTTATGCAAAACTCTCTTTTCTTTTAGGTTCTAAAATCGTTTTCAAAAGAATCAAACAAATATCGACAATTTTTCGCGACCCATTTTCCAAAGAAAAAGCAAAGATTCCTTCCATAAAATTCCAAACTACTTAAAAATCAAGACTTAAAAACTTTGCCAATTCAAAAATAATTTTTATCATTGCATTATCATCAAGAGCATTGTTGCATGCTACAATCGCCAACCGAGAGATAAAACTCCACGGTGGAAAAAAGATGAGGACAAACGTCAAAATAAAATGATTCCTCCTTTTTAGCTTTTTGATGATGTATTGTTTCACCTAAAAAAATAACAGTATGCCAACAAAAAAACATTTGGCATTCCTATTGGCGATATAAAGAAGAAAATTATGCGAGCTTGACAATGAAAAAACCAGACATTGTTCCTCATAATAGTATATAGGAACATTCCACGAAGGACGTGCGATTGTAGCAATCAAAGAAAAATCAGGTTATATTGACCTAACTGGTAAAGAAGTTGTTCCAGTTATTTATATTTTGGAGGCAAAAGATATAAAGTAAATAGTATGAAAAAGAAAATATTAGTTCTCACACTAATCCTAACAGCGTTTCAAGGATTTTCGCAAGAGG
>DATJBZ010000005.1:0-20432 GCA_035515075.1 Moheibacter sp. | reverse complement strand
AATGCATTGATAATGATTTGTTTTTGATTGAGTCGAGTGAAAATATCAACCCAACCTACTGTTGTGATCGTTATGAAATAAGCTTTATCTATTTCAGTTGCTTTGTACTTTGTAGACATTTTATTTGCAAGTTACTTAATTCCAACATTAAAAAGGTCACGGATTGCAAATCCGCGACATCGGGGAGGGGACTTACAAATTTTTCCATTGTTCTAAAATATCAATAAATTCATCTAATGGCATATTTACAATATGATTTTGCGGAAATAACTCATTTTCTATATATATCTTTTCTGCATCAACAGAGATATAAATAGTAAAGTCTTCATATCCTGCGAAAGTGAACCATGTACCTGAAACATTATAATTCTGTAAAGTTTCCCAATCCCAAAATCCACCATATTTACTTTCAACAATAGATTCTAAATTTCCCCAAGAGTTTTGTATTTCGGCTAAGTCACTTAAGTAACTTTCTACATTTACTTTAACTCTTAAATTAGTATTTAACAAATCTTCAAGATTCAATAAAGTATTATCATTAAAAATAATTATCTTATTATTATCTCCTTGTGCGTGTATTGTATAATTACTTAACCGCATAACTTACCGTTACAAATCACCCTTCCAAACATTCTTTCCATGAAAGTAAAATCTCTTTCCAATCCTCAAGTGGTATTATTGTTTTAGAAAATCCATCTTGCCAAAGTTCAAAATGATTAGGAGTTATCCATCCATGCCAATAACTTCCAAGCCCCCCACCATATTCAGGATCTTCTATTTCGCTAAAATTACCTTCAATAGCTAAATTTATATCTGATAAAAAATCATTAATATCATCTGGATGTCTAAAACTATAGATGTAATTTGAAATTGGATTACCAGAAATATATCCATCAAACTTCTTTGATGTTTTTTTCATTTCCAGCCCATATTGTTGTAAAATAGGTATATTCATTTGGGACTTTAATTTGATAAATGACTTCTCCATTCCTCCAGCAATTCTTTAAAATCACTCATCAAAACAGTCCATTGCCCATTACTCAAAACTATATTAGGTGGAGTAATTTCTATAGTCTCTTCATCAACTAAACTATCTGGTCCCTGATACTGTTCAAAATATTGCCCATTTTGAGCATTTTCTATCTCTTGAATAATATGAGAACATAATTCAAAATCTATATGTCTTAAGAAAGAGGCATATAATTTATATTCTTCTGAATTTCCGAGATGCTCACACCAATAATGAACATTTCCTGAATCTACAAATCTTTCAAATTTTAACTGATATCCTTCTCTCTTTGTCATAATTTTAAATACATTATAGTTATTACATCCTGATTTTCAATACCCGATAGCGCGGATTTGCAACCCCGATAGCGCGGATTTGCAATCCGTGCTTCTCAACAACTTCTCATCTCTTTTTTTCATACACTTACCCATAAAAACAAACTCTTATATTTAAGTCATTACCCGATAGCGCGGATTTGCAACCCGTGCTTCTCAACAACTTCTCATCTCTTTTTTTCATACACTTACCCATAAAAACAAACTCTTATATTTAAGTCATTATCCCGAGGCAAAGCCGAACTAAACGAAGTTAAATCCACGAAATCGGGTATTTTATTTGCAAGTTACTTAATTCCAACATTAAAAAGGTCACGGATTGCAAATCCGCGACATCGAATTTTGATGGATGCAATTGATTTTCATCCAAACAAAAACATCGTCTTGAATTGATCGAGACGATGTTTTTTTATATTGAAGTTATTTTTCTAAATCATTAAGCTTGAAAACATGCCAACATTTTCCACAACAAATCTGGATAAACGCCCAAAGCGATGTTCAAGGCAGAACCGACAATCAATAAAATTTGGGTAGTCAAAGACAATTTGATTCTTCTGCGGTTTTTGGTCGGTTTGAAATACATCGCAATGATGACTTTGATGTAATAGTAAACGCTCACCACTGCCATGACCAATGCGAAAATCACCAAGACCAAGTTTTGTCCATCTTCCATCGCTGAACTTAGGATAAAGAATTTTCCTAAAAACCCAGAAGTAAATGGAATTCCAGCCAAAGAAAACAAAGCTATCGAACAAGCCGCTGCCAACATGGGTGAATTCTTGGAAAGTCCAGTAAAACCTTTGTGGTTGGTATTGATCGTTCGGGTCAAAGCATAGAACAAAACAATGCTCGACAAACCATAACTCACGGTGTAAAACAACAAAGCATTTTTGGATGTTTCAGTCACTGCAAACAAAGCGAACATCATGAAGCCTGCTTGAACAACGGAGGAATAAGCCAACATTCTTTTGACGCTAACTTGTTTCATCGCTGAGAAATTCCCAACGACCAAGGTCAAAATGATGATGAAACTCAACAAATAACGGTAATTTTCGCCCACGTATTCGGCTGTCAATTTGAAAGAAGACAAAACCGTAATGAACGTCATGAATCCTGCGCCTTTGACAATCGTAATCATGTATGAAGAGAAAACCGTCGGTGTGCCATCATACACATCCGGTGCCCAAAAGTGCATCGGTGCAACGGATACTTTGAAACACAAAGACAAAATCAACATCGTCCAACCCAAATAATAAATCGATTGGAAATCAAATGCATAAGAAGTGATGTCTCCCAAAATGAAAGAACCGCTTGCCCCATAAATCAAGGTCAATCCCATCAACATCAATCCAGTAGAGAAAGCGCCCATCAAGAAATATTTGACTGCAGCCTCAGTACTTTTCATTTTGTTTTTGGCTGAACCTGCCAAGGCGTACAAAGGAATCGATAAAATTTCAATCCCTAAAAACATCAAAATCATGTTGTTGAACGTCGCCAAAACAGCAATTCCTGTAAAGGAAATGAAAATCAAAGCGTAGTAATCAGAAACCATCTTTCCTGGTCGGCTGAACTCATTTCTGTTCATCAAAACATAGAAAATCCCGATCATACAAAGTACAATAAAGAAAAATACCCTGTAAGTTTCGGTCACGATCATGTTGTCGTACTTCCCAGCCAAAATCTCTTGCCCATTGAGCTGAAAAATTCCAGAAACAATCATCACTACCAATAGCAAACTGGCCAAAATGCTTTGCTTCTTTTTGTCTTTTAGGACAAATCCGCTAAACATAAAAATGATTCCCGAAAGGGCCGATGTCAATATAATATTCATGTTAACTTTTCAGTTTAATTTTTAAAATAGATTAAATACCACATTTGGATAAACGCCTAAGACCAAAATGATCAAAGAAATTACCCCAAAAACAACATACAATGGTGCAGTGAAAGTGGCCTTTTTCTCTTTGATGTTTTTTCTTTCGCCAAACAAAATCGCGGTCAACAAACGCAAGGTATAAGCCGCTGACAAAATGGCTCCGATACAAGCCATGATGCACAATACCACGTTGTAGCTAAACAAGGCGTTGATCATCATGAATTCTCCAATAAAACTGCTGGTCAAAGGCAAAGCCAAATTCGCCAAACAGAAGAAAGTGAAGAATGTCGCAATCACTGGATCGACCAAAGCAATGCCGCTGATGGATTTGATGTCGGTCAAATTGTATTTTCTGTTCATATAATCATAACTCAACCACATGCCCAAAACCACAATCCCGTGGCTGAACATTTGGAAGTAAGCGCCTTTGATCCCCATTTCTGATTGGGAAAACAAAGCCATGAAAACCAAAGCCAAGTGCGCAATCGAACTGAAAGCGATGATCTTTTTCACATTGTTGGAAGTCAAAGCAATCAAAGAAGCGTAAATCAATCCAAAACCAACGATGTACAACAAAGTATCGGTTTCTGGTGCGATGTCAGGAAACAAATTGAACAACCAATTCACAACTGCAAACAAGCCCATTTTGGCCATCAAAGCACTCAATATAATGGTGACTGGCGTACTGGATGCCTTGTAAACAGCGGGTTGCCAAGAATGCAATGGAAACAATGGAATTTTAATCGCAAAAGCAATCAAGAACAAAATTGCCAACAATTCTAAATTACCGTAAGAAGCCGAAACTTTAACGATATCGTTCAACAAAAAGCTGTCTGGTTTCAATTGGAATCCGATGAAAATAATGCCTGCCAACATCAACATCGAACCAAAAATGGTGTAGATGAAAAAAGTCGTATTGGCTTTGATTTTGGTCTTTTTATCGCCCCAAATCCCAATCAAGAAATACATTGGAATCAATACAATTTCCCAAAAGAAATAAAACAACAATAGATCTTGTGCCAAAAACACACCGTTCAATCCTGCAAATGCAATCAACAGCAAGCCGTAGAACGCATTCGGATAGGTTTTTTTGATGGTGTAGAAATAAGCAAACAATAAGGTAAATACCAAGGTGGTCAACAATACCATCGAACCGCCCAGCCCCGTTAAGCTCAAAGCAATGTAAGCAGGCGTTCCACCAAAGTTAAACCATGAAAAAATCACTTCTTTTTCAACAGCTGTATTTGAAAACAGGATCAATAGCGTGTACACCAACAAATAAGCGCTGGTCAAAGTGCCAATGAATCCCAATGGTTTTTTGTTCTTGAACATCGTCAACAACAAACCAAAAAATAAGGGTAAAATAATCAGTAATGATAATAACATTCCGTCTGCTTTTTATAATAATCCTAAAAAGAAAATTCCTAATCCCACGACCAAACCAATGACCATCAAAAGAATGTACATTCCTATGTTCCCAGTTTGCATCGACTTTGTCTTGCTCGAAAAATAGTAGGACAAACTCCCAACGCCTGCAACGACCTTGACAATCCCTAATTTCTCTAAATATTTTTTAAATCCTTTTCCAATTCCAACGGTTGGGTTGATGATGATGGCTTGGTAGATTTCATCCACGTACCATTTGTTTTCAAAAACTTTCATCAAACCTGTATTGGCTGCGTCCACTTTGTTGGTGTACATTTTCTTCGCCATCATGATGGCAATCGCAACACACAACAACAATGCACCCATCAATAAAAATTCAGTGACCAATGAAATTTCATGGTGTTCTCCGCTGGGTACTACCACACCTGATAAAAAGTTTTTCAATTGGTGCGCATTTTCTGCAAAAGCTTCTGGAATCCCGAAGAAACCACCAACAATCGATAAAATGGCCAAAGCTGCCAAAGGCAAAGTCATCACTTTTGGACTTTCTTTGACTTCTACTGCTTTGTTTCTCAATTCGCCACCAAAGGTCATGAAATACAATCGGAACATATAAAATGCAGTCAATACAGATACTACAAATCCGATGATGTAAATGAATTTGTTGCCCAAAAACATGCTCAACAACATTTCATCTTTAGAAAAGAAACCACTCAAAGGAGGAATTCCTGCAATCGCAATACAAGCGATCAACATAGTAGTATGCGTCGTTGGCATGAACTTTTTCAATCCGCCCATTTGGGTCATGTCTTGTTCGTCTTTCATTCCGTGAATCACAGAACCTGCACCCAAGAACAACAAAGCTTTGAAGAAAGCGTGTGTCATTACGTGGAAAACAGCCGCTACATAAGCGCCCATTCCAATCGCTGCAAACATCAACCCCAATTGAGATACGGTCGAATAAGCCAATACTTTTTTGATGTCGTTTTGTCGCATGGCAATGGTAGCCGTCACCAAAGCGGTCAAAATCCCTATCCAAGCAATCAATTCTCTGGTAAATGGCGCTGCATCAAACAAAACATTGCTTCGAGTGATCATAAAAATCCCTGCAGTTACCATCGTTGCGGCGTGGATCAAAGCCGAAACTGGCGTTGGTCCTGCCATCGCATCGGGCAACCAAGTGAACAATGGAATTTGTGCAGACTTTCCTGTGGCTGCTAAAAACAATAGCAAAGTAATTCCACCAATCGCCACTGCCGTCAATTGACCGTTGCTTACGTTGGCAAAAACTTCAATGTATTCTAAAGTACCTACTTCTTTGTAAATCCAGAACATCGCCAATAAAAATCCGATGTCTCCAATTCGATTCATCACAAACGCTTTTCTGGCAGCAAAAACATAATCTTTCTTTTTGTACCAAAAGCCAATCAACAAGAATGAACACAAACCTACACCTTCCCATCCGATGAACATCATGAAGAAGTTGCTTCCCATGACCAAAATTAACATCGAAAAAATGAACAAATTCAAATAAGCGAAAAAGCGTCCAAATCCTGGATCTTTGGCCATATAACCCGCACTGTACACATGAATCAAGAATCCAATGCCTGTGATGATCAACATGAACAAACTCGTCAAAGCATCAATCTGTAAAGAAAAACCTACTTTGAGGGTATCGATATGAATGATATCAAATGCGTGAAAAATCAAAGGCTGTGCACCTGCTCCAGAAGGCACATTGAAAAACACCAAAACCGATAGAACAAAGCTCAACAAAACAGTCGATGAACCAATGATGGAAATCAAAGAAGTTGACAATTTATTTCTACCCAAACCGTTGATGAAAAACCCAACAACAGGCAACAAAGGAATTAACCAAATATATTTCTCCATAAATCTTAGTGCTTTAATCGGTTCAAAGATTGTACATCCACGTTGTATTTCTTTCTATAAAAGAGAATCATGATCGACAAACCAACAGCGACTTCTGCTGCAGCAACAACCATGATGAAGAGCACCAGCATTTGTCCGTCGATTCCCGCGTCGGTTCCAGGATTTTTGGCGTGGTGCATTTTTGAAAATGCCACCAAGAGCAAATTGACTGAATTGAGCATCAATTCGACACACATCAGCATGATGATGATATTTCTTCGCACCATCACACCGATCATCCCGATGGAGAACAGCGTCAGTGAGAGAAATAAATAGTAACTAATTGGTATCATTCTTATTTTTAATTTGTTGAAAATTCACTTAGTTTTTATTCGAAATGAATTTCTTGTATTTTTAAATCAATTTAATGGGATGAATTTTTCAATTCTTCTTTTTCTTCTTCACGTTTTTTCGACAGCAATACAGCGCCAATCATCGCACCCATGAACAGGATACTCGCCAATTCAAACGGGATGACATAGTCTGCATACAACACACTGCCTAACTTCTCGGTCAGACCAATGTCGCCTTCACTCATCAAAACCATGTTGCTTTCGATGTCCGACTGGAAGAAAATTCCTGCCGTCATGATAAAAAAGACCAAAGCAGCCAAAGAGCCAGCGAGGATGATGAATCCTTTGCTAAAGTTTTTATCGGTTTGGTTCAAATTCATCAACATCACTGTAAATAGGAACAATACCATGATGGCACCACCATACACGATGATATTGACTACGGCCAAAAATTGGGCATTCATCAAAACATAATGACCACTGATACTAAAAAAAGTAATGATCAAAAACAAAATGGAATACACCGGTTTTTTTGAGGAAATGGTCAAAATGCCTGACAACAAAGTCAACGCAGCCATGACAAAAAATAAGATCTCAGCTATATTCATTCTTTAATTTCTTTTTTAGGATGAGGAATCAATAAATCTTCTTTGGTATAAATGAAGTTTTCACGTTTGAAACTTGCAGGCGCCACGGTTTGAGAAAGGTACACTGCATCCTTTGGACAAGCTTCTTCACAAAAGCCACAGAAAATACAACGCAACATGTTGATTTCATATTTGATGGCGTATTTTTCTTCTCGGTACAAATGCTCTTCACCGGGTTGTCTTTCTGCTGCTTCCATGGTGATCGCTTCGGCAGGACATGCCAATGCACAAAGCCCACAAGCGGTACAGTTTTCTCTGCCTTCTTCGTCCCGGTTCAATACGTGCAAACCACGAAAAGTTGGACTGAAAGGTCTTTTTTCTTCAGGATAACGAATGGTTGCTTTCTTTTTGAAAAAGTGTTTCAAAGTAATCCACATTCCTTTGAAAATGGCAATCAAGTAGATCTTTTCCCAAAAATTCATTGGGCTGCGATCCACTTTTTTAGATCTATCTGTGAGAAGTTTCATGCTTCTTTAAAATTTTAATTAATTAAAAAAATACAAAATGACGAGTCCTGTAATCAACAAATTCACCAAGGACAAGGGCAATAGTTTTTTCCATCCCAAATCCATCAATTGGTCATAACGGAACCTTGGCAAGGTCCAACGCACCCACATGAACAAGAAAATGAACATACAGATTTTGATGAAGAACACCACGAAGTGCAAAATCGCCATGGCGTTCATCCCAATGCTTTCGGTCAATGACGCATCATTTACAAATGGAATGTCGTATCCTCCAAAATACAAAGTCGCCAAAATGGCTGAACTGATGAAAATGTTGACGTACTCAGCAAACAAGAAAAAGCCCAACTTCATCGAAGAATATTCTGAATGGTACCCACCAATCAACTCGTTTTCTGCTTCTGGTAAATCGAAAGGCGTACGGTTGGTTTCTGCAAAAGTACAAACCAAGAAGATGATGAATCCTACAGGTTGTAAAATGATGTTCCAATAACCATCGATTTGCTGTTCAACAATGTGGTCCAAACGAAGGGAGCCCGTGATCATCAAAACGGTTAACAAGGCAATTCCCAGAGGCAATTCGTAAGAAATGATTTGAGAAACCGCTCTCAAACCACCCATCAAAGACCATTTGCTATTGGATGCCCATGAACCCAACATGATTCCGTAGACCCCCAAACTCAATACGCCTAAAATGTATAAAAATCCAATGTTGATGTCTGCAATCAAAGGGTTGACAATCGTATCTCCCCATTGAAATTCCGTACTCCAAGGAATCACCGCACCGGTCATACAGGCAAGGATCATCGCAATGGTCGGCCCCAAAATAAACAAGAACTTGTCCGCATGTCTTGGGGTAATTTCTTCTTTGAAAAACAATTTTCCACCATCGGCAAGCGGTTGCAACAATCCGCCCCAGCCAGCACGGTCTGGTCCTCTACGATCCTGAATATATGCAGCGACTTTTCGTTCTGCCCAAGTTGAATACATCGCAACAACCAGTGCAAAGCCAATCAAGGCGCCACTCAATGCGGCTTTTTCACCAACTATACTCCAAATTTCTGGGTTCATATATTTCTCTTTGTTATTTTAAATGTGGAAAGAACAATTGTCATGCTGCTGTTCCTTCCATTTATGGTTCGCTTTTTTATTTTTGATCCAATGGATCTGCTTGGTAATCTTCGCTCGTCGGTGGTCCATCGATCTGACTGATGTCTCTGTTCTTGGCATTGACCTCACTGATTTGATGAATGTCCAACAAAAGTTTCGGATCCCGTCCACTCATTACTTTTGGCATGGTTTCATTGGGTTTTTTCGTTCCTAACTTCCCAGCATAATGTCCAGTACGAATTACTGAATTCGGCAATTGGGTAGCTTCTTCGATCACCCAATCTTCTGTTTTCTTCTTATCAAAACGACAAGTGTCGCAAATCCAATCTTCTACTTCCCACCATTCGTTTCTTCTTGCCGTTACGCGGAAAACTTCATCTCCACGATACCACAAACGAACTTTCCCACTGCAACAATCACAATCTCTGTGTGCTTCTACAGGTTTCAAAAACCAAACTCTATTTTTGAATCGGAAAGTTTTATCAGTCAAAGCACCTACTGGACAAACATCGATGACGTTGCCAATGAATTCATTGTCCAATGCTTTGGTGATGTAGGTTGAAATTTCGGCATGGTCACCCCGATAGATCACTCCATGTTGACGGGTATCTGTCAATTGATCTGCCAATTTCACACAACGGTAGCACAAAATACAACGGTTCATGTGCAATTGAATTTTATCTCCAATGTCCACTCTTTCAAAAGTTCTCTTCTTAAATTCAAGACGAGACTCTTCCAAACCGTGTTCGTAGCTTAAATCTTGCAATTTGCATTCGCCCGCTTGGTCACAAACTGGACAATCCAAAGGGTGGTTGATCAATAAAAATTCTACCACACCTTCACGGGCTGCAATGGTTTTTTCTGAAGTTTTGTTGCCAACGACCATCCCATCCATGACTTCTGTTTTACAAGAAGCCACCAATTTGGGCATCGGTCGAGGATCTCTTTCACTTCCTTGGGTCACTTCCACCAAACAAGTACGACAATATCCACCCGTGTCTTTCAATGGTTCATAATAACACATGGTGGGTGGTGCCACGTCTTTTCCTATTTTTCGGGCTGCTTGAAGAATCGTTGTCCCTTGTGGAACTTCTATCGTTTGTCCATCAATGGTCACTTTGAACATGGATGCATTTGTATTCTCTGACATAACTTAAGCCTGTTTGATTTCAATGGGATCCGCATAATGTGCCAATCCATATGTTTTATTTAAAGCATCTACTCCATTTAGGATGCGCCATTCAAACTCATCTCTGAAATGTCTGATGACGGAAGCCACTGGCCATGCAGCAGCATCTCCTAAAGGACAAATCGTATTGCCTTCTATATTTCCTTGTACATTCCACAACAAATCGATGTCTGACATCTTTCCATGTCCATCGACCATGCGTTGTAAAATTTTCTCCATCCAACTCGTTCCTTCACGACATGGAGAGCATTGTCCACAACTTTCATGGCGGTAAAATCTCGCCAAAGTCAGCGTATGGTAAACGATGTCTTGGTCTTCGTCCAACACGATGAAACCTCCAGATCCCATCATGGTACCGCTTTCAAAACCTCCTTCTGCCAAACTTTCGTAATTCATGTAACGCGGTTGACCATCGGCCGTTCTCAACAACAAATTTGCAGGCAACATCGGCACTGAACTTCCTCCAGGAATACAAGCTTTCAGCCTCTTTCCATTGGCAATTCCACCACAAAATTCATCTGAAAAAATAAATTCCTCCACCGTTTGTGTCATGTCGATTTCATAGACGCCTGGTTTTCTCAAATTCCCACAAGCGGAAATCAATTTGGTTCCCGTTGATCTTCCTACGCCTATTTTGGCGTATTCCGCTCCTCCCATGGTGATGATTGGTGCAACTGCAGCAATCGACTCCACGTTGTTCACTACGGTTGGTCTTTGCCACAATCCTTTAACCGCTGGAAATGGCGGTTTGATGCGCGGATTGCCTCTTTTGCCTTCTAAACTTTCAAGCAAAGCGGTTTCTTCTCCACAGATGTAAGCACCTGCCCCTCTTTGGACATAAATTTCCAAATCGAATCCAGAGCCTTTGATGTCTTTTCCTAACCATCCATTGGCTTTTGCTTCAGCGATGGCTTCGTCCAAAATATCGGCCACCCAAGCAAATTCACCACGGATATAAATGAACGAGGTATTGCTTCCCAAACAAAATGAGGAAATGATCATCCCTTCGATCAAAATGTGGGGAATGTGCTCCATCAAATAACGGTCTTTGAAAGTCCCTGGTTCTGACTCATCGGCGTTGACCACCAAATGACGTGGAACACCTTCTGGTTGTGCCAAAAAACTCCATTTCAATCCCGTCGGGAAACCTGCTCCACCACGACCACGCAATCCTGAAGTTTTGACTTCTTCCAAGATTTCTTCTTTGGTCATGTTGAAAGCTTTTTCGACTGCTTTATAACCATCATGCGCCCGGTAAACGTCATAGGTACGTATTCCAGGAACATCAATATGTTTCAATAATAATCTCTTCTCTTTCATTGGGCTTGATTTTTCAATTCCTCAATAATTTCATCGACCTTCTCTACTGTCAAATGTTCGCGGTAAGTTTTGCCCAACTGCATCATCGGAGCATAACCACAAGCGCCCAAACATTCTACGATCTTCAAAGTAAACAAACCGTCTTGGGTCGTTTCACCATTGCCGATGTTCAATTTTTCTTTGATGTGGTTGATGATTTTGTCTGCACCACACACCATGCAAGGTCCCGTTTGGCACACCTCAAAAATGTGCTTTCCCACAGGTTTTAAATTGTACATCGAATAGAAAGTCGCTACTTCATATACTTCGATCGGAAGGATGCCCAATAATTCTGCCACATGGTCCATGACTGGTGCGTCCAACCATCCGCCAGATTCTGCTTGCGCAATGTGCAAAACATGAAGCAAAGCACTTCTCTTCTTGTCTTCCTCAAAGCGTGCGATGTTTTCTTCTATTTTTTTATAGGCTTCTTCTGAAAATTTTACTGCCGTCATTTTAATCTTTCAAAGTTAATTAATAACCGTATAACTTTATTCTATTTGCGTGGAACTCCAGTGCTTTACGCATCCAATTCCCCTGCAATCAAATTCAAACTACTCATGGTCATCAAGGCGTCACTCAACATGCCACCTTCAACCAATTCTGGAAAGGCTTGGTAATAAATAAAACTCGGTCTTCTAAAATGCAAACGATAAGGCGAACGCCCACCATCGCTGACCAAATAATACCCCAACTCACCATTTCCTCCTTCCACTGCATGGTAAATTTCACCAGCAGGTATATTGTTTTCACCATAAATGATTTTGAAATGGTAAATCATCTCTTCCATTTTGGTATATACTTTCTCTTTTAGTGGCAAATAAAAATCTGGTGCATCTGCATGGTGAACTTTTGCGTCATCCCCTGTCAAAGCTTCGATTTTTTCAATTGCCTGTTTGATCAAACTTAAAGATTGCCACATTTCAGCATTTCGCACCATGAAACGATCGTATACATCTCCTGTCGTTCCGATAGGAATTTCAAAATCAAATTCCTCATAACGCGAATAAGGTTTCTGTACACGCACATCATAGTCCACACCTGCCGCTCTTAAATTCGGTCCAGTAAATCCGTAAGCCATGGCTCTTTCTGCGGTGATAGCACCTACACCTTGTGTACGTTCCATGAAAATTCGGTTTCTGCTGAACAAATCCTCAAATTCCTGAAGAACTTTAGGGTATTCATCCAAGAACTTATGAATTTTCTGCCAAGCTACTTCACTGAAGTCTCTTTCAAAACCACCAATTCTACCGATGTTGGTCGTCAAACGCGCCCCACAGATTTCCTCGTAGATTTCATAAATCAACTCTCTGTATTGGAACACGTACAAAAACCCGGTAAAAGCACCAGAATCCACGCCCATAATTGAACTACAGATCAAATGATCTGAGATTCTCGCCAATTCCATGATGATGACTCTCAAATAAGAAACCCTTGCTGGAATCTCGATGCCCACCATTTTTTCCACAGTCATGTGCCAACCCAAATTGTTGATGGGTGCAGAACAGTAGTTCAAACGATCGGTCAAAGGGGTGATTTGGTACAAAGCTTTTCTTTCCGCAATTTTTTCAAATGCACGGTGGATGTAACCTACCGTTGGCGTTGCTTTGATGATCCGCTCACCATCCATTTCCAAAATGTTTTGAAAAACACCGTGGGTCGCAGGGTGCGTTGGCCCCAAGTTCAGCGTTGTCGTTGTTTTCTCCAACGAATCTTTGGGCAATTGTATGTTTTTATGCTTCACGTCTTTCATGTCGATTCAATTAAATGTTGAGTTTCCCTAAATTAAAATTCCCACCACGACCAAACATGTCATCGTCTTTGTCCGTACGGGTTTGATCTTCTAAAGGAAATTCTTTTCTCAATGGAAAGTAATCCATTTCTTCCACATTCATCACACGAATCAAATTGGGATGCCCCACAAAGTTGACCCCAAAGAAATCATAACATTCTCTTTCCAACCAATTGGCAGTTGGGTGCAATTGTGAAGCGGTATAAATCGAAGGTTTTTTAATGTCCAAGGCAAATTTCAATCGCACATGGAAATTCTCAGTCATATTGTACAACAAATAGGTCACGATCATTTCTTCGCCCACATTGTTGGGATAGTGAATTGCGGTCAGATCCGTTAAAAAACGAAATCCTAAATCCGCCTCATCGTATAAATATTGAAGGATTTTGAGGTTCAATTCTTTGTCAGCAAAAACCGTCAACAAATCAAAATTCTCCTCAGAGCCTAAAATGGCTTCTCCAAATTTTTCTTGTAATTTCTCTAAAACAAATTGATTGTTTAACATAGTTGAATCCATTATGAAATACCGTAACTTCTTAACAATTCTTGGTACTCTGGACTGTCACGTCTTCTGATGCTCTCCGTCTCTACCAATTCTTGAATTCTCATTACCCCGTCCAAAATCGCTTCTGGCCTTGGCGGGCACCCTGGAACATACACATCCACTGGAATCACTTGATCGATGCCTTGCAAAACAGAATAAGAATCAAAAATCCCACCGCTGCTCGCGCATGCACCAACTGCCACGACCCATCTTGGCTCTGCCATTTGAATGTACACTTGTTTCAACACAGGCGCCATTTTCTTGGCTATTGTCCCCATCACCATCAACAAATCACATTGTCTTGGGGTAAACGCCAAACGCTCACTTCCAAATCGAGCAATGTCATAGTGCGCGCCCATGGTTGCCATGAATTCAATCCCACAACAGCTGGTCGCAAAAGGCAATGGCCAAATGGAGTTCTTCCTGGCCAAACCGACCACTTTCGACAACTGCATCGTCATAAACCCCTCTCCCATTTCTCCTTCAGGCATCTCTACCACTTTGATATTGGTATTATGCGTTACTGGTCTCTTATTATAAATCATGTCTGTGGTTTAAAATTAAATTTAAAAAAGGCGTTAATCTTCCCATTTCAATGCACCTTTCTTTCTAACGTAGAGATACATCACTAAAAACAACCCAATAAAAGTACTCACTGCGGCAAACCCTTCCCAGCCCAATTCCTTAAAATTAACGGCATAAGGATAGAAAAAAATCACCTCAACATCAAACAAAACAAACAGAATCGCTACCAAATAATACTTGATAGAAAAAGGTCTTCTTGCATTTCCTACTTGTTCAATTCCACTTTCAAAGTTGTCCAATTTCTCATCCGTGCTTCGCTTTGGCCCCAAGTAATGGGTAATAATGATGGTCCCTACCACAAAACCAAAAGCCAATACAAACAAAATCAGTATCGGAATATAACTAATTGACGTATCCATTTTTTACCTTAAATAATTGTGGGGGTAAATTTACGAACTATTCATGGTAGGCAAAGTTCAAATGCCTAATATTTGTTGCTTTTCCGCAAAAGAACCTAATTTATAATCATTATAAATAAGCGAAATGGGATTTTCACTGCACTTTCATCAATCAAATCCCAGTTTCACTAACATTTGTTCATTGATTTCCGCCATTTCATTGACAAATAACCAATAGAAATAATGCGGTTTAAAAATAAATCGAACAAAGCATGGTAATTCATGATATAATATTTACATTTGCCATCCGAAAAATACTAAATTTTATAAATAATGTATGCAATTGTAGAAATAGCAGGGCTTCAGTACAAAGTAAAGCAAGACCAGCATTTGTATGTGAACCGTTTACAAGGCGACGCAGGAACAGAAGTTACTTTTGATCGTGTGTTGTTGACTGACAACGGTAGCATCCAAGTTGGCGCCCCGGTTATAGACGGAGTTTCCGTTGTAGCGAAAATCGTAGAGCACGTAAAAGGTGACAAAGTAATCGTTTTCAAAAAGAAAAGAAGAAAAGGTTACAAAGTAAAAAATGGACACCGTCAGTTGTTCACCAAGATTGAAGTTGTTTCAATTGGTGAAGCAAAAGCTAAAGTCGCTAAAAAAGCGAGTATAAAAGAAGTTAAAGAAGAATCAGAAAATTAATTAGAAATGGCACATAAAAAAGGAGTTGGAAGTTCCAAGAACGGTCGCGAATCGCACTCCAAGCGATTGGGTGTGAAAATTTTTGGTGGACAAGTAGCTAAAGCTGGAAATATCCTGGTTCGCCAAAGAGGTACACAACACCATCCAGGTGACAATGTAGGTATCGGAAAAGACCATACTTTGTTTGCTTTGATCGATGGAACAGTTGTATTTCGCAAGAAATCAAACAACAAATCTTACGTTTCTATCCAAGAGGTAGTAGAATAAGATTTCGTCAATAATTTACAAAAAGGCAGTTCAATTTGGACTGCCTTTTTTATTTCCATGAATTTGGATTACATTTGGAAGCGTAAATTGCTTGACTTTGCTGCTCAGCAGGCTGTAGCAAAGGCTTTTTAAGAAAAAAACATTTTAATACGCACCAAAGTCAGCATTTTATCATTAATGATCAAACAATAATTTCAACACATGAAGAAACAATTATTTTTGGCTGCTTTCTTGGCCTTAGGCACTTTAGGTTTTTCACAGACCTATTTGAAATCAGACCAACTCAAAGTTAAAAAAGTAGACCAAAACGGGATACTGACATTTGCCGCTTTTCAAAACAATGCCAACATCGCTTTGAGCGAATCAAAAGCCCTTTTAAAAGAAGCTTTGCAATTGAACCAACAACATGAATTGGTAGAAATGCGCAGTGAAACCGATGTTTTTGGCACACAACACATCCGTTACAAACAACTTTACAATGGCATTGAAGTCGCTTACCACAGCTATGCTGTTCATGCAAAAAATGGCGTCATCACTTCCATCAATGGCAATTACGCACCGATTGAAATCAACACCCAATTGGCTGCATTGAAATCACCTGCTGCTATTTTTAAAATGGGCAATTTTCATGCAGACTTGCCTGCAGAATTTCAAGACATCACTCCAAAACACAAATTGGTTGTCTTGCCCAAAGCGAATTCTTTGAGCCATGAAGATCGTTATGCTTATGCATTTCCTGTCATTTCAATGAGTGACAAGACGTTTGAAAAAGTATATTTGGATGCCATCACAGGTGAAACTTTGCACAAAGAATCTCTGCTAATGCACCACCAGAATAAAACAGTCGTTTTCACCGAAGAGCAAATGGCTTATGTTGAAAGCATTCAGCAACAACAGTTAAAACAAAAACAATTTTCGCCATTTATCTTCACCCAAGGAAACGCCGAAACCCGATATAGCGGTACAAGAGCAATCGACACCCAAGATACAGCTGAAGGTTTTACACTTCAAGACACTTCGCGCCACTTGTCAACTTTGAACTTTCAAAACGATTATCTTATGGTGGTCATTACTCTGATGTTTGGCGAACCAGAGGATGTCATTGCATTGGCCGAGGAATACATCGATCAGGACAACCAATGGACGGCCGAAGAATATGCCGCAACCAAAGATGACGGCGCACTAGAAGCACATTGGGCCTTCTCTGAAGTCTATGATTTTTTTAAAGAACAATATGATAGAGATGGCTTTGACAATGAGGATTCGCCTGTTGCTTCTTTCATACACACCACCTTTTTTGGAAGCGCAGCCAATGCCGCTTGGCTAAGCCTATCTGATTTGGATGAGGACCTAAAAGGCGGATTCATGTTCATTGGCGATGGCCATCCAGGCCAAATGGACATTTTGGCTTCTTTGGACGTTATCGGACACGAATATTCACACGGCGTGACCAATGCGGCCAGCGGTTTGGTGTATGAAAGAGAATCTGGCGCTTTGAACGAAGGCTTTGCGGACATTTGGAGTTCCACCATTGAGGCCAAAAAAGCACCAGAAAAACAACGCTGGATGTTGGGCGAAGACTTCATGTTGACACAACCAGCAGGCATGCGTTCTTTGGAAAACCCCAAATTATTTGGACAACCTGACACCTACATGGGCATCAGATGGGCCGACGCTTCTGACGATTGTATTCCAAGCTCAGGCAACGATAATTGTGGTGTACACACCAACTCTGGCGTATTGAACTATTGGTACTATTTGCTTTCAGAAGGAGGAAGTGGCACCAATGACAATGGCTATGCTTATGAAGTTCCTGGTATCACCATCGAAAAAGCAGCCGATTTGGTGTATGCGGTTCAATTGAACTATGTACAATACCAGTCGAAATTCGCTGATGTAAGAGATTACACCATCCAAGAAGCCCAACAAATGTTTGGTGAAAATTCGCCTGAAGTTACTTCGGTAGAAAAAGCTTGGTGCGCAGTTGGCGTTACCACGGGTGAGGCTTGTGAGTTTTTGGCTGTTCAAGATGTGAACACAACGACTTTACAAGTTTTCCCAAATCCTGCAACCGATATTTTGAATGTAGTTGCTGCCCATAAAAATGGCCATTCGACTTATCAAATCACCAATGCAGCTGGACAAATCGTAATGAAAGGCAATTTGGTTGACCAAAAAATCAATGTTTCGTTATTGGCCAAAGGCGTTTATGTATTGACCCTAATAGATGGACAACAAACACAAAACACCAAATTTGTAAAAAAATAATTGAACGATAAACAAATTATCAAAAGCTACTGTTGACATTTCAGCAGTAGCTTTTTTGTTGAATTGATTGAAAATAAAAATCTTGGCATCAATGATTTGATTATTTTTTCGTAATTTTGCCATCCGAATCTTTTCGGACGTTATTTGAAATTATGGGGCTGACTGGTTTTGACAGCAAGGTCAATGGATGTAGTAAGCATGTCGTGGTAGGTTGTGAACCCACGTAAATCAGGCACTTCAACTTTTTAACTGGCAACAACAATTACGCTTTAGCTGCTTAATTGATCGAATTATAGTAGATCTTAGCGCATCTCTACAAGGTAGGGAAGCTAAATGTCTCTCAAAGGCCTTTCCTTACGGCGTTTGGTTCAGAGGCACAGAAATGTAAGGATAGTTCGGTTTGTGTTCTGAAAACCGTTCGAAACTCAAAGAACTAAGTTGATGATAGGGCGTTTATTCTCGGTCATCAATCGAAAATCAACAATAAACTAAGCATGTAGAAAGCACATAGGTTGCTTGTTTGGACGCGGGTTCGAATCCCGCCAGCTCCACTTTTTTGATTTTAAATTGACCTTCTTTTTAGGCCAATCCTTTTCCCAAAAAAAGCAAATTAAAATGCTGTACTTTTGCTCCTCACTTTTTCAAGAATTTTAAATTCAATTGACAATGCGGTATCTCTTCTTGTTTTTCTTTTTATTTTCTATCAGTGCTAACGCACAAGAAATCGAAATCAAAAAATTGAAAAAACACGTTTATTTCTTGGCTCATGACAACATGAAAGGCCGCGGAACGGGAAGCAAACAAAACGACAAAGCAGCAAAGTATATTGCCAAAGAATTCAAAAAGCATCAGTTGACACCTTTGGGAACGGATGGCTATTTTCAAGAGTTCACCGCAAAAATAAAGCGCGTAGTGGTGCCCGACAGCATTCGAACCGCCAGAAATGTGATTGGTTTTTTGGACAATCATGCAGAAAAAACCATTGTAATTGGCGCACATTACGACCATTTGGGCGAAGGCAAACAAGGCAGTTCTTTGGCCGAAAATAGCTATGGCATCATTCATAACGGTGCGGATGACAATGCTTCTGGCGTTGCCGGCTTGTTGGAGTTGGCGCGATATTACAGTTCAAATAAAGTACAAGAAGCAGTAAACTTTTTATTCATTGCTTTTGGTGCTGAAGAATTGGGATTGGTCGGTTCCCGCCATTTTGTTTCTCATCCGACCTTGCCTTTGAAAAACATTCATTGGATGTTGAACATGGACATGATTGGTCGTTTCAATCCAGAAAATGGTGTTTCTATCATTGGTTACGGCACTTCGCCACAGTTTGAAGAAATTTATACCAAGATCGAAAATTCTCCTTTCATCAAACACTACACAGGTTACGAAGGCAGAGGCGGTTCGGACCAAACGTCATTTTATGAAAAAGAAATTCCTGTTTTATTTTTTCATACCGGCGGACATCTCGATTACCATCGACCGACAGATGATGCTGAAAAAGTCGATTATTTGTCCTTGAAAAAAATCATCGAATTGGAACAAGCGTTCATTGAACACAGCTTTTCAATTGAACAAATGCACTTTAGAAATACAGACAAAACGGAATGAAGCTGTTGTATTCTCAATGCATTCTCCCCAATCAACTCTACTTACAACGATAAATTCTTACAATTCACAAACCTTGACGACATCCATCAAAAATGTGGACAAATAAAATCGCTTGAAATTTTCTAAACCCAATCAACATCCTTCCGCGTGCTATCCTCAAAAAAATACGATGACAAGACATTGAAAGATTTGCATTCATTAGTCCCCAACTTACGCCATCAAAAAAGCCCCGGTTTCCCAGGGCTTCATTCTATTTATAATCAATGATTGATTACTTCTTAATGATCTTAAAGGTTTCTACCTGTCCGTTTTCCAATGTGGCTCTGAACACATAAGTTCCCGTAGCCAATGCAGATACATCTACTTGACCTTGGTTTACTTTCATCGTTCTCAACACATTTTGTCCAGCCAAGTTGAACACTTCAACTGATTTTACACCCACTTTGGAAGTGATGTTCAATACATCTCTCACTGGGTTCGGATAGTATGCAAAATCGAAAGCACTCAAGTCTGACACGCCTAAATCGTGACAAATTACTTTGTACACCAATTCAGCTGTGGCATCAACAATCCAATCGCCCATGGTGCCATCACTTGAAAAAGCCAAGTTTTGTCCAAGAGAACCAGCTGAAGTTGTTTCCCATGCCATCGCATCACTTTCAACTTCCATCCAGTAAGCGGTGTTAGCCGCTAAGTTCATTGGGTTTTCGAACTTCACAACATATCTA
>DATJBZ010000004.1:0-25921 GCA_035515075.1 Moheibacter sp. | reverse complement strand
TGATTTAAGAATATCAAAGTGTTCAACCAACACCTCGGGAAGAATCAATTTAAGCAGTTCAATATAATTGTCCAATTTTACTTTTTTTTACAAAGAAAATTATTTTTCGGCAATTTCCTCCCCAAGTTTTGAGCTTGATCCTTAAAAATTAGGTCTTCAGGTATCACTAAAATTTCCAATTTTATAATCATTAGCAACTTCCTTTTTTCATTGTCCCAGATAAAATGGATAAATTAGCCCATTAATTAAATGAAATTATGAAAAAGAACCTGTTCACATTGACCTTATTTTCTTTTGCATTGTTTGGCTGTAGCCAAATGCAACAAATCGCATCTCAATTACCAGCAACTGGCACTGCGCAAGGCGTTGGAGGAATTTCTAATATGAAAATTGCCGATGGCTTGAAACAAGCTTTGGAGTTGGGCGTATTGGATGGCGTACAAAAATTAGGGAAGAAGGATGGTTTTTGGGGCGATCAGATGACCCGCATTCTTTTGCCGAAGGAATTGCAAAAGGTCGATCAAACTTTGAGAAGCATCGGTCTGGGCAGTTTGGCGGATGAAGGAGTCAAATTGTTGAACCGTGCGGCTGAAGATGCAGTTACCGAAGCAGCCCCTATTTTCAAAGATGCGATCATGGGCATGAATTTCCAAGATGCCAAAGGAATTTTGTTGGGACCAGAAACTGCAGCCACACAATATTTATCCCAACGAACCAATCAACAACTTTTCAAAGCTTTTGAACCCAAAGTGCAAGCATCGCTAGGAAAAGTAGGTGCGGACAAAATTTGGGAAAGAATGATTACCCAATACAACAATGTTTCGAGAGAAAAAGTCAATCCGAATTTGACAGCTTATGTGACAGAACAAGCCATTGGCAGTGTTTTCAAAATGGTCGAACAAAAAGAAATCGGCATTCGAAACAACATCGGTTTGAGAACCACGCCTTTGTTGCAAGAAGTTTTTGGCCTGCAAGACAAAAGATAATCACTTGAAGTGAACGGATAAAAAAGCCTTGATTGTATAAACAATCAAGGCTTTTTTATGATTTTTATTTGAAACAAATTATTGACGACGGTACGTATAAACGAAATCAATGTTGTTGTATTGATCAGTCAAAGTAAATTGATTTTCATTGGTAAATTCTAAATCATAGGTTTTGGTCAATCCGCCCACAGTCGTGGTCAACTTCATCGGTGTGCTGCTGAAATTTCCGATCAATGGACTGTCTTCTGATTCTGTACAAACTTCTGTTTCTGGATGAATTTCCCAATCTTCTTGCAAATAAGTTTTATCGGTTTTGAATTGACGAATGCCTTTGTTTTCACAATCATCGATTTGAACACCATTCACCGTATAATTCACGATTTTCCATTTTCCGACCACCGTGTATTCTGGCAATCCATTTCCGCCATCGTCCGAGCTACAAGAATTCAATCCCAAAGCAAAACTCAATACCAACAATAAGGACCCTAATTTTTTCATATTTTTTAATTTAGATGTATAACGTATATTTTTTCATAAAATTATTGAGCATTGAATTTTTATGCTTCATACAAAGTGCCACGGTGCGGCAACAACGCATCGCGTACCGCAATCATTTCAGTTTCATCCACCACCATAAAAGCGGAGAACTGAACTTCTCCCGTTTGTTCTACGCCAGTAATTTGTAGGCTCAAAGCATGTTTTTCAATGTATTCTTTTAGATGAATTTCATGGTGTTCCGCTGTTTTTGAAGCATCAGGTCCATAAAAATCCCAAATCAATTTGATTTTCTTTTTCATGTTTTCAGATTTAAACATTTCTTACAAAATAATCGAAATTCTGATCAATCCACAAAACAAATGTGGACGAACTTTCATTTATTTCAAAACAGTTGATCTTCTCGGTTCGTCTCACAAAGATTTGTTGGGGTAAAATTCTTTCAACCAAAGCAATTTCGTATTTTTGCACCGCAAATGAAAAAAGAGCTTTCCACTTACAATCCCAAAGAATTTATCGTCATCAAAGGCGCTAAACTTCACAATTTGAAAAACATAGACCTCGCCATTCCAAAAAATAAATTGGTGGTGATTACAGGACTTTCAGGTTCTGGGAAATCTTCTTTGGCTTTTGATACGTTGTATGCCGAAGGACAGAGAAGGTATGTTGAAAGTCTTTCTTCGTATGCCCGTCAATTTTTGGGGAAATTGGACAAACCACAAGTGGATTACATCAAAGGCATTGCACCTGCGATTGCGATTCAACAAAAAGTGATCAGCACCAATCCACGTTCAACAGTCGGTACGACAACAGAAATTTTCGATTATTTGAAATTGTTGTACGCTCGAATTGGCAAAACTTATTCGCCCATTTCTGGTGAATTGGTTCAAAAAGACAGTGTGACCGATGTGGTAAATTTCATTCAGCAAATGCCGTTGGATTCAAAAATTCTGATTCTTTCTCCTTTAAAAAAACAAGAAGATAGAACTTTTGTGGAATGGCTGACCGTTTTGCAGCAACAAGGATTTTCTCGGGTAGAAATCGATGGCAGTCCAGCCAAAATTGAGGATCTGATTGAATTCAATTTTGAACCCAAAAAAGAAGCGAATGTTCATTTGGTCATTGACCGAGTGCGTACGCAAGAGGACGAATCTTTTTATCACCGTTTGGCGGATTCCATACAAACTGCGTTTTTTGAGGGCAAAGGCGAATTGCTCGTAAAAAATGCAGAAACAAATGTAGAAAGACATTTTTCAAATGCTTTTGAATTGGATGGGATCACTTTCAACGAGCCCAACATTCATTTCTTTAGTTTCAACAATCCTTTTGGCGCTTGTCCGACTTGTGAAGGCTATGGAAAAGTGATTGGCATTGATGAGAATTTGGTGGTGCCCAACAAGAAATCATCGATTTTTGAAGATGCAGTAGTTGCTTGGAAAGGTGAGAAAATGAGCGAATGGAAAGATGCGTTCATCAAAATAGCGGCTCAAAGAGATTTTCCCATCCATCGTCCGTATTATGAATTGACCGAAGAAGAAAAAGACTTTCTTTGGCATGGTGACAAAAAATGGGAGGGAATCGATGGTTTTTTTGACATGGTCGAATCAAATGCCTACAAAATTCAATACCGCGTCATGTTGTCGCGTTACCGTGGCAAAACGACTTGTGCAACTTGTAAAGGAAAAAGATTGCGCAAAGAAGTTACTTATGTAAAAATCAATGAAAAGTCGATCCAAGACTTGGTGGATTTGCCTTTGGATGAATTGAAAGTGTTCTTTGATGAATTGAAGTTGAGTGAGTTTGACCAACAGGTTTCCAAACGAATTCTGTATGAAATCAGCAGTAGAATTGAATTTTTGATCGATGTAGGATTGAATTATTTGACGATCAATCGTGCGTCCAATACTTTGTCTGGTGGAGAAAGCCAACGGATCAACTTGGCGACTTCTTTGGGCAGTAGTTTGGTCGGTTCGATGTATATTTTGGATGAACCTTCGATTGGTTTGCATTCCAAAGATACCGAACGATTGATTGGCGTTTTGAAAAAATTGCGCGATTTGGGCAATACGGTGATCGTTGTCGAACACGATGAAGACATCATGAAAGCGGCTGATTACATCATCGATATTGGTCCAGAAGCGGGAACCAATGGAGGAGAAGTGGTCTTTGAAGGAACGTATACAGAATTGTTGGCTTCAAAAACTTTGACGGCGCAATACCTGAATGGTGAATTGAAAATTGAATTGCCTGAACACAGAATTCCTTTCAAAAATTTCATCGAAATCAAAGGTGCCAGAGAAAATAATTTGAAAAACTTGGATGTTCGTTTTCCGTTGAATACGATGACGGTGATTACTGGTGTGAGTGGTTCTGGAAAAAGTACCTTGATGAAAGAGATTTTAACGCCCGCAATTCAAAGAAATTTAGGCATTTATGGCAGTAAAATCGGCGAATTTGATGCGATTGGTGGAAATTTGAACCAAATTCAAAATTTAGAATTGATCGATCAAAATCCAATTGGTAAATCTTCGCGTTCCAATCCAGTGACCTATGTTAAAGCCTACGATGACATCCGAAATTTATTTGCCAAACAAAAAGCGAGCAAATTGATGGGCTTTCAGCCGAAACACTTTTCGTTCAATGTCGATGGTGGGCGATGCGATACGTGTAAAGGTGAAGGTTTGATCACGATTGAAATGCAGTTCATGGCAGATGTTGAACTCGAATGCGAAACCTGTCACGGCCACCGTTTCAAAAAAGAAATTTTGGACGTTCGTTTCCATGAGAAAAACATTGCAGATATTCTGGAAATGACCGTGGACGACGCTTTGACATTTTTTAGTGAACACAAAGAAACTAAAATTGTCGAGAAAATTCAACCTTTGCACGATACCGGTTTGGGCTATGCCAAATTGGGACAATCGTCCAATACCCTGTCCGGCGGAGAAGCGCAAAGAATCAAATTGGCTTCTTTCTTGAGCAAAGGAAGCAATCACAAACCGACTTTGTTTGTTTTTGATGAACCTTCGACGGGTTTGCATTTTCACGATGTCAATAAACTATTGAAAGCTTTACGATCTTTGATTGATCTGGGACACACTGTTTTTGTGATCGAACACCACATGGACATTATCAAATCAGCAGATTGGTTGATTGATATCGGCCCCAACGGTGGAAAGCATGGCGGTGAAATTGTGGGACAAGGCACACCAGAAGAATTGTCCAAAATCAAAAAATCCTATACAGGCCATTATTTACTGGAGAAATTATCGGTTTAAATTTCCCAAACACTTCTGCATTCGACCGAGTCTAAAGTTGTGCTTATCTTAGCGAAAAATTCAGCTTATGGTATCTATTGATTCAAAAAAATGGGCCATTTCATTGGTCTTATTGTTTGCATTATTTTTCAATTCAGTCGTTGCACAAAACCCCTTGCCCAAAGATTTTGATGTTTGGGTAGAAGCAGCCAGAAAAGATTGGAAAATTCCAGGCATGGCCGTGGGCATCGTAAAAGATGGAGAAGTGCTTTATGCTCAAGGTTTTGGAGAAAAACGTTTGGGAAGTGGAGAAAAAGTAGATGCCAACACAATTTTTAGCATTGCCTCGGTCAGTAAAAACATGACTGCGGCAGCTTTGGGGATTTTGGTGGACCAAGGAAAAATCCAATGGGATGACAAAATCACCCAACACATTCCTTGGTTTCAAATGAAAGATCCTTGGGTAACCCAAGAAATGACCATTCGCGATGTGTTGACGCACCGTGTGGGCTTGGGTAGAATTTTGGGCAATCGCTTGCAATTCATGACCAACAGCTCTCGGGATGAAGTTTTGTATCAAATGCGTTTCATGGATTTGGAAAAACCTTTTCGTTCTGAATTTGTGTACAACAATGTAATGTATTCTTTGGCGGGCCAAATTATTGAGTATGTCGATGGCCGAACCTGGGATGAATTTTTAAAAGAAGAACTGTTTGTTCCTTTGGAAATGAATGCCACAACGACAAGCATTACACAAATTAAAAAGAACGACAACCAAGCGTATCCTCACCAAGAAATCGAAGGAAAAGTAGTAGCCATTCCACGAAGAAATTGGGACAATGCTGGACCTGCAGGAGGCGTAAATGCTTCAGTCAATGATTTGAACCGATGGATGTTGATGCAATTGGGCATTGCTGGGAATTTTCAAGGAAAAACCATCATCAGTCCAGAACAAATGGATGAAATCCATCAACCTCAAATGGCACAAAAGTCCGCCAACGCTTTGCGTCCTCAGAACAGTTATGGTTTGGGCTGGAACATCACAGATTACAAAGGGACACGCGTGATCACGCACGGTGGAGCGACCGATGGATTCAATACAGCGATGTTCCTTTTTCCAGCATTGGAATTGGGCGTGATTGTGGTAGGCAATAATTTCAACAATTTGGGCAATGCGATTGCTTACCAAGTCTTGGATGCTTATTTGGGCGAAAATGAAACCGATTGGCACCAGCGTTATTGGCAATCTTACCAAAAAAGTTATGAACGCGCAATGAGTGAACGAGAGAAAATTCACCAAGCGAAGATCAAAAACACCCAACCGAGTTTGGACTTAGAGGCTTATGTTGGCGTTTATCGCTCTCCGGCTTATGGAAAAGTGGAAGTGAAAAAGCACGGCCAAAATTTGGTGTTGCATTTTTGGGAGACTGAAGGTTTGGAAGCGAAATTGGAACATTGGCATTATGACACCTTCCGCGCCATTTGGAAAAATCCTGCCCAACGGGAAGAATTCATGCAATTTCATTTAAATAAAAGTGGAAAAGTAGCAGCCTTGGATTTTGAATTTGTGTTGCGTCCCATGTTGTTGCAAGTCGGAGCTTATCCGTCCAATTATACGCAAACTGCGCGTTTTGTGAAGGAATAATTCGGTATGGAATAAATAAATTATTTATGATGAAATGATTAATTCAAACTGTTGAACCAATTTTCAATTGATTGAAAGCTCTCCTCTGAATTTTCAATCCAAGGAAAATGACCTGCTTTGTCGATGAGTAGGAGTGTTGAATTGGGCAAGTTTTGGTGCAATTGCTTCGCATATTGGGGCGGATTATTTGTATCATCAATTCCATTGAGAATCAAAATATTGTTTTGAATGCTGGAAAATTGTTGTTGGGCATTCAAATATTTTTGTCTTTCTGTTTCAGATTCTCTAACAAACTCACCATTGATTGGTTTTCTTCGGCCCGCTTTTGCAATTTCTCTGACGATGGGAATGACTTTTTGTGCGCTAATCTCATCATAGCACCACCATTTGATGGGGGCGTCAGTAAGGTCTCTTCCGTCAGGTGCAGTAGATTTATTGTATTGAATCATGTCATCCCAGTCTTGAATCACTTGAGCAAACCATGGGGAAGTTTCGGCGCGTTCCTTTTCCGATTTGGCTCTGCGCTCATAGCTTTCTTGTTGACTACCAATCCAACTAGTACCGCTCAGAATTAATCCAGCCGTTTGTTGTGGAAATTTCAAGGCATATTGTAGAGCAATGGCACTTTGGTCAGAATGGCCAAACAGCCAAATCTGGTCAACGGCAAGGTGCTTTCTCAACGCTTCAATTTCTTCAACGATGAATTCTTGTTGGTAGCCTTCGAGGCTGGAAGGAATTTCAGATTGCCCCGTTCCTCTAGGTTCATAATACACCATAGTGAAAAACTCCTCTAAAGGTTGTAAACTAAGTTGATAACCAATTTTTCCTGAACTCACATGACCAACAAGCATCTCTGGACCTTTTCCACGAATACTATAATTCAATTTTAAACCATCAATTTCTTCAAAATAATCGCCATATTTCAGTTGTACATTGGAAGAACATGCGCAGAATAGGAGCATAGACCAAAAAAGGAATAGTGTGCAGATGTTTGATTTCATTGATGAATGAATTATTGGACCAAAGTAAATAGAATATAATTAGAGAGCAATTTAATGAAATGGCTATTTTCAAATAGAGAGAGGAGTTAACTAAAAAAAATGGTGGACAAAGAAAACTTCATCCACCATGGGTTATTATTTTTTGAATGGACTTATTCTGTCATGTACGATTCAATGCTTGGACAAGTACACATCAAATTTCTGTCACCATAAGCATCGTTTACACGGGCTACTGGCGTAAAGAATTTGCGGGTTCTGACCCATTCCAAAGGATAGGCAGCTTTTTGTCTTGAATAAGGGAAATCCCATTCATCAGCAGTCACAACATCCAAAGGATGCGGCGCGTTTTTCAAAACGTTGTTGTCTTCTGCAAAATCTCCATTGGCCACTTCATCAATTTCCGCTTTGATTTGAATCATTGCTTCTGCAAATCGATCCAATTCCGCTTTGCTTTCCGATTCCGTAGGTTCAATCATCAAAGTACCTGCTACTGGGAAAGAAACGGTTGGCGCATGGAATCCATAATCCATCAAACGTTTGGCGATGTCTACGACTTCAATGCCATGTTTTTTAAACGGACGGAAATCCAATATAAATTCGTGGGCAACCACTTTGTTTTGGTTCATGTACAACACATCATAGTGCGGTTCCAATCTCGCTTTCAAATAATTTGCATTCAAAATCGCGTGACGTGTAGCGTTGGTCAATCCTTTTTCTCCCAACATGCGGATGTAAGCATAAGAAATCAACAAGATCAACGATGAACCATAAGGTGCAGCCGAATAAACTGTGGTAGATTCTTCTCCTCCTGTTTCAATCAAAGGATGCGAACCCAAATAAGGCGCCAAATGACTGGCGACACAAATTGGACCAACTCCTGGACCACCGCCACCGTGTGGAATCGCAAAAGTTTTGTGCAAGTTCAAGTGACAAACATCGGCACCAATCAAACCTGGCGCGGTGAATCCAACTTGTGCATTCATGTTCGCACCGTCCATATACACTTGTCCACCTGCTTCGTGAATCAACTGCGTCACTTCTTTGATGTTCGCATCAAAAGCACCGTAAGTTGATGGATACGTAATCATCAAAGCCGACAAGTTTTCTTTGTGTTGCTCGATTTTCTTTTTCAAATCTTCCACATCGGTTTCACCCGTTGGCAAGTTTTTCACGATCACAACTTTCATTCCTGCAACTGCAGCAGAAGCTGGATTGGTACCGTGTGCCGATTCAGGGATGATCACCACATTTCTATGGCCTTCTCCTTGTGCGGCTTGATAAGATTTAATGACCATCAAACCAGCATATTCACCTTGTGCACCAGAGTTTTGTTGAACCGAAGTCGCTGCAAAACCAGTAATTTCAGACAAGTATTCTTCCAAGTTTTTGATCATTTCTTGGTAACCTGCCGCATATTTTTTAGGAACAAATGGATGCACCGAATTGAAAGCGGCCCAGCTCAACGGCAACATTTCTGTCGCAGCGTTCAACTTCATCGTACAAGATCCTAAAGCAATCATCGAATGGTTCAAAGCCAAGTCTTTCTTTTCCAAACGCTTGATGTAGCGCATCAATTCTGTTTCTGTATGGTAAGAATTGAATACTTCATGCGTCATGAAATCAGACGTTCTTTCCAAACTCATTGGAATTTTATTGTTGCTAAATTCAGGCGTGTCTATGGTTTTTCCTTTGATTTCAGCCAAAACATGGATCAATTGATTCAAATCATTTTCTGAAGTGACTTCGTCCACTGAAATGCTGATTTTTCCTTGTTCAAAGAAATTCACCAAAATATTGTGGTGTTCAAATTGTTCTGCTGAAATGATGTCTGCATCAATTTGAAGGGTATCAAAAAACGCATCATGGGTCACTTTGTAACCCAATTCATTCAAAGCATCATGCAAACGAACCGCTTTTTGATGGATGGTGTTGGCAATGTATTTCAAACCTTCTTTTCCGTGGTAAACAGCGTACATTCCCGCCATGACCGCCAATAAAACTTGGGCCGTACAAATGTTGGAAGTTGCGCGCTCACGTTTGATGTGTTGCTCTCTGGTTTGCAACGCCATACGCAACGCCATTTTTCCATTGCTGTCTTGAGAAACGCCAATGATTCGTCCAGGAATCTGACGTTTGTAATCCTCTGTACAAGCCATGTAGGCAGCGTGTGGTCCACCGTAACCCATTGGAATTCCAAATCTTTGGGTGGTTCCAACGGCGATGTCTGCGCCCATTTCGGCGGGAGATTTGATCAAAGTCAAGGCCAATAAATCCGCTGCGATCGCAACTTGCATTCCTTTGGCTTTCAAGGTTTGAATCAAATCGGTGTAATCAAATATTCTTCCTGATTTCCCTGGCAATTGCAACAAAGCACCATAGAAATCATCGGTAAATTCAAAAGTCAAAGCATCACCCACAACAATTTCAATTCCTAAACCACTGGCTTTGGTTTGACAAACGGCCAAACTTTGTGGAAAAATATCTTGGTTGATGAAGAATTTTTCTGCGTTCTTTTTTTCTCTAGGTTTGCTGTTCAACATCATCAACATGGCTTCTGAACAAGCGGTTGCTTCATCCAACAAAGAAGCATTGGCAATCGGTAAGCCCGTCAAATCTGCGACCACTGTTTGGTAATTCAACAAGGCTTCCAAACGTCCTTGGGCAATTTCTGCTTGATAAGGCGTATAAGCGGTGTACCAACCTGGATTTTCTAATATGTTTCTTTGAATCGGTGACGGCAAAATCGTCCCATAATAACCGTAACCGATGTAACTTTTAACGGTTTTGTTTTTGGCAGCCAATTCGCTCAAATGTTGTAGCGTTTCGTGTTCTGACAAAGCAGCTGGTAAATCCAATGCTTTTTCAAAACGAATGTCTGCTGGCATGGCATCGTTGATCAATTCCTCAATTGAATTTTTTCCAATGGTAGAAAGCATCTCATCGGCTTCGTGGGTCAATGTCCCAATGTGGCGAAGTGAAAAATCTTGTGTGTTCATATTAATTGCAGTGATTGTTTTTAAATTACGCCCAAATTTACGATTAAAAAGCTTAGCGAAACCTAATCTTTATCAAGCGGTTTGAGATGATTTGATCTGAAAATGGATTCAATTAGAATTTATACCGCAACTGTACCAAAAAATAGCGGCCCAACAATTCTCGCGTATTGACAATCGTTTGGTTGTAAGCCGCATTGAAACTCGAATTCACCATGCGTTCATCGCCCAATAGATTTCCACCAATCAAAGTCAAATAAGTGCTTTTGGCCACATGAAAACGAACAGAAGCATTCAAGGCTTGATTTTCATTGATCAATTGTTCATCTTGGTATTGAATACGGTACGAATAATCGGATTGCAACAAGACTTTGGAATGAACGGACCAGGCCAACTTCGCAAACGGACGCCAAGTCACAAATTCATTTTTGGTCAATGAATTAAAGTTATTTTGCATATAGTTCAATCCTGCATCCAATTCGATTTTCTTTTTGAATTTGAATTGATTGGTCAAAGTATAATTCTGAATGAACGAAGTATTGTGCGTCAATTCTTCATTGCTGATTGGTTGATTATTGCCATCAAAAATCAATCGATTGATCGATGTATAATAATCCATATAAGTCAAATTTGAATTCAAACGCAAAGAATAATAACGGCTGAAACGTTTGCTTCCACCAAAGTAAAAGTTTAAGTTTTGGTCATCTTCTCTATTGTTGATCAAGGAGTTGATTTGTGGCAAACTGCTCATGTCAGAAGAATTCTGCATGTTGTCCACACTTTTTTGGTAAGATCCGCCGGCATAGAAATTCAAGAAATTGAACGAATTGAAATAACCGTATTGCAATCCAATGTTGTGGTACAGTGATTCTTTCAAGCCCAAAAATCCTTTGTACACCGAATAGTAGTTTTGAATGTCATAACCTTCGTTTAGATCCACCAAATTGGGCAATTGATAACTTTGATTATAGCTCAAATTGATGCGTTGCACATTGTTTAAATTCAATTCAGTAGTAATGTGCGGCAAGAATTTGGTGAAATTCACCGAACGACTGTCATGGATTAAATTGGTTTTTTCGCTGAAATTGTGCAAACCAATTCCCGCGTCAATTTTCAAAGGACCGAATTTTTTGGTCAAAGTCACATCGGCATACATTTCTGTGAAGTCAAAATCAGATTTTGATTGAAAGAAATCTTGGTGGATCAATGCGTTGGCTTCATCAATCGAAATGTTCAATTTTTGCCAACTGAAATTGCTTCCTGCTTTGAAACGCAAATTGGTGGTATTGTTGACCAAATGATTGTAAATTCCATACAATTGTAAATTTTGTGTGGTCAATTTTTTGTTTTGGTTCAAATCAAACAAACTCAAACCATCGAGTTGAATCGGTGTAGCATCTGAAAAAATCGAGGTTTCAGGTTGGTCGTTCATCCATTGGTGACGAAGGTAAAATCCAAGGTTGTGGTCTTTGCCTACTTTTTTGATGTAACTCAAATTCTGTCTCAAACTAAAGCTGGTTTTGTCGACGAAATTGTTTCTTTTTCCTGTCGAAACTTCATTCAAATACGTATCAGCAAACTGTTCGTCCATGTTTTCCAAATAGTTGAAACTCGCGCGGTATTTCCATTGAGATCGGCTATTGGGTGTGAAATCTGCACGAATTCTTCCCAAAGTAGACAAGAGTTTTTGGTTGTTCACTTGTTCGTCTCTAAAGGTCATTTGGTCACCAATTCTTTCTTGGGTTGATTTGAAATGCAAATCATTTTGATTGAAGAGTACAAAGGCATTGGTCATCCATTTTTTGTTGGGTTCATAACCAAAGTGCAAAGCCGACAAAAACGCATTCATTTCCGCTGCATCTTGCGCAGTACCCAGACTGATTGAATTTGAGGGTTGGCGCAAAGAAAAACTACTTCCTTCGTCCATCAATTCAGAAATTCCTCCCAAAAAAGTAAAGTAATCTTCATAAGTAAACACTTCTTTTCCATACGTATTGAAATCCGTGATGCTGGTTGCATCGGTTTTTGGACTGAAATAGAAAAGTTTCGATTGGAGATCGGTGTGTTCGTTGGCATCACCACCCAAAGTAACATTTCCAAAGAGCAAGCTCTTTTTGTCTTCCTTCAATTCAATGTTCAACATCGCTTCTTCATCATCCGACATGGAATTTGAAAAAGGATTGGCTTTGAATTTTTTGTTCAATTGGATTTTACTAATTGCATCAGCCGGTAAATTTTTGGTCAACAATTTGGTGTTTCCGCCCAAAACTTCACGATTGCCCACTTTGATGGTTTTGATTTCTTTTCCTTCATAATAAACTTTGCCGTTTTCGACCTGCAAACCGGGTAATTTTTTGAGCAAATCCTCTAAGTTTTCATCTGCTACGGTTCGAAAAGAATCCGCATCGTATTCGATGGTATCACCTTTGACCGTGATTGGTTGTTTGGCGCGAATGACCGCTTCTTGTAAGGAAACGATGGCTTCTTTCATTTTGATTCGGATCGAACGCGATTTGTCCATGTTTACTTTTTCCGAATAAGAATCGTAATCAATGTGCTCAATTTCTATGTCGTAAGTATTTTGACAAGGCACTTCCAAGACAAAATTTCCTTCTACATCAGAGAAAGTAAAAGCAACGCCTTCGTTTTTGGCATTGAAAGCAGAAATTGAGGCATCAAAAATGGGCAAACCTAAACTGTCTTTGATTTCGCCACGAAGTTTACACTTGTCTTGTGCAAATGCAACTGAACAAAGTAAGAAAAAAACAGAAAAAAGGTGAAAGGATTTCTTCATGAATAAGTAAGATTTACCATGATTAGTAATGAAAAGTAGTGATTTGTTACAAAAGTGGGGAGAGAAAGATCAATCTTTGTCTACGCCGTCACCACGCATTTCTTTCATCTTTTCCATTTGTTTTTCAATGGCAATTTTGAATTCTTGGTTGGTCACTTTTTTACCTTTTTTTGGCCTTTGAATTTTCGTTTTCTCATTGCCTACATTGAGTGCAATGGCCGTATAAGTTTGGGTTTGTGTGTTTTTATTTTTCGATTGAATGACTTCAGCTTGAAGAATTAAACCTGGCAAGCCATTCAAACTTTCAGGACCATTTTTGAATGCCAATTTTGGCGCATACCAAGCGGTGATCGATCTTGTACTATCGACAACTGCTGTTGCTTTTCTTGTTTCGTAACCCAAAACTTCTTTGGTTTCTCGGGTGATTTTCCAATCGTAGTTGGCAATAGTATCATTGATCAAATAATCGCTATTGAAATTATTGGCTTCTTTTAAAGTTAAATTCTCATTCAGATTTTTGTACAATTTCCCTTGACTTCCAAAACGAACCATCACGCGTCTTCCTTCATCTTTTTGTTGGTTGTCAATTTTCTCAACATATTCATAGATCGATTCTTCAGGTGTTAAGGTCAATTGGTAATACGAAGGTTTTGCCATGGCTTCTTCCATAGCATCTTGCCATTCTTTGTTGGATATAGGGCTATTGGAAGAGCGTTGTAAATCGTCCAAATTGATTTTTGTATACATTTCATAATCAACGACCAAAGCGTCTTGTGCACTTAAAAATCCTGCACACAAAAGTGCGAAAATAGTAAAAGTAAAGTATCTCATGTTTGTTAATTTTAAATTCGAATATAAAATTTAAATTCAACCTGCCATTAGCTGTAGCAGTTATTTAGGGAATTTTTAGGGAATTCCATTTGAATTGTTAAAATCGTTTAAGTTTCTTTTTTTGATGTAAAAAATTTTGAATTAATTTTTTAAGAAAATATCACATCCAAAGTCATCATGACCACAAAACCCACGATAAATCCACCAATGCCAATGTTTTTGCTGTTTCTGTTTTGGGTTTCAGGAATGATTTCAACCAAAACGACATAAATCATCGCAGCAGCGGAGAAAGCCAGAGCAAAGGGGAGAATTGCGGTGAAAAATAGGACCGCTAAAGCACCCAAAACACCGAAAATCGGTTCTACGATGGCAGAAGCTTGTCCATAAAAAAAGCTTTTTCTGCGTGACATGCCCATGCGTCGCAAAGGAATAGAAACCGCAATGCCTTCCGGAAAATCTTGGATCGCAATGCCAATGGCCAAAGTAACTGCTGCTGCAATGCTGGCTTCAGGAATGCCTGCCGCTACACCGCCGAACAAAACGCCGATGGCCAAACCTTCTGGAATGTTGTGCAAAGTTATCGCCAAGGTCAACAAACTCGTTTTTTTCCAAGGGGATTTTTCGTCTGATGCTGTTTTGTACTTTTTGTTCAAATGCGGCAAAATCTTGTCCAAACCATAAATGAACAAAGCACCGAACAGAAAGCCCAATACGATGGGCAACATATTGACTTGACCTTCGTGTGTGCTCATGTCAATCGCTGGCGCCAACAAACTGAAATAACTTGCAGCCATCATCACGCCGCCTGTAAAACCCAACATGCCATCAAAAATGTTTTGGTTCATTTTTTTAAAGAAAAACACCAATGAGGCGCCCAAGGCCGTGGTAAACCAAGTGAATAACGAAGCGTAAAAAGCGGCCAATATGGGTGAGATACTTTCAAAATAGTGGATGATTGAATCGAGCATTGTTCAATAGTTTCGGCAAACATACTAAAAAGTTAGAATAAGCTAACTTTTATTTAGGAGATATTTTTGAAATAGTTTTTTAGTGGATAGGAAATGGAGAAAAGCAATCAAGCATAGGTCAAAATGAAGCCACATTTTTACTACTTGGAAACCCATTTGAAATAAAAATTTTATAGGATTTTAAATCGGCACTAAAAGAACTTTGTTTAGCTTTGGCCTTTAAACCCGAACAAAATGAGCAAAAGAGCATCAGAATTGATTTTAAACGAGGACGGAAGCATTTACCATTGCAACATTCGTCCGGAACATTTGGCCAATTTGGTCATCACTGTCGGTGATCCTGACCGCGTCAAAGAAGTGTCCAAATATTTTGATACCATTGAGTTTCAAACCCAAAAAAGAGAAATCGTGACCCATACCGGAGTTTTGAACAACCAACGAATGACGGTGATTTCTACGGGAATGGGAACGGACAATATCGACATTGTGTTGAGTGAATTGGATGCTTTGGCGAACATTGATTTAGCCACTGGAGAAACTAAAAATGAATTACAATCTTTAAAAATCGTACGATTAGGGACTTCAGGCGCTTTGCATGCGGACATTCCTGTGGACAGTTTGGTGTTGAGTTCACACGGTTTGGGTTTTGATGGCTTGATGCATTTTTACGAAAATAGCGCAGCGATCATGGAGATGGATTTGGGCGAAGCCTTTTTGCAACACGCCGATTGGGACGAGAAAAAAGCCACACCTTATTTTGTGGAGGGTTCAAAAGAATTATTGAAATTATTGTCCAGCGAACAAACCACTGCGGGAATTACGGCTACAGCCAACGGGTTTTATGGTCCACAAGGGCGTTTTTTGCGTTTGAAACCAGCACCAGAAGATATCAATGCGGTCTTGTCGAGTTTTGCACACAATGGGCACCGTGTGACCAATTTTGAAATGGAAACTTCGGGCATTTATGGTTTGTCCAAAATGATGGGACACGAGGCGATGTCTTTGAATTGCATTGTTGCCAACCGTGCTTTGGGAGCATTCAGTCAAAATTCCAAAAAGACGATTGATGCGATGATTCAGTATGCTTTGGAGAAATTGACGAAATAGATTTGTCTTAAAATATCAAGTAATATTTTTCAATAAATTATTAAATGTTTCTGTTTCTTTTATAATTGGAATTTCGCCTTGAAGAAGTTTTTTTCTAAAACGAAGTTGATACTCAAAATATATTTTATAATCTATTTTGCTCCAAGGTATTTTAGGATATTTTTCTGAGAAAAATTCGAGTAATATTAAGCTATCGATTGGAATATGAAACCATTTTGAATTAAGTTCAATATTATCAATATGTTCTTTTCCTATTATCAACCAATACTTTAAAGTCATATTTATCCATTTTTGGATTTGTCCGTAAGTAAGTTGATTCCAATTGTTTTTAACATTATCACAAATTTGTTTATGAAAATCATCAAATTCTTGTTGGTTGGAAAATTCATGTGTAAGTAGAAAAGATAATTGATTTACAATTATTTCTGAAGTTTTAATCTTTAAGTTTTCGTATTCAGTTTTATCATACTCTTTAGTTCGTAAAGTTCGATTGAAATCACGAAAAGCTCTATATACACCAGTTAATTTGTAATCACTATATTTCCCAAAAAAGAAAGTTAATAAAGTTTCTGTTCTTAATTTATTATTCATGTTTATCTAATTCTTTTGTTTTCAATTCGCGTTTCACCAATATAAGCGTTTTCAAGATAAAATTTTGCTATTACATTTTTCTCTTCCATTTTTTTTGTAGCTCCATGTTTTCCAATAAACGGTAGAAATTGAATTAATCTTTTTTCGTTGGGTAGAATTGATTGATATCCAGATATAATTGTTTTAGATGGACTTCCTAAGTTTTCATTATTATCTTGATCTATAAAATCAACTTTAAAATCTATATAATCATTAATTTCTTCATTTGAAATGTTTGTAACGTAGAATTCTATATAGGGTTTCCAAACATTAACAGATAAATATCCAGTAGCTTCTATTTCTATTGTTAATTTATCTTCATAAGGATTTTTAGCTTTTTTAATTTCTTTTTGATCAATTGAATTGGTCAAGTTAAAATTCTTTACAAAGTATATTCCACAAAAAAAGCCTAATGCTATTCCTATAATTAAAGAAGTTATTATTTCTATAAAATTTCTCATGTAAATTGATTTTAATAAATGTAAGTTTAGTTTGCAATCTTATTGGTTATTAATCGATTATTTTGTTTTTATCTGAGAAAGGAGCGTCATGTTTTTATGATATTCTTCTTCTTTTTCTTTTTTCTCGATTTCAGTTATTTTTTTAGATATTTTTAAATTATAACTATTTACTTTATCAGGAATCGTAAATAAATCTACAATCCACCAAATTCCCAAACCTGCCAAAGTTACCCAATATAAAATTTGGAGTCCCCATTTACCTAAATAGCCATAATGAACTCCAAGAAAAAACCACAAGAGATACGCCATTCCTGTTGATTTATATTGAGATTTTAGATAATGTTTATTCATTGTACGTTTTTATATTTTAACAAATATAAAACAAAATCAGTTAAATGCAACCGATTGTTTTCAATCACAATAAAGCAATTAGACGAAGGTAATTTTCCAATATGAAAAAACGTATTAGAAAAACAAAGATAAGTGATGAAGTTATTGAGTTAGGGAAAAAAATAGAGTTTATAATAAAAGACAAAAATTTAAAAACGAGAGAAGTTGCTCATGACGCTGATATGGATGTGGAAAACCTTCGGAAATATATAAAAGGAAGGCAAGAAATGCGGATTTCAACAATGTTAAAAATAGCAAAAGCTCTTAATGTATCAATAAAAGAACTATTTGATTTCATTGATCAAGATTGAAAATGCGTTTATTTCTAAAACATTGATAATGATATGCATATTATAGTTAAAATAATATGCTTTGGAGAAGTTAATTCAATGATGAATTTATGAAGAAAAGTATGAGAAAAAAATATTCAATTACTGGATTTGTTATTTTATTATTAGCGATGAATATCAAAGGATTGGCGCAAGAGGCTGTGCCAAAAGAATCAGTAGAAACTCAATTGCAGCATCTGAAAGATTTTTCAGAAAGCATATTGGAAAACTTTTTCGTTCAAGAATCGATTGTGTTTATAGTTTATTTAAATGATGTTGTTTCTGACCAAGACTTAGAATTTATTCATGGTAATTTATCCGAGAGTTTTGGGCCAGGAAATGTAGATTATATTTCAAAAGAGGAAGCGAAGAGATTAGCAGAAGTAGAGTCAGGCATTTCCATGGATGTTTATGAGGAAGATATTTTCCCAGCAAGTATTAATGTTAAAATACCACATACGCCCGAGAATCAGTTGAAATTGAAAAAATGGATTGACGATTTCGAAAATCAAAGCGGTATCGCGCTTATAAAATCAACTTTAGAAGATCGGCCATGGGATTAACACAATGGACAAGAGATTAAAAATCTTCAATGACATCTAATTCTGTTCGGAAAGCATGCATTTGATTGGCAAATTGTTCCAAAGATTTTTGTTGCAATTGCTTGGCGAAATTCATTTTGTAATGATCTAAATTTTCTGAAGAAGCACAGCTGTATTGGGCCGAATAGTTGACATAGCCCTCTTCTTTGTGTGAAATTAATTTGGCAAAACGGCAATTGAGAAACAACTCGGTTGCCATGACTTCAGGAATGTGGATGTTTCGCATCCAATCCACCCATTCTTTTTCTATTTTTTCATCCACACTGATGGTGACACTATAAATGATCATATTTCTTAAAATATGTTGCGAAGATAAGTGTTTTTAAGAAAGAGGATCTGGAAAGCGTATTTTTTTATTACATTAGCTTTTTATTTAAAATAAAACGATAAATGGACGAAACGAAAAAGTTTATTGAAGAAAATAAACAACGATTCTTAGACGAGTTAATTGAATTACTAAAAATCCCTTCAGTCAGTGCTGATCCTGCATTCAATCAAGATGTGTTGAATACGGCGGATAAAGTAGCTGAGTTTTTAAAAGCAGCCGGTGCGGACGAAGTAGAAGTTTGCGAAACGAGCGGTTATCCAGTGGTTTATGGCGAAAAAATAATCGATGAAAATCTTCCTACAGTTTTGGTTTATGGTCACTACGACGTGCAGCCAGCTGATCCGATTGATTTGTGGGAGTCAGGTCCATTTGAACCCGTAATTAAAAAGACGAAAATCCATCCCGAAGGCGCTATTTTTGCCAGAGGATCTGCCGATGACAAAGGTCAATTCTTTATGCATGTCAAAGCATTTGAAGCGATGGTGCAGACCAATCAATTGCCTTGTAACATCAAATTCATGATTGAAGGAGAAGAAGAAGTAGGTTCAAATAGTTTGGGGGAATTCGTTCGTCAGAACAAAGAAAAACTAAAAAATGACATCATATTGATTTCTGATACAGAAATTATTTCAAACGATCAGCCTTCTGTTTCAGTAGGTTTGAGAGGTTTGAGTTATGTGGAAGTAGAGGTGAAGGGTGCAGATTTGGACATGCACTCTGGCGTTTATGGTGGAGCGGTGCCCAATCCGATCAATGTATTGTGTGACATGATTGCAAAATTGCATGACGAAAATGGGAAAATCACCATTCCTGGTTTTTACGATGATGTAGAAGAACTTTCCGCAGAAGATCGTGCAGAAATGGCAAAAGTTCCTTTTGATTTAGAAGATTACAAACAATCGATTGGTATTGCTGACATTCAAGGAGAAAAAGGTTATACAACTTTGGAAAGAACTTCGATTCGCCCTACTTTGGATGTGAATGGAATGTGGGGAGGTTATACAGGTGAAGGAGCCAAAACAGTGATTGCTTCTCATGCTTATGCGAAGATTTCCATGCGTTTGGTACCTCATCAAGATCCTGAGAAAATTACCCAATTGTTTGCGGATTACTTCCCAACTTTGGCACCTTCTTCAGTAGTTGTTAAAGTGAAACCACACCATGGTGGACATGGTTATGTTTTGCCCACAACGGACAAAGGCTATTTGGCAGCCAAGAAAGCCATGACAGAAACTTTCGGAAAAGAAGCTTTGCCCGTAAGAGGTGGAGGAAGCATTCCGATCGTTGCTTTGTTTGAAAAAGAATTGGGCTCAAAATCAGTATTGATGGGCTTTGGATTAAATTCTGATGTGATCCATTCACCCAACGAAAACTTTGGATTGTTTAATTTCTACAAAGGAATTGAAACCATTCCATATTTCTATAAATTCTATGTAGAAGGTTAAGTTAAAAATAAAATTGCATAAAAAATCCACTCAATCGAGTGGATTTTTTTTATGGATTCAATGAAAAATCAAGCATGGTTTTTTTTCATATTTATTTCGATTAATACTTCCACAGCTTCAGCAATTTCTCTTCAAATTCTTGGTCTGGCATGAATTGTTTTTCCAAATCCGCATTGAATGGTATCGGACTATTCATGCTCGCTGCTCTAAAAACTGGTGCATCCAAATCTTCAAAAGCTTCTTCCGAAAGATAAGCCGAAATTTCCCCACCAAAACCATTGACCAAAGTATCTTCATGCAAAATAATGGCTTTTCCAGTTTTTTTCACCGATGCCAAGACGGCGTTTTTGTCCCAAGGAATCAAAGTTCTCAAATCGATCAAATCGGCTTCAATTTCAGGATGTTTTTGCAGCACTTCCAAAGCAATATGAACCCCTAAGCCATAAGTAATGATCGTCAAATCTTTGCCTTCTTGGTGGAAACGCGCTTTACCAAAGGGCAAAGTGTAATAGCCAGTTGGAACCACGCTTTTCAAACTTCGGTACAATTTTTTGTGTTCAAAGAATAAAACAGGATTGGGATCTGCAAAAGCCTGTAATAGCAAGGCTTTGGCATCTTCTGGCGTTGCAGGATACACAATTTTTAAACCTGGAATTTTGGTGAACCACGCTTCCGTGGATTGCGAATGGAAAGGACCAGCCGCCACGCCACCGCCTGTTGGCATTCGAATCACCACATCTGCATTTTGTCCCCAACGGTAATGGCTTTTGGCCAAGTTGTTGACGATTTGATTGAAGCCTTCCGACACGAAATCTGAAAACTGCATTTCAATCATGCTCTTTTGACCGCGAATGGACAAGCCCAAACCGGCACCGATGACTGCTGCTTCACAAATCGGTGTGTTGCGAATGCGCGCTTTGCCATAACGTTCTACAAAGCCTTCTGTCACCTTGAAAGCACCACCGTATTCTGCAATGTCTTGCCCCATGAATACCAAATCAGGATAGCGTTGCATCGCTTCGTCCAAAGCGTCAGTAATCGCATCGATGAAACGGATTTCTCGGTCATTTTCTATGGTTGTGGGCGCAATGGCTTCATTGGCAAAATCCGCATAGACATCGGCCATTTCCAATGCTTTGTTGGGAATGATTTTAGGGTAGGCATCCGCAATGCTCAATTCTTCCAAAATGAAATCACTCATTTCTTTTCGCAAATTGACAATGCTTTCATTGGTCAAAACACCTTTTTCTTTTAATAAATTTTCAAATTGTACAATCGGATCTTTGTCTTCCCATGATTCGATCAAACCTTCTGGATAATACGCCGTTCCTGACGCTTCCTCATGTCCACGCATTCGGAAAGTCATGCATTCGATCAAAACAGGTCGTGGATTTTTTCTAATTTCTTTTGCCCAATGTTGCACGGTTTCATAGACTTCTATAAAATCATTGCCATTGATGGAAACTGCATCGATTCCATAGCCAATGCCTTTGTCTGCAAAAGATTTCATTTTGAATTGTTCGGACGAAGGCGTGGACAATCCCCATTGGTTATTTTCAACCAAAACAATCAAAGGCAAATTCCAAACTGCCGCCATGTTGATGGCTTCATGAAAATCCCCTTCACTTGCGCCACCATCTCCCGTAAAAACGAGGGTAGCTTGGTTGTTTTTTTGAAGTAAATTCGCCAAGGCTATTCCATCCGCAACGCCCATTTGAGAACCCAAATGAGAAATCATGCCCACAATTTTATGTTTTTGAGTGCCAAAATGAAACGAACGATCGCGTCCTTTGGTAAAGCCTTCGGCCTTTCCTTGGAATTGTGCAAAAAGTTGATTGAGCGGAATATTTCTCGCTGTGAAAACGCCCAAATTCCTGTGCATCGTCAGCACGTACTCTTCCGGATCCATCGCCAAAGTAACACCGACTGAAATCGCTTCTTGTCCCCAAGCCGAAAACCATTTGGAGATTTTCCCTTGCCGTAAACTGATGAGCATTCTTTCTTCAATCATTCGAGGCAAAAGCAATGCCTTGTAAAAATCAAAATATTGTTGGTCGGTATATTGAATTGGGTTCATTTTTTTCAAATTAAAGCCCAAAATTAGCGGATTTTTTTGGCTGTGAAAAATAAATCATCGAATGTTCTGTGGGAAAGACTTTGCGCACTGTTTTTTAGCGAAAATTTTTGTTTAAAAAAGAAATTATGTTAGTCAATCGGTTTTTAATACATTTGAAACGATGAAATTATTTTTTGAAAATATCTCCGAAAACCACAAAGTTTCGATGGATTTTCCGCTGGAATCTACCTTGGAACAAGCGTTGGATGTTTTTGAAAATTTGCCACAAATGGATGGCAGTACTTTTGGTTTATTGTTGGAAGATGGGACCTTGGTGCAATTTCAAAAATACAATCGTTTCTTTTGGTTGGTTGAAATTCCAGATTTTGTGCAGCATGGTACTTTTCAAGCTTTGTGCAATGTCCATCAATGTGTGCGTTTATTGACCGAAATGTTCAATGGCGCCGATCCCAAAGAGGTTTGTGAGTTCAGGTTTCAAAGCCATTAGAAAAAGCAAATTTCCCATTCTTTAGAGCGCTTCACCACAGTTTCAACAAGAGATTTACCATTATTTTAACATAGAAAGTAGTAGCTTTGTCTTTTTAAATGATAAACTATTGTTCATGAATCGGTTATTGATTTTCTATTTTTTATTGCTTCAAACTTTTGCATTTTCACAGGTCAAAAAAAACAACGAACGTCCCAAATTGGTGGTCGGTTTGGTGGTGGACCAAATGCGTTGGGATTATTTGTACAAATACTATGACCGTTATGGTGAGAAAGGTTTCAAACGCTTGTTGAATGAAGGCTTTTCGGCAGAAAATACTTTGATTCCTTATGTGCCAACGTATACAGGCATCGGACATAGTACGGTGTATACGGGCAGTGTTCCGGCGATTCATGGCATTGCAGGCAATGATTTTTACATGAGAGAAACTCAGACCAGGATGTATTGTTCACAAGATGATGCGGTCGAAGGCGTAGGTTTGGATGCCAAAAATAAACAAGGAAAGATGTCGCCTAAGAATTTGTTGACGACGACCATGACCGATGAATTGAAATTGGCAACCAATTTTCAATCCAAAGTAATTGGGATTTCTTTGAAAGACCGTGGTGCGATTTTGCCTGCGGGACATTTTGCCGATGCAGCGTATTGGATGGTCGATGGAAATTGGATTTCTTCTACCTTTTACATGAAAGAATTGCCGAATTATGTTACCAAATTTAACCAAGAAAAACACACCGATCGGTATTTGAATCAAGGATGGAAACCTTTGTATCCATTGACAACTTACAATGATTTTGTCAAAGACGACAATCCGTACGAAGCTTCTTATATCGATGGGGAGAAAGTAACTTTTCCAATTGATTTGAAAAGCATTGCCAAAAGAGCAAAAGAGGGCAAAGATGTCATCAAGTCAACTCCTTTTGGGAATACATTGACCTTGGAATTTGCCAAAGAAGTCATGAAGAATGAAAAGTTAGGTCAAAACTCAGCCAATGTGCCGGATTTTCTAGCGATCAGTTTGTCTTCTACCGATTATGTGGGACATCAATTTGCCATCAATTCCGCCAAAATTGAAGATACTTATTTGCGTTTGGACCAAGATTTAGGACAGTTTTTGGATCATTTGGATCAAACGGTAGGCAAAGGAAATTACACTTTGTTTTTGACCGCAGATCATGGTGCAGCGCACAACCCACAATTTATTTTGGACCAAAAAGGCGAAGCGGGTTTGTTTCAAAGAAAAGAAGTGTTGAGTGAAATCAACCAAAGTTTAACTAAAAAGTTTGGGGTTGAAAAATTGATTTATGCGGTATTCAATAACCAAGTTTTTTTGGACCATCAGAAAATTGAAAAACATGGTTTGGATGAAGCCATCATCAAAAAAGAAGTGGTTCGTTTGTATAAAAAACAACCAGCGATTTTATTTGCTGAAGACATGGAGAAATTGAATCAATCTTCGATGCCAGAGCGTTTGCGGACCATGGCCATCAATGGTTACCACCACAAAAGAAGCGGCGACATTCAGTTGATTTACGAACCGCAATGGTATGATTTTTACAAAGACACCAAAGGAACGACGCACGGTGCTTGGAATCCTTACGATAGCCACATTCCTTTGGTTTTTATGGGTTGGGGCATTCAAAAAGGAAGCACGCATGCACAGGTGTATATGACGGATATTGCGCCCACGATTTCTGCTTTGTTGCACATTCAAGAACCCAACGGAAACATTGGAAAACCGATTGTTGAGTTGTTGGATCGTTGATTAAAATGGGATGAATACTGAAAATAATACTTTCTCAATAGTCATGCTTCTTATTATGGCTTATATTGTGAGTGGAGGTTTGTTGGGAGTTGTTTCGATTTTATTACTTGGGTATCTTGATTGGATAATTCTTATAAGTACAGGCTTGATTCATACATTGATATTGTTTAAAATCATGAAATTAGAAATTCATAAAAGTTTTTTAGTAGGCTTTTTAATTTCTTCAGTTTCGCTTATTCTATTGTATGTCTTGTATTTGTTTTTTCATTTGAGAAACGGTGGGGGTTACTTGGTTTCATTTTTTTGTTCATCATTATTTCTTCTTCTCACAATGAATCGTAAAAAACGGCAATTTTCTTCTGGACCAAAATTGATTTTATTGTTTATTTCAACCGTATTCTGTTTTTTGCTGGCTCTAAATTTGAAGAACTACTATCCTAATGAATCTAAACAACTCAAAACAGTCAAATTCAAAGTAGTGGATGATTTTGAAAAACCAATTGTTGGAGATTCAATTCAAATCAGTGTTTTGAGGAAACCTATGTTGAATTTGTATGTAATTCATGATATAGAAAAAAAGATAACCGATGAATTCGGCGATTTTTCGGCGTTATTATCTCAATCAACAGATTATCATATTAAGATTTTTAACCATGAAAATTCTTGGAAAGAAAGTTTTGAGATTGATTCAGAAAAATTGAAGGCAGAAGATGAAATCCTTTTAAAAATTAGGAGGTAATTAAACGAGCAATTTATGCTGCCCTTTCAGGGCGCATTTTAGAAGAGATGGTTTTGCTCTTAGAGCGTTGCTCTAAGTTAGGTTATGGTCGCCCTTTCAGGGCTTTGCCTTAAACCTTAAAGCAATTTTAGTGCTCCATTTTGACAAAACATTTCCCTGCAAGGGAAATATACATTAGCTCAAGGCAACGCCTTGGTAAGAATCAGAATCAAAATGCGCCTTGAAAAGGCAGCATAAAAATAGGAGGTATTTTATAAAATTGGTAAATTGTAGAAAATATAACCACATGGCACAATCCTTATCTAAACTTTATGTTCACTTGGTTTTTCATACAAAACACAATCAACCTCTTATACGGCCTGAGATTGAGTCTGAGCTTTTTTCTTATATGGGTGGTATCATAAAAACCAATGATTCTATTCCTATTTTAATCAATGGAACGGAAAATCATATTCATATACTGGCTATTCTGTCTAAAAACATAGCATTATCTAAATTTTCAGAGGAAATAAAAAAGAATAGCAGTCGTTGGATAAAAACTAAAGGAAAAGAATACAGTAATTTTCAGTGGCAAGGTGGATACGCTGGTTT
>DATJBZ010000003.1:0-11143 GCA_035515075.1 Moheibacter sp. | reverse complement strand
CTGCCAGCGCCGATGGTACTGCTACAGCGGGAGAGTAGGTCGCCGCCAGTTTTTTTAAAATCCTCAACAGCAATGTTGGGGATTTTTTGTTTTAAAAAATACGAGAAACGAAAATCTAGACACTAGATCCTAGACAGTAGACACTAGACACTAGATCCTAGAGGCTGACCGTTTTTTAATGCAACATTAAAATTCAAAATTTAATTGAATCTAGATGCTTGTCTATCTCTAATGTACGATGCTTTTGAATAAAAGTTCGGCGGAGCGGTTCCGAAATACTTAATTTTAATTGATTTCGATTTGCCATATTTTTTTTAAAATCAATCTATGTCAGGCATTGAGAGCATTGCACTGAACTATTGATTGGAGTTTATTTATTGCAATTCTATTTTAAAATGGGCAATCTGCCACTGAGCGTTTTATCAAAATAATAATTACTGGTCTCAACATTAAGCGTTTTTTTAACAGCTGGCTAGTTTCTTAGAAGCTTCTTCTATATATAATTAATTGTAATTATCTAGCTGTTTGATATTTTGTAAATTAATGTTAAAACCCATTTGTCTTTTATTGTATCTTTAGAATTTAAAAATTGAGACAGTACCAGTGAAGCATCAAATAATTTGTTTTTTATGGATCTTATTGGTCCCCTTTTATTTAAAGGCCCAAACCATCGAGTCGTGTGATGAGATGATCGTTGAAGGAGTGAATGAAATGATTCAAAAAAATCATTTGATTTCTCTGGAAATTTTAACCCAAGCCCAAACCTTGGCCCAACAAAATCATTGGGCGAAACAAGAATTTCTAGCGATCAATAACATCGGTGTAAATTATTACATGATGTTGGATTATGGAGAAGCTTTGGAACACTACCTCGAAGCTTACAAAATAGCAGTCCAATCATTGGATGCTAAATTTGAAATGACGGTGTTGAACAACATTGCCATTTTGTATTCCAAGGAACATGAGTACAATAAAGCCGAAGAATATTTCAGCAAAGCTTTTGCATTGGCCAAGGAAAACAATGATTCGATTAAAATCGGTTATTATGCGTTGAATTTGGCAACAGTTGGTAATGTGAAAAAAGAAGTTCTCAAGGCAGAAGAATTATTGAAAACCGCATCTGCGTATTTGAAACCAGATTCAGATGTCTATTTATTATTACAAATCGCTTATGCTAGGAACCTTATGCTGCAAAATAATTTGGCAGCAGCCAAGCAAATTGCTTTAAGAAATTTGTCTCATTTGTACCTACCCAATTTGGCTGAATACAGACTGTCCAATCTGCTCTTGCTATCTTCGATCTACGAAGCGGAAAACGACCATGAAAAAGCGATTGAATACCTGCAAAAAGCTTTGGTAGATCCTCAATTGACTTTTGAGAACGAAATTGATGCGTATACAGATTTGAGCGAAATTTATCAAAAGACAAAGCGTTTTGAGTTGGCTTTTGCGGCCAAAGATTCTTTGATAATGGCTAAAGATCGGTTCTATAAGGTTAAAAATGGAAAATTATTTGAAAATAGCCGCATCAAATTTGAATTGGCAAATTACCAAAAAGAGTTGTTGGATAGCCAAATGAAATTGAAGCAAGAAAGAAGACTTTTTTACTGGATCATAGGTGGCATTTTTTTGATGCTTCTTTTTTCTTTTTGGGCGTTTCGCAATTATTTTGCCCAGCTCAAACAACGGGAAATCATCGCAGCAAATGCACGAAAGATTGCGGAACTCGAACTGGAAAAGGAAAAAAGTGACAAGTTAATTTTAGAACAACAACTCAGTGAGCAAAATGTTTTGGCGCAATTGGAACAGGTAAAATTCAAAAACGAATTGGAGTCTAAAAACCGTCAATTGGCATCCAAAGCCCTATCGATTTTGACACGAAATGATTTGGTGGAAAATATCATTGAATCCTTGTCTTTGGAATCTGAAATTTCTCAAAATGATAATTTGAGAAGAAGAATTTTTGAACTCAAAAATCACTTGAAAAGAGAGTCGGATTGGGACGAGTTTTTCTCTCATTTCGAAGCAACCAATGATGGATTCCTTTCGGCTTTAAAAGAGAAGCATCCAAATTTGACAGCCAATGACGTTCGTTTTCTCTCCTATGTTTACATGAATTTGTCGAGTAAAGAAATTGCTTTGTTGCTCAATATCACAATTGAAGCCTGTAGAAAGCGAAAAGAAAGGATTGTCAAAAAAATGAATTTGGACAACAGTGAAAAGCTATACGCTTATATTTCAGCTATTTAAATGGGATGTCACACTATTTCCTAATCGAAATCTTACAATTTTAGTCATTATTTTTGGCAATCAATGGTGTAGTGTCGAATTTGCATCTCAATTTTTTAACACTAAGAACATGAGAAACGCACTGCTCAATTTACTGACACTTTTCTTTTTTATTTCTATGCTTCAAGCACAATTTGAAGTCATCGGTTCCAAAGAACACGGACGTTTGTTTGATGTGAATTATGACGTCAACACTCCGAATCAACTTTATGCCATCACCCTAGGAAACCACATTGTTTCTTCTACCAACAATGGCGAAGATTGGTCCGTTTTCTATTCGGTTCCCAATGGTGCTTTCAACAGCGCCCAAAACAATTTGAAAACTTTGCAAAATGATCATTTGACTTTTTACATTCATGCAGGTCTTGAAGCGCGCAACCGCACAGTTTTTGTGTTGAACAAATTTACCAAAGAAGTGACGCACCAATACATTGCTCCCCAACCAGATCCGCAAGCAGACAATGTGTGGATTCATACCTATGAAATTTTGGAGTCAGATACCGACTATGCTTTGTTGTCAATCAATTACCGCATTGATTTCAATGTGTTTGGTAAAGTATATCTCACCCAAAATGGAGGACAAACTTGGACAGAAATTTATGCAACCGCGGATCATTTCAATGTTTTTCCAGAGCAAGTCGTTTTTTCTCCCAATCAACCAGAAAAAATATGGATCACAAGAGGTGGTGGAGACAGTGGTGTGGATGGCGGATTGTTCCTCTCGGAGGACAGCGGACAAACTTGGCAGGAGAAACTGCCAGGCATCATTTTGGATCCCATTGCTTTTCATCCAGAAAATGCCGATGAAATTTGGTTGGGCACAGGCATCAGTTTTGGTGGAAATCCACAAAATGTTTACCGGTCCATGGATGGTGGAAGTACTTGGAACATCGTTCCTTTTGCGTGGGATGATTACATTCTCAACAATATCAAAGTGATTCAATTCAATCCCAACAATGCGGCTCATTTGCTCATTTTGGAAGAAAATCAAGTCATGATTTCACTAGATGGTGGTGCAACTTGGCAAATGAAATTCTACGAAAATGCAGCGGATGAAATGGAAACTTACTTTTATGGAAGCAAAGCTTCGTTCAATCCTTTTCAAGAAAATGAAATTTTTGTTTCGGCCAATTACTATCCGTTCTTTTCTTCGGACAAAGGAGAAACCATGCAACGCGTCAAAACACCTTATGCGGTAACTGATGGTCATGTGCATTATTTTTCAAATGGCACAGAAGCGCATTTGTATTATGGAATTCAAGGAGGATTGGGGCACATCAATCGGCAAAATGGTGAAGAAACAGCTTACAATGTGATGCCACTGAACTATTTTTCTAACAATGAAGGAGGGGCTATTTTTATTGATCCAACCCAAGTTGGAAGAGTGTTTACATACAGTGGTGGTTTCATGGGAAGTCAGCTGTTGGTGAGCGAAAATCATGGCGAGGCTGCACAACCCATTTTTTCTTCTTATTCAAACAGTTTAGACAATTTGAAAGCAGTTCCAGGGAGCAACAATAAAATTTGGATGTCAATTTCTTCTTATGGCAATGATCCTGAATTGTATTCTATTGATTTTTCCAATATCGAGGCGCCTGTAGTTGACAACATTTCGGTTCCAGGAACTTCGGGTGTGGTCAAAGAAATTCTTTTTCCCAATGAAAATCCACTTCATGTGGTCGTGGCACAAGGCAGTCGAATTTATCAAACAACAGATGGCGGCACCATTTGGCAGGAAATGAGCCAAGGTTTAGAAATGTTGGACGCGGACGAAGACATGATTTTTCAATTGGTTCAAAATCCATTGAATGCTGCACAATTGACGTTGGCAACCAACCAAGGCATTTTTACAAGTTTGGACCAAGGGCAGCATTGGACACGGCTGACCGAAGATATCGTACATCATTTGCAACATTCAACTGTCAAAAATGGGGTGATGGTGGCGACAACACATACTTCTGATGCATCGGATTTTGAAATGAGTTGTTCGTTGGATTTCGGTACAACTTGGGAAAGCGTCGGAGATGAGCTGTTTATGCCTATTATGACTGCTCATGCATTTTCTTCCACTGCGATTCATTTTGATGGAGATTGGGCATCTGTTTTTGTAGCGACAACGGGTTTAGGACTTGTTCAATATGATTTGGATTTAAAAAGCTTGCGCACAAATGAAGCAATTTCATCCAAAAACAAGCTCACTTTGTATCCCAATCCTACCCAAGATTATTTTTACCTCCAAGATAAACTTGACATTGAAAAAATAGAAGTGTACAATGCTTCAGGACGAAATGTACTTTCGACGGACAAAAGTCCAGTTGCTGTTTCGCATTTGCCAGCGGGCATTTATTTCATCCAAATTACTACCCAGGAGAAAACAAAATTCTCTGCCAAAATCATCAAAAAATAGTTTGATTAAAAATAAATAAATTGATTTGCTTCATGGTTAATTTGAGTGAGAAGCCCCATCATGTGTTGTGGGGCTTCTTTTATGAAACGAAAGCTTCGAATTGATGAAAAACTTGCTATTTTTGAAGGAAAGCATCCAATAAAATTTAGAAAATGAAAAAAATTGTGGTACTGACAGGAGCAGGAATTAGTGCTGAAAGTGGCATATCAACTTTTCGTGACAGCAATGGTTTGTGGGAAAATCATGACATCATGGAAGTGGCTTCATGGCAAGGTTGGTTGAACAATCCTAAATTGGTGTTGGATTTTTACAATGTAAGAAGAAAGCAATTGAAGGAAGTACAGCCCAATGCGGCCCATTGCTTTTTGAAAAATTTGGAACAAAAATATGAAGTAGAGATCATCACACAAAATGTGGATGATTTGCATGAGCGGGCGGGCTCTTCAAGAGTGATTCATTTGCATGGAGAATTATTGAAAGTAAGAAGTGTAGCAGACGAAAGTTTAGTAATGGACTGGCATGATGACCTTCAAATAGGAGATTTGGCGGAAGATGGCGCACAACTGCGGCCACACATTGTTTGGTTTGGAGAAATGGTGCCGATGATGGATCGAGCGATCACAGCAGTTGTGGAGGCGGATGTGTTGTTGGTGATTGGTACTTCGTTGCAAGTTTATCCAGCGGCTTCTTTGGTGGATTTCGTTCCTGAAGGCAAACCAATTTACGTCATTGATCCTCATTCGGTGGCTTTGTCCAATGCTCCCCATGTACATGTGATCCAGAAAAAAGCGACGGAAGGCGTGCTGGATTTGGATTGGTGAATAAAGAGTTTTTTGCATTGTATTTTATGATGAATTCAATGTTAAATTTTAGACGCCGTCCACCGATCAAAATAAATCTATGGCTTTCAGGACTTCTTTTTTGTAATGGAATCCTTATTTTTGTTCAAAATTCACACAATGACAAACGGAATCATCATTTTGGACTTCGGTTCGCAGTACAATCAATTGATTGCAAGGAAGATTCGGAATTTCGGCGTTTATGCAGAAATTTTACCTTACCACACTTCACTTGACATTATTTTAAGCAAACAACCCAAAGGCATCATCTTGTCAGGAGAAGCAGCTTCGGTGATGGAAGCTGATGCTTCATTGATCGATGCACAGCTTTTCGCACAAGGCATTCCCATTTTAGGGATCGACTATGGTATGCAAACTATCGTGCATCTATTGGGCGGAAAAGTTGAAACAGCCAATGAAAAAGCTTACCATGTAGCAGATTTTGAATGGACAGAAAGTTCAGTCTTATTTGATAATGTACCGCAAGTTAGTTCCGTTTGGCTCAGTCAATTGGAAGTTGTTCAAACTTTACCAGAAGGTTTCAAAATAGGTGGGAAGTCGTTGATGGACATAGCTTCGATCGTGAATGATGCACAAAAAATTTATGGGGTGCAATTTCATCCAGAAGTTTCACACAGTGATTTTGGTAGCCACATCATTGAAAATTTCATTTTTAGAATTTGCGAAGCAGAAACCAATTGGGACATCCAAGATTTCATTCAAACCCAAATTGAAAAAATCAAAGAAACAGTAGGCGACAAGCAAGTTATTTTGGGCTTGTCAGGTGGCGTTGATTCATCTGTTGCAGCCATTTTAATTCATCGTGCGATTGGCAATCAGTTGACGTGTATTTTCGTGGACACCGGTTTGTTGCGCAAAGATGAAGGCAAAAAAGTCATGGAAGTTTACGGACAACATTTTCAATTGAACATCAAATTGATCGATGCCAAGGAGCAGTTTTTTTCCCAATTGAAAGGCGTGGATGATCCAGAACAAAAACGGAAAATCATCGGCAAAGAATTCATCGAAGTCTTCACGGCAGAATCGCGTAAATTCAATGATGCTGAGTTTTTGGCGCAAGGCACGATTTATCCAGATGTGATCGAATCGCTTGCTGTCAAAGGTGGCGTAGCGGTGAAGTCGCACCACAATGTGGGTGGTTTGCCAGACGACATGAAATTAGCGCTTTTGGAGCCATTGCGTGATTTATTCAAGGATGAGGTTCGGAAAGCGGGATTGGCTTTGGGATTGCCCAAGGAATTGGTATACCGCCATCCATTTCCAGGTCCTGGATTGGGCGTGCGTATTTTGGGAGCCATTGACGAAGACAAAGTGCGCATCTTACAAGAAGCCGATGCGATTTTTACCGAAGAATTGTACCGACACAATTTGTACGACAACGTAAGCCAAGCTTTCGTGGTGCTTTTACCCGTGAAATCTGTCGGTTTTTCAGGCGACCAAAGGACCTATGAATACACCGCGGTATTGAGATCAGCAGATACCATTGACTTTATGACGGCCACTTGGTCAAAATTACCCTATGATTTTTTAGAATTGGTTTCCAATCGTATCATCAAGGAAGTCAATGGGATAAATCGATTGGCGTATGACATTAGCTCGAAACCCCCTGCCACAATAGAATGGGAATGATAAAAAAGTTGCCAATAAGTTTGGTCGGTAAGAAATAAGGCCTATATTTGCACTCGAAATCAAAAGCAAGACCCATGGTGTAACGGTAGCACACCGGTTTTTGGTACCGTTTGTCGGGGTTCGAATCCCTGTGGGTCTACTTCGCGGGAAAAAGAATTTTTAATATTCTTTTTCCCGTTTTTATTTTCCCCTAATTCGCTGTTAATCAGGTATATGAACTTCGCAACATCATTGATTCTTGTGGTTCGAAATGAGTTTTCTTCAAAAGTCAGATTTTCAGGGAAAATCGAACCAATAAGATCCCGAATTCCCTTCAAATCTCCCTTTTCATAACTGTAATTCAATTGTAGAAGTCTGTCAATACCCTCGTTGAGTAAAGATTCTAAGTCATTTGAAGTATTAATAAATTCTGATAGTTTACCTTCTAGCTTTGAAATTACTTCTTCATAATCAGACTTTATATTTTTATAATCTGAAGCATCAATTTGTTGTGTTGCAAGGAGGTCTCTTGTGTACGATAATCTTTTTTGATAGTCTTTGATACTTTCATGAATTTTTTTCTTTTCATTTGCTGAATTTCCGGTTTGGCGGTAAAACTCTTCAGTGATAATGATTTTATAGAGTTCTTTGCAATTTTCTTTTGGTATAAATTGTTGAAGTTTATAGCCCATTTCTTCATTTGGGATTTCAGCTCTTACTCTGTGTGAACATCCATCTGTACAATGATAGTATGCATAATATTTATTTCTTCCTTTTGATTTGCTTGCAGTTAGTAGTTTTTCGCACTTAGGACACATTAGAAAACCTCTTAGTGGAAAGTCGTCTATAACCTCAATTTTGGGCCGATAGTTTTTTCTTCTAGCATCTAGTGCTTCCTGTACTTTATAATAAAGTTCTTCGGTAATAATAGGTTCATGTAATCCTTTTATCAAGGCGCTTGGTTCTTCTTTGTATTTGGGAATAAATATTTTTCCGCAATAGAGTGGATTTACTATGGCTCTCCAAAAACTACTTTTGCTAATTTTCAAACCTTTTTTTTGAGCTGTTTTAAAGATTTGTAAAGTATTGTACTTTTCTTGGGCAATCTCTTCAAAAGCCCATTTCATGATGGAAGCTTCAGGCTCGACTTTCTTTATATATTTAATTCCCTCCTCACTGGTTCTATTTTTGTATCCTGCTGGTGGAGTTCCCATGTAACGGCCTTCTTTTTTAGCCCTACGCATTCCAACAAAAACATTAAGTGCCCTTCGGTCATTTTCTACTTCAGGTGCCGCTAAATAAAAGGCAAGCATCAATTTGTTTTCAGGAACGGAAAGATCTAATGGTTGTTCTATTGCCTGTGGTTCAACTCCTAATTTTCTTAATTGACTGATCATTTGATAGGCATCTCCAGTATTTCTACTGAACCGATCCCATTTGGTAAATAAAATAAGATCGGTTTTATTTTTATATCTTTTTAATAGAGTAATAAGCTTCTTCCATTCAGGTCTGTTAAAAGATTTAGCTGAATGATCTTCATAAACAACTTCCCTTATTTGAATATTATTGATTTTACAATATTTGCGTAGAACTTCCTCTTGATTTCTTTGTGAATAGCCATTGTCAGCTTGGTCGTCGGTGCTAACTCTAATGTATAAATCGGTGATTTTCATCATTTTCTGGGGATTTTGTTGTTATAATTGATATCTCCTTAGAAGAAATTAACCTATAAGACGGCTAACTAAGATATAATAAGAAGGGAAGAATCAAAGGTCTTTGCCCTTGTTTTTAAGATAGTTTGATACAGCTATATTAGCCAATTTTCTTAAGAACTCCAAAATTTTTTCAGCCTCTTCCAATGTAATTTCCATATCTTCTTTTTGGAGCATTTTGTGGGCTCTTTCTGGAGTGAGTTTTGTTCTTGCTTTGAAATCAGACATTTTAATTTAAATAGAAAAGAGTAAAATTAAAAGTTGAGAAATTACAAAGAAGAAATTGACCATTTAAGGCCATGATTGGCAGTATTTGTCCAAACAAATCATCAGTTTTAATATTAATAGATGAGCAATTAACATATGAGGCTATTTAACTTTAACATTTAGAGTACATTTTTGACAAATACTGGCTACTTTTTCGCAATAGTATTTTAGGATTCATTCTATAGTTTTGATTTTCAATTAATACCGCTTTTCTTCATTTAAAAATCGGATATTTAAAAGGAATTGAAATGATACTAAGTACTTCTACTAAAAACTCCATAATTAACCTCATAAGTTATCTGTATATACTTCTATTTGTATATGCGTCAGTTAGTAAACTTTTGGACTTTGAGAACTTTCAGATTCAACTAGGGCAGTCTCCTTTGCTCAGCGCCTATGCAGGGCCTATTTCTTTTATGGTCATATTCATTGAATTGCTATTGGCTGCTGCTTTGATTTTTGATCGAACGAAACTGATTGGGCTGTATGGCTCTTTTTCATTGATGGTAGCTTTCAGTATTTACATTTACTTGATCCTCAATTACAGTGATTTTGTTCCTTGTTCCTGCGGTGGAGTTTTAGAAAAGTTAGGATGGACGGAACATCTAGTTTTCAATTTGGCTTTTGTTGGCTTAGGCGCTTGCGCAATTTGGACAATTGAAAACTGCAAGAATTCGAATAAGATCAGCATCTTTTCAAAGTTAATTCTCTTAGCCACCTTATCCAGTGCAGTTGTAATGGTGTTGTTTTTTTCATCAGAGCACATCATCAAGAAAGAGAATCCTTTCATTCGCAGCTTTCCTCCTCATATAATTGAATTTGAAAAGCAAATTGAATTAAAGAACAATTCCTATTATTTTGCTGGTTTAACTGATAGTGTTATTTTTTTAGGTAATTATTTATCTCCTTTAAATGCACTTGAATTGCATAACAGTTTTCACAAGCTAAAAGAAATTAGGTTAGAACCAGAGGAAAGCAATTTTAAATTTCGCGCAGTACAGCTCCGTGTTTTCACTCCAAATTTCTTTCTTTTCGATGGGAGTGTTCCATGTTTTTACGTTGGAGAAATTGAGAATAAACGGGCTAAATTAAAGGTTGAAGACGAACCCTATTTCACTATTGCGGAGCCAATTGATGAAAACACTATTGTTTTCCGAAGTAATAAATCAGAAACCGGAGAGAATGTTTTAGGATCATTGGATTTAAAATCACCTAAAGGTTTTAAATTATTTGAAAACTTATTAATTGCACAAAATGAAAATGATGGGATTTTTGATACTGATGGGTTTCTCCTTGTGGATAATCACTCCAGAAATTTTGTTTACACTTATCGTTACAGAAATCAATTTTCAGTTGTTAATCATAATGGCAGGTTAATCTATCAAGGTAATACGATTGATACGGTAAGTATAGCAAAAATTAAAATTGTGAGAACTTCCAAAGGCTTGGAAATGAAAACCACGCCAACAGCAGTTAATCTAAATGGAGCAGTTTTTAAGAATCATTTGTTTATCCACTCAGCTTTGCGAGGAAAATATGATGATAAAAAAACTTGGGGGATGTCTGCGACGATTGATGTGTACGACGTAAAAAAGGGAATTTACTTATTCAGTTTTTATCTGACGGGACTTAATGAAAAGAAATTGAGTCAATTCGTTGTGTCGGAAGGTAATTTATACGCTCTTTTTGGCTCTCAAATAATGAAGTATAGAATTAGTGGATTATTAAAGGAAAGTTTATTAACATATTAAAAATAACTGGCTAGTTGTAGGGGGAAGATCGAAAACCTGAATAATAGAGTAGATCAATAAATCTTAAATTATTTAATTATGAAAACATTAATTTCAAAAAATGGATTGTCTATAATACCTCGACAAATTAGTACCAGTGTTTAAGTTGAAAATTTTATTAATTTTAAACAATGGAAAACATGAAAAGAACACGCAGGAAATTTAGCAGTGAATTTAAATCACAGGTGGCCATAGAGGCTTTAAAAGAAC
>DATJBZ010000002.1:0-60886 GCA_035515075.1 Moheibacter sp. | reverse complement strand
CAAGCTATACGCCACTAAGGGCTACAACTTAGGGTGGTTATTGCGGCAGGGCTCACCTCTTTCCATTCCGAACAGAGAAGTTAAGCCTGCCAGCGCCGATGGTACTGCTACAGCGGGAGAGTAGGTCGCCGCCAGTTTTTTAAAAATCCTCAACAGCAATGTTGGGGATTTTTTGTTTTAAAAACTACGACAAACGAAAATCTAGACACTAGATCCTAGACAGTAGACACTAGACACTAGATCCTAGAGGCTGACCGTTTTTTAATGCAACATTAAAATTCAAAATTTAATTGAATCTAGATGCTTGTCTATCTCTAATGAACGCTGCTCCTGAGCAAAGAAAAATTATACAATGCGGCGTTTGATGTTGATCGTTTTTGATTCAAAAGCAGCAATTTAAATGCAAAATGAAATTGAATTAAAAAGTTTTCTGCATAATGGATGAAAAGTTGTATATTGATGTGGGATGTAAATTGAAATTATGAAAGTATTGCTGATTGGTGCAACTGGTGCGACTGGAAGTGAATTATTGGAGGACTTACTGGCTGATGAAAGCATTACTGAGGTCATCACTTTTGTTAGAAGATTGACAAATAGAAAACTGAAGAAATTGACTGAAGTTTTGGTAGACTTTGAACGATTGTTTGATTATCAAGAATTGATGCAAGGCGATGTAGCGATATCTTGTTTGGGAACTACGCTGAAACAAGCTGGGAGCAAAGAGCAGCAATGGATCGTGGACCATGATTACCAATTGGAATTTGCCCAATTAACCAAGAAAAACAATGTACCTCACTTTATTTTACTATCTGCCATAGGTGCTTCTCCTGAATCAAAGATTTTTTATAACCGCATGAAAGGTACACTAGAAGTAGCTGTGAGGAATTTAAGTTTTTCACGTTTGGATTTGTTTCAACCGAGTATCTTGATCAGACCGAATTCCAATCGAGTAGGGGAAAAAATGGGCGAAAAAATCTTTCAAATATTGAATGCTTTGGGATTATTTCAAACTTATCGTCCGATCAGTGTCCAAGATTTGGCTGCTGCAATGAAAGCCAATATTTTTGATTCTGAACCAGGTGTATTCCAGCACAATGTACAGCGCATATTGAAAAAATCGCAATAACTTTTGAATCATATTTGGGTTTGAATCAAAAAAAAATCCACCTCGAAAGATGGATTTTATGTTTCGCTTATTCTTTTAAGTTTTAAACAAACATCGCGATTGGATTTTCTAAATATTTCACCAATGTTTGAAGAAATTGTGCGCCAGTAGCACCGTCCACGGTTCTGTGGTCACACGCCATATTCAATTCCATGGTGTTGCCAACAACGATTTGTCCATCTTTGACAATTGGTTTTTGTACAATTGCACCAACGGATAAAATGCTGGAATTTGGTTGATTGATGATAGAAGTGAATGATTTGATGCCAAACATTCCTAAATTGGAAACCGTAAAAGTACTGCCTTCCATTTCATCTGCTTTCAATTTTCGATCTCTGGCTCTTCCAGCCAAATCTTTGACTGCTGAAGAGATTTCAGAAAAAGTTTTGAAATCTGTATTCTTAATAACAGGAACCAACAAACCATCTTCTACCGCAACGGCCACACCAACATTGATTTCTCCATGAATCAAGGTAGCATCGTCTTGCCAACTTGAATTAACTTGTGGATGTTTTCTCAATGCCAGAGCAGATGCTTTAACGATGATGTCATTGAATGAAATTTTGCTTTCTGGATGAGCATCGTTCATTTGTTTGCGCGCGAGAATGCAGTTGTCCATGTTGACTTCAACATTCAAATAATAGTGCGGTGCAGTAAATTTAGAAGCGGACAACCTTTTGGCGATCACCTTTCTCATTTGAGAATTCGGAACCGACAAGGTTTCTTTTTGAGCCATAAATGAAGTGGCTTCAGCGGACTTTTCAGTCGTTTTTGGTTGGAAATTTTCTACGTCCTTTTTGACAATTCTCCCTTGATCACCTGAACCAACCACTTGTTTCAGGTCAATTCCTTTTTCTTGAGCCAAGCTTTTGGCCAAAGGCGAAGCGAAAATTCTTTCTCGTTGGTTGTTGTTAGTTGTTGAAACTGTATGTTCAATTGACGTTGATTCTTTTGTTTCTTGAACAATCTCTTTTTCTTCAACCGTTTCAGTTGGCTGATGATTTCCAGAAATGATGCCACTTACATCAAAATCTTTTGGTCCAATGATGGCTAAAATGGTATCGACTGGTGCACCTTTTCCTTCTTCAGCACCGATGAACAACAAAGTTCCATCATATTCGCTTTCGAATTCTTGAACGGCTTTATCTGTTTCAATTTCAGCCAAAATATCTCCTTCAGAAACTGTATCGCCTACTTTTTTATGCCATTGTGCAACGGTTCCTTCTTCCATCGTATCGCTCAGACGCGGCATATTGATGATTTTGACCTCTTTGGGTACAGTTTGATCGACGGCCTTTTGCGTTGGAGTTTCAGTTTTTTCAGTGGATTGAACTGCAACATCATTTGAGGATGAATGATCATTGTTCAAATCAACTTTTTCTCCTTTTTCACCTATGATGGCTAAAACAGCATCCACAGGTGCGGCTTTTCCTTCTTCAATTCCTTGGTACAAAAGCACACCGTCATATTCACTTTCAAATTCTTGAATGGCTTTGTCTGTTTCGATTTCAGCCAAAATATCTCCTTCAGAAACTGTTTCACCTACATTTTTATGCCATTTTACAACGGTTCCTTCCTCCATGGTGTCGCTCAAACGCGGCATTGTAATTTTTTCAGCCATAATTATTAATTGTTTTCAAATTGATCCAAATACGGATAATCTTGTTGTGAATAAGTGTATTTGTACATGGTTTCTTTCGCGGGGAAATCGGAGTTTTCAGCGAATTCTACACATGCTTCTACTTCTTCTTTTACTTTTTCTAAGATTGCATCCAATTCTTCTTGGGTCGCATATTTTTTATCCAAAATCGTGTGTTGAACCAACAAAATTGGATCTTCATTTTTGTATTTCTCGACTTCTTCTTTGGTACGATAAGGTTCTGCATCTGACATAGAATGTCCTCTGTATCGGTAAGTTCTGATGTCCAAGAAAGTTGGACCATCGCCACGTCTTGCTCTTTCAATGGCTTCGAAAGCCGCTTCTGCAACTTTGACAGGATCCATCCCATCTACTGCAAAGGAGGGCATTTCATAGCCTTGCCCCAATTTGTAAATGTCGCTATGGTTGGCGGTTCTTTCCAAAGAAGTTCCCATGGCATATCCATTGTTTTCACAAACAAAAACCACTGGTAATTTCCAATTCATCGCCATGTTGAAAGTTTCATGTAAAACACCTTGACGTGCTGCTCCATCTCCAAATAAACAGATGGTCACTCCCTTTCCACCATTGAATTTGTCACCAAATGCAATCCCAGCACCCAAAGGAATTTGTCCTCCTACGATACCGTGACCACCATAAAAATTATGCTCTTTGCTGAAAATGTGCATCGAACCACCCAAACCTTGAGAAGTTCCTGTTTCTTTCCCACACAATTCTGCCATGATGCGCTTTGGGTCAACGCCCATCGCCATCGGCCAAACGTGGCATCGATAAGCAGTGATCACTTTGTCTTCTGCTTGCATGGCATGTAAAAAACCAGCAGGCAAAGCCTCTTGACCATTGTATAAATGTAAAAAACCTCTGATTTGTTGCTTCAAATAAAGCGAACGACATTTGTCTTCAAATCTTCTCCAAAAAATCATGTCCTTGTACCATTGAAGGTACTTATCTTTTGTAATCTTTTTCATAAAAGTTATCGTGAAATGGCAAATTTACTCGTTAATATTTAGCTGTGCAAACCTTTTGGTTGATCCCTTTTTGAAAAACAATGAATCAATGAAAAAAGCAGCATTATTTTTTCAGTCAATTTCAAATGATTGATAGATTCAATGAAACGAATTCCAACAACCTTTAAATAGTAATGCAACAAAAGAAGCTCATCACAACGTTCTTTTTTTGATTTACCATTATTCTTTGCTTCAACAGTTTGCTTTGTATTGTTTTAACAAACAGTTCTTGAATGTAATTTTATCTATGTTTTTTACGCTTCCTCCGTCGTACGTTTTGATTTTCTGTACAAGTAATTGGGATAAATCGTACGTTTTGCAAAACGATTCACTTTGTTGCTGTTCACCATATTTTGAAATATTTTTTTGGTCACACCAAAATACTCATAGGTATTTCCATCCAAATACGTGATCTGCAATACCATGCCTTTGTGTTGAAAATCAGCAATGCCTGAATTGGTAATCGTTTCTGTATATTCTTCCAAATTGGCCGCTTTTGTTTCCGGCGCAATGCTTACCAAGAAATGATAACCATCAATGATTTTACGGCTCAATTCTTCGGCCTCTTCTCGCTTTTCATCTCCTTCTTGGAATTTATCAGGATGCCATTCTTTGACCAAATTGCGGTAAGTGGTTTTCAGATTTTTTAATTCAATCGATTTTTCAACCCCAAAGAGTTTTTTGTATTCATTGATACGTTTCATAAGCTATCCTTTTTGCGGATGCGAAAGTACAGCTTAATTTTTTGAAAATAGAATTTGATGAAACCTATTAAATTGAAGGACAAATTATAGAGAGAAATGATAGGCGAGGAGTAGGTTTGTTTTCAGGATTGACTTGCACAACTCCTATTTACTAAACGAAAAAAGAACCCCGAAATGAGGTTCTTTTTTTAATTGAATCCGTTGCTTTACACAACTACTTACATATTTCTTCGGTATTTTCCGCCGACATTGAAGAGTGAATCGGTGATTTCTCCCAAAGAATTTACTTTGACTGCTTCCATGATTTTTTCAAACAAATTCTCATTATTCAAAGCAGCATCATGCAAAGATTGAATGCTTTCGTTGGAATGTTCTTGGTTGGCATTTTGGTAATTCTGAACCATTTGAATTTGGAATTGTTTTTCCTCTTCAGTCGAACGAATCACTTCTTTGGGCAACATTGTTGGCGAACCATCCGAACCTAAAAAGGTGTTCACCCCAATGATCGGGAACTCGCCTGTATGTTTCAAATGCTCGTAATACATGCTTTCATCTTGGATTTTTCCCCGTTGGTACATGGTTTCCATTGCGCCCAAAACGCCACCACGATCGGTCAAACGATCAAATTCAGTATAAACCGCTTCTTCCACCAAATCAGTCAATTCTTCGATAATGAAAGAACCTTGCATTGGATTTTCGTTTTTCGCCAAGCCCAATTCTTTGTTGATGATCAGCTGAATGGCCATAGCACGACGTACTGACTCTTCCGTAGGCGTTGTAATCGCTTCGTCATACGCATTGGTATGTAGTGAATTACAGTTGTCATAAATCGCATACAAAGCTTGCAAAGTCGTTCGGATGTCGTTGAACGCAATTTCTTGTGCGTGCAAAGAACGACCTGAAGTTTGGATATGGTATTTCAACATTTGCGAACGTTCGTTGGCGCCGTATTTTTCTTTCATGGCTTTTGCCCAAATTCTTCGAGCGACACGGCCGATGACTGCATATTCTGGATCGATTCCATTTGAGAAAAAGAAAGACAAATTCGGAGCGAAATCGTCGATATTCATGCCGCGTGACAAATAGTATTCGACATAGGTAAATCCATTGGCCAAAGTAAATGCCAATTGGGTAATGGGATTGGCGCCTGCTTCGGCAATGTGGTAACCAGAAATCGAAACCGAATAAAAATTCCGTACTTTTTTCTCAATAAAGTATTGTTGGACATCGCCCATCAAACGCAACGCAAATTCGGTAGAGAAAATACAAGTGTTTTGTGCTTGATCTTCTTTTAGAATGTCGGCTTGAACCGTTCCACGAACAGTTGCCATGGTGCGGGTTTTGATTTCGGCATACACTTCTTTTGGAAGAATTTCATCGCCAGTAATGCCCAGCAACATCAACCCTAAACCGTTGTTTCCTTCGGGTAATTCGCCGTTGTAAACGGGTCTTTTTAAACCTTTGTTTTCAAATTTATCTTTTAAACGCGCTTCAACTTTGTCTTCTAAATTATTTTCTTTGATGTACAATTCACATTGTTGATCGATGGCAGCATTCATGAAAAAAGCTAACAACATTGGCGCAGGGCCATTGATCGTCATTGAAACCGAAGTCGTTGGCGCACATAAATCAAAACCTGAATACAGTTTTTTAGCATCATCCAAAGTCGCAATAGACACTCCAGCATTGCCAATTTTTCCATAAATATCAGGACGTGTTGCAGGATCTTGACCATACAGAGTTACACTGTCAAAAGCGGTCGATAAACGCGCTGCAGGCATGCCTAAGCTCACATAGTGAAAACGACGGTTGGTTCTTTCGGGTCCACCTTCACCCGCAAACATTCGGGTTGGATCTTCTCCAGTTCGTTTAAACGGATAAATTCCTGCGGTATAAGGAAATTCGCCAGGAATATTTTCTTGCAAACTCCATTGCAAAATATCGCCCCACGCTTGGTATTTCGGCAAACTTACTTTTGGAATTTGTAAATGCGACAAAGACTCCGTATGGGTTGCTATTTTAATTTCTTTGTCACGGACTTTGAACGAATAAATTTCGTCAGTGTATTGTTTTTTTCTTGTTTCCCAATTGGAGATCAACTCCTTATTTTCAGGGGTCAATCGTTCTAACTTTTCATTTTTAATGCTTTCTAAGTCCAATGCTTTGTTTTCATCGTTTAGAATTTTGGCAGAAAGATCGAGTGCATAGGCTTCTTGTGCCAACTGACTTTGTTCTTTTGCCCAACGATCATAGTGGTGGTTGTTTTCCACAATTTCAGACAAATATCGGATTCGTTTGGCTGGAATGACTGCAGTCACTTGTTCTTTGGCTACTTTGTCAAAACTTAAATTGGATGGGAAATTTCCTGTTGAAATTTCATTCAATTTTTCCATCAAAGCTTTATACAAATCATTGGTTCCAGCATCGTTGAACTGAGAAGCTCTTGTCGGATAGACCGGCATGTTTTCTGGTGCTTCGTCAAAGCGTTCGTGGTTTCTTTGGTATTGCTTTTTGATGTCGCGCAAGGCATCTTCTGCTCCTTTTTTATCGAATTTATTCAAAGTAACAATTTCCGCATAATCGAGCATGTCAATTTTCTCTAATTGAGAAGCTGCGCCGTATTCAGGCGTCATCACATACATCGGTAAATCAGCGTATTCCAAAACCTCTGCACCTGATTGTCCAATGCCTGAAGTTTCTAAAATAATTAAATCAAAATCAGCTGCTTTCAAAACATCCAAAGCAGGTGCAATGTGTTTTGAAATCGAAGAGTTGGTTTGACGTGTCGCCATGGAGCGCATGTACACGCGTGCATTGTTGATGGAGTTCATACGAATTCTATCACCCAAAAGGGCTCCGCCTGTTTTTCGTTTGGTCGGATCGACTGAAATAATCGCGATGGTTTTCTCTGGAAAATCCAACAAATAACGGCGAACGAGTTCATCGACCAAAGAGGATTTTCCCGCTCCACCTGTTCCTGTCATTCCTAAAATAGGAATGAATTTTTGAGCAGCTTTATCCTGTACTTCTTGGTAAAAAGAAGCGTATTTTTCCAAATTGTTCTCAAAAGCAGAAATGGTTTGCGCCAAATGGTGGATGTCTTTTTCGGCCAAACGATCGATCATTTTTTGCTCCAATTTATCGCCAGTTGGAAAGTCGGACTTCATCACCAAATCATTGATCATTCCTTGCAATCCCAAATCACGGCCATCGTCTGGCGAATAAATTCTACAAATTCCATAATCCATCAAGTCTTTGATTTCACTGGGAAGAATCACACCGCCACCGCCGCCAAAAATTTTGATGTGGTGGGCGCCTTTTTCTTGCAATAAATCGTGCATGTATTTGAAGTACTCGTTGTGTCCTCCTTGGTAAGAAGTCATTGCAATCGCTTGTGCGTCTTCTTGAATCGCGGTGTTGACTACTTCTTCCACACTTCGGTCGTGTCCTAAATGAATCACCTCAACGCCAGTTCTTTGGATCATTCGGCGCATGATGTTGATGGCCACATCGTGTCCATCAAAAAGCGAAGCGGCCGTCACGACACGAATGGCGTTTTTGGGTTGGTAAATATCTTTTTTGATATCGAATTCTTTTATCTCATGGTTCTTTGACATTTCTCTCTAATTTGAATACCGCCAAAAATACAATATTTATAGAATCTAATTTCATTTCGTCTTTAGGAATCCTGATTTGGCTAAATTTTTAGAAAAAGTTTACATACATTTTTCCTGATAATTCAAAGGGTTTTTCCTGAATTTTTAATGAAAAATCATTTTTAAAGGCTTGTAATTGTGTTTTGTTTTTAAAGGATAAAATTAGTTAGTTGAATCAAAGAATATAAGTCTTAACTTAGTTTTTCTTAAATTAAAATGAAAATCATGAAATCAACTTATTTACTATTATCAGCTAGCTTGATGCTGAGTGTTTTTTCTTGTGACAAAGCAGTTCAACAAGAAGAAAGTGACAAAAAAGAAGTAGTCTCTACTTCAACTGAAGAAATGCTTCTCCCAAGGAATTTGATTTCCGTTGAAGCGGCAAAAGAGCAATTAAAATATTTCCAAGATGCACATCCTGGCGTCAATGGAGATGAATACGCTTTGCGCTCATGGATTTCTTTGGAAGATTTAGAAAATTACATTGCTTATGCACGTAAACAAGCCCAAGAAAAAGACATTGCAATCAACGGGATTGAATTCATTTTTTCACAATATAAAGCAGCTGAACCGAATTTACCCAATCTTTCTAACAAAGATTACGGTCTGACTTTTATGTATGCACCTACCTATCATGACGGCAATCGCAATGTAGGTTTTGATCCTTTGCTTTCCCAAAAAGGGAAACTGGTCAAAATAGAAGAGCTATTGAGCAGGAAAATTGATGCAGTTGATGAAATAGACACAGCTGAAAAAAGTCCTAAACCAAGTGGGATAGGGAACTACATCAATAGTTGTCCTGAAATTTGTAATTGAGTGCTTAGGGTTAAATGGAAATAATTAAATTCATAGGAACATACATCCAATTGATAACTTTTGTGGTGAGTGTGTTAACTTTTTTTAAATACCGACACACGGTATTGAAGTGGTTGCCATTTTATTTGGGTTTATTTGCCATTGTAGAATTGATTTGTTATCATTTCTATCAAAGAAACAATGTGTGGGTTTACAATATGCTTGCATTTATTCAATTGAATTTTCATTTTTGGATTTTGTACCATTACCTCGTTTTCAGTTGGAAAAAAGTAATAGCGGCGATCTTGATAATTTTCAATCTATTTTACATTGGAAGCTTTGTCTTTGGTTTGAATGATTTTTTCAAAGGATCAAGTACATTTGGTTTTGTGATCGGTGGCATGTTGGTGATGGGCTTGTTATTAATGGTTTTGGGTGAAATGACAAAGGTTAAAAAATCGAAAGGCATTTTGAGGAATGTTTTGTTTTGGTTTTGTTTCAGTATTCTGGTCAGTTATTCCATTTCAATTCCTGTTTTTGCAGTTAAAAATTGGAGCACTGTTTTGCAAGATTTTCAAATTGACATGATCAGAATTTTATTTTCGTCAATTTTATTGTCACATTTGCTGTTAAATTTCGGCCTATTATGGAGCAAAAAGAAGTTTACTTATTGATTGTTTCGGCTTCTGTCACTTCATTTGTTTTCAGCGTTTCTTTGGTTTACTTGATGGTTTTGTACCAAAGAAGAAGAGAGAAATACCAAAAAGAAATTGCGAAAATTCGAATTGAGATCAAAGAACAAACGCTGAAAAATATTTCATGGGAAATTCATGATAATATTGGACAGATTTTGTCCACGATGAATTTGTACAGTTACAGAATTTTGGAAGCCGCTCCTGTGTCTTTGCAACCCAATGTGGAGGAAATGCAAGAGTTGATCAAAGTAGCCATTACAGAAGTCCGCAGTTTGTCAAAGGTATTGAACACGGATTACATCAAAAATGTAGGGCTATTGAAATCGATCGAATTGGAATTGGACCGCATGAAGCGTTTGCGTTTTTTTGGAACTCAATTGATTGTAGAAGGAACACCATTTCCGATTGCTGAAAATGATGAAGAAGTCATTTTGCTTCGAATCTTACAAGAGTTTTTGTCCAATACAATGAAACATGCAGAAGCTACGGAGATCAAGGTCAAGTTTCAATACGATAAAAATACATTGAATATCAGTGTCAAAGACAATGGGAAAGGTTTTGAAATGGGAGAAATGAAGGGGACAGGTTTGCTGAACATGAGCAACCGTGCCAAATTAATTGGGGCGGACTTTGCGCTGGAATCCAAAATAAATCAAGGAACACAGCTGAATCTCATTTATAAAAACTAATTTTAACCATTATGAAACAAAAAGTAGTCATAGTGGATGATCATTTGCTATTTTCTAAAGCTTTGGAGGAAATGGTCAATCACTTCGAAGGGTATGAAGTAGTCAGCTGTGCAGAAAATGGAAAAGATTTCATTGCCAAAATTGGCCATCTCAGCGAAGAGAAATTGATCGTTTTATTGGATTTGAACATGCCGATTATGAATGGGTTTGAAACCTTGCAATGGATCAAGTTGAATCAACCAGATTTCAAGGTGTTGGTTTTGTCGATGAATGATGAAGAGGAAAGCATCATCAAGGCAGTTAAGGCAGGAGCCAATGGTTATTTGACCAAAAGCATGAAACCCTCTGATCTGAAAATGGCTTTGGACCAAATGATCCACCATGGTTTTTACCACAATGAATTGCTCAATGCAGCTTTGCTGAGCAACGTTCAATTCAAACCCTCAACCGAATTGGATGAATTGAAAGCACAAGAAATTCGTTTTTTGAAATTGGCTTGTACAGAAATGACATACAGGGAAATAGCCGAAGAAATGTGTTTGAGTCCTAAAACCATCGATGGTTACCGCCATGCTCTGTTTGCAAAATTGGGTGTAAAAAGTCGGGTTGGATTGGTGTTGTATGCCATGCAACATAAAATCCTCGATTGATTAATTTCAGGCGCTTTCTGTAGTTAATTTAATACATTTGTATTTTAAAAATAAAATTAACAAATGAAAATAACAGCTTTTAATCAAATTCACAAAGATTTAGGTGCCAAAATGGTTCCGTATGCAGGGTTTGAAATGCCAGTGCAATATGCTGGTGTGAATCATGAACACATGGTGGTCCGCAATGGTGTTGGCGTATTTGATGTCAGCCACATGGGGCAGTTTTTTGTCAAAGGGCCTGAAGTGGAAGAATTGTTGCAATTCATAGGTACCAACGATGCTTCGAAAGTAGCGATAGGACAAGCACAATACACTTGTATGACCAACGAACGGGGTGGAGTTATCGATGATTTGATCATTTATAAAATCACTGAGGACGAATGGATGTTGGTGGTCAATGCCTCCAATGTGGACAAAGATTGGGCGTGGATCAACGATAAAAACCGTTGGCAAGTTAGCATCGAAAATCGTTCGGATCAACGCGCTTTGTTAGCGATTCAAGGACCAAAAGCCATTGAAGCCATGCAGTCTTTGACTTCAGAAAACTTGGCAGACCTTCCTTTTTATCATTTCAAAATAGCTGAATTTGCTGGCGTACAAGATGTATTGATTTCGGCAACGGGTTACACAGGTTCGGGTGGATTTGAAATTTATTTTGACAAAGCTCACGCAACAACTGTTTGGGAAAAAGTAATGGAAGCTGGGAAGTCATTTGGTATAGAGCCTTGTGGATTGGCCGCCAGAGATACTTTGCGTTTGGAAAAAGGTTACTGTTTGTATGGCAATGACCTCAATGAAAACATCACACCTTTGGAAGCAGGCTTGGGATGGATTACCAAATTCAACAAAGACTTTATCGGTAAAGAAGTGTTGGCCCAACAAAAAGAAGAAGGCGTTGCCAGAAAATTGGTAGGATTCAAAATGTTGGAAAGAGGAATTCCTCGCCAAGAGTACAAATTGGTGAATGAACAAGACCAGGAAATTGGATTTGTGACTTCTGGGACACAATCTCCCATTTTGAAAGAAGGGATTGGTCTGGCTTATGTTGCCAGTGATTTGGCGGTGGTTGGTCAAAAGATATACATCCAAATTCGCAACAAAAATGTCGCGGCAGAAATTGTTAAAACACCTTTTGTATAAGGGCAATTCAAAAATAAAACAAAAAAATCCGTTTCAATTGATCGAAACGGATTTTTTTTTTTGCGATTGAGTTCGCAACATTAGTCTAAACTTTCGACCAATAAGAAGTACAATTTCTCCAATTCTACTGGTGGTTTTCCTTCGTCAAAAGTATTGGAAACATATAGCTGTCCATCGACTTCCAATTGAATGTAAACGCCTCTTGCACCATCAAAAGTAAAACTGTTGGACGGCGCTTCCCATTGATCAATTTGACTTAAATCCAATGCAGCAACCAATTGCTGAATTTTTGACCAATAAGAAGAAGTGGTTTTTTGGTGTGTTCTATTGGATTGCTCTTCGCCTCTGGTTCTGTTTTCAATCAAAATATTTTCCTTATTGATTTGAAGATTAGTAGCATTCCCAATGGTTGAGAAATTGACTTCGACATGCGATAAGGAAGAGTTATTTAGGTTTTTTGAATTGTTACATGAATAGATGATGGCAATCAGAACAAGGCCTAAGATTAAAATAATTGTTGATTTTATTTTCATTATGTTAATTTTTATTATGTTAATTTTATAACTTAGCGAAGTTAAATAGAATTTACAATTAAAAAAAAACACATGAAAAAAAGTTTATTGGCTTTGGCTCTAGCGTTGCCAATTCTTGGTTTTTCTCAATGGAAGACTGCGAATACAAGTAAATTGCAAGTCAAAGAAGGAAAAGAAATTGTAAAGTCCTCAGGGATTTACGATCTCAACATTGAACTGTTTAAACAACAATTGATCAATGCGCCCGATCGATTTTCAGGACAAGCAGGGAAAATTTTGTCGCTCCCAAATGCTGAAGGAAAGATGGAAAAGTTTGAGGTTTGGGAAGCATCCAACTTCACACCTGTTTTACAAGCGAAATTTCCAGAGATTAGATCTTATGTTGGAGTTGGGATTGATGATCCGACTGCCTATTTGCGTTTTAGTTTGTCTCCATCCACTGGGGTTTCAACAATGACATTGAGAGCAGGAAAATCAGAATTCATCGAGCCTTATACGGTAGATGGAAACACTTACATTGTTTTTGATTCAAAAGACCATAGAAAGGCTGGGGAAATTCCATTTGAATGCTCTACACCAGAAACAAATGCTTTGGTTGAAAGTAGTGGAGATTTAGCAAGTCAGAACAAATCAAGTGCTGGGGTTTTTAAAACACTAAGATTGGCTCAGTCGGTGACTGGAGAATACAGTACTTATTTTGGCGGAACGTTAAATGGAGCAATGGCAGGAGTCAATGCGACTTTGACACGTGTCAATGGAATTTTTGAAAGAGATTTTGCAGTTCGCTTGATTTTGATTGACAACAATGATGCTGTTATTTATTTAGATGCTGGTTCTGACCCTTATACCAGTCCATCCAATATTGCAGTAACTCAAAGTCAATTACACAGCACGTTGACTGACGTGATTGGATATGACAATTTTGACATAGGTCACATTTTCCATAGAAGTGGGGGTGGCGGAAATGCAGGATGTATTGGCTGTGTATGTGACGCACCAAGTGGTAATAGCAAAGGGAAAGGAACAGGTTATACCTCTCCTGGTTCGGGAGGTCCTGAAGGAGATAATTTTGACATTGACTATGTAGCGCATGAAATGGGGCATCAATTGGGGGCCAACCATACTTTTTCTCATGGATTTGAAGGGACAGGAGCGAATGTTGAACCAGGAAGTGGGTCGACAATTATGAGTTATGCAGGGATTACCAGTTATAACGTCCAATCACATTCTGATGATTACTTTACTTATAAAAGCATTCAACAGGTTCAAAATAATCTTCAGAATAAAGCATGTGTAGTGAACACGCCAATGACCAATAGCGCACCAGTAGTGGATGCTGGTGGGAATTTTGATATTCCAAAAGGGACTGCTTTTGTCTTGAGAGGTTCTGCAACAGATGCAGAAGGAGATCCATTAGTGTACAATTGGGAACAATTAAACAGTGGAACAGGTAATACAACAGGTTCAAACAGTAGGGTTTCATTAACTAAAGCAGTGGGACCAAACTTTCGTAGCCATCCTCATGAAACTACGCCCGTACGATACATGCCTAAATTTGAATATGTTTTGACAAGAGATGTAGCTGACAATGAATCTTACTGGAGAGGTAGATGGGAAGCTGTGACTACTGTTGCGCGAGTTTTCAACTTCACATTGACTGCAAGAGATAACCATCCTGGTGGTGGTCAAACAGCTACAGCGCAAATGGTTGTGACTGTACGTGATGCAGGTCCTTTTACAATTACCAACCCAGTATCCAACCAAGAGGTAAGCTTATCTAACAACGCGATGTTGGTTGAATGGGATGTAGCAGGAACAGATGCAGCGCCGATCAATACTGAAAATGTAAAAATTTCTTTGTCAACAGACAACGGTGCCACTTTTACAGTAGTTGCTGAAAGCACTGCAAATGACGGAAGTGAAACCATAACCATTCCTGAAGGAACGGTAGCAGGAAACAACATACGTATCATGATTGAAGCTGTGGACAATATCTATTATGCAGTTTCTCGTCCATTCAAATTTACAGGAACGATGGGGATTTCAGAAATGAACTTGTCAACGGTTGGCGTTTATCCTAACCCAAACAATGGTCAGTTCTATGTGAAAGCCAGTAATGTAGCACAAGGAAACGTCAAAACGACTATTTATGATGCAACAGGTAAATTGGTTCACAAACAAGACAACAATCATTTTGGTGGCGCTTTGGAGCAATCTTACCAAGTGAATCTTGCTGCTGGTGTTTATGTGTTGAACATTGAAACAGCCAATGGAACAACAACCCACAAATTGTTGATCAAATAATTTCAAATCAATTTTGTGAAAAATAAAAAAAACCGAAGTCGAAAGACTTCGGTTTTTTTTATTCACCCAATCAATAGTCCATCCTCATTTTTAAGTTAAATCAATAGAGATTGGAATGATGAAATTAACCATTTGATAGGCGAAATCATTCAAATAACAATCAAAGAATTGGGGGTTGACTAAAAAAGGAGATTGTAAAAAAAAAGCCCGACAATTGAAAAAATGTCAGGCTTTGAGTACTCACGACTGGATTCGAACCAGCACATCCGTAAGGACACTACCACCTCAAGGTAGCGTGTCTACCAATTTCACCACGTGAGCGTGGCGCAAAAGTAATCAAATTATAAAAACTCTTGCAGGATTTTGCGGAAATTATCTACACTTGTTGTCAAATCCTTGATTTTTCTATCCTCAAGCTTCTGACTTCTGCTTACTAAAGATTATCTTTGCCATCAAATTTTGAGAAAATGTTCAGAACACATACTTGTGGCGAGTTGAATTTAAGTAATTTGAATGAGAAAGTTACTTTAAGTGGTTGGGTGTCCGTTTTGCGTGACAAAGGATTCATGGTTTGGATTGATTTGCGCGATCGTTACGGCGTGACCCAATTGATTTTGGATGAAGAACGCAGTTCAGCTGAATTGTTTGAGAAAGCTCGGAAATTAGGAAGAGAATTCGTCATTCAAGTCAGCGGTACCGTCATCGAACGAGAATCAAAAAACCCGAATTTATCCACAGGAGAAATTGAAATTTTGGTGGAGGAATTGACCCTTCTCAATGAATCCAAATTGCCTCCTTTTACCATTGAAGACAAAACCGATGGGGGAGAAGAACTAAGAATGCAATACCGTTACTTGGATATCAGAAGAAATCCAGTCAAAAATAAATTGATTTTTAGACATCAAATGGCACAAGAAATCAGAAGGTATTTGTCTGATGAAGGCTTTTTAGAAGTCGAAACGCCAGTTTTGATCAAATCGACGCCAGAAGGAGCCAGAGATTTTGTGGTGCCTTCAAGAATGAATCCGGGTGAATTTTATGCTTTGCCACAATCGCCTCAAACCTTCAAACAATTGTTGATGGTCGGTGGTTTGGACAAGTATTTTCAAATCGTAAAATGCTTCAGAGATGAGGATTTGAGAGCGGATCGCCAACCTGAATTTACACAAATTGACTGTGAAATGGCATTCGTTGAACAAGAAGATATTTTGAAGGTTTTCGAAGGATTGGTCAAGCATTTGTTGAAAAAAGTCCATGGCGTTTCCATTGATCAATTTCCAAGAATTACCTATGAAGAAGCCATGCGCAAATATGGAAATGACAAACCAGACATTCGTTTTGGTATGGAATTTCATGAATTGAATGAATTGGCCCAAGGCAAAGAATTCCATGTTTTTGACAAAGAAGAATTGGTGGTCGGAATTGCCGCGCCTACTTTGAATGCCTATACCAGAAAAGACATTGACCGTTTGTTAGAATGGGTGCAACGTCCACAAATCGGTGCCAAAGGATTTGTTTGGGTCCGTGTGAATGAAGACGGAACTTTCAAATCTTCGGCCGATAAATTTTATTCGCAAGAAGATTTAAGCGCTTTTGCTCAAAAAATGAATGCCCAAAAGAACGATTTGATGTTGATCATGGCGGGAGATGCCCATGAAGTTCGTGGACAATTGAGTGCATTGCGCATGGAATTGGCAGAACGATTGGAATTGAGAAAACCGAATGAATTTGCGCCTTTATGGGTCGTAGATTTTCCTTTGTTGGAATGGGACGAAGAATCACAAAGATGGTTTGCGATGCACCATCCGTTTACTTCGCCCAAGCCAGAAGATATGGATAAATTGTCGTCTGCGCCAGGAGAAGTCAGAGCCAATGCGTACGATATGGTATTGAACGGCAATGAAATCGGTGGAGGATCTATCCGAATTCATGACCAAAAATTACAAGCACAAATGTTTGAATTGTTGGGCTTTACGAAAGAAGAAGCGGAAGCGCAATTTGGGTTTTTGATGAATGCTTTTCAATATGGTGCCCCACCACATGGAGGTTTGGCCTTTGGTTTGGACCGTTTGGTGTCCATTTTGGATGGAAGCGAAACCATCCGTGATTACATTGCTTTCCCAAAAAACAACTCAGGAAGAGATGTGATGATCGATGCGCCGTCGCCGATTGCACAAGCGCAATTGGATGAATTGGCCATTAATTTGCAAAATAAAGAATAACGATAGTATACTGACTTAAACTTAACTCATCAAAACAATGAAAATACTTATCACAGGAACGGCAGGATTTATTGGTTTCCATTTGGCTGAAAAGCTGTTGAAACGTGGTGATCAAATTGTTGGCTTGGACTCGATCAATGATTATTATGATGTCAATGTGAAATATGGTCGTTTGCAAAGAACGGGCATTGCCAAAGAAGACATTGCATACAATCAATTGATTCAGAGTACGGTTTATCCGAATTATCAATTCATCCAACTCAATTTGGAAGACAAAGAGAATTTAAATGAATTGTTTGAAAGCCAAAAGTTTGACAAGGTGATCAATTTGGCAGCCCAAGCGGGTGTTCGCTATTCATTGACCAATCCAGAAGCATATATCGATGCCAATATTGTCGGTTTCATCAATTTGTTGGAATGTTGTCGTCACCATGAAATCAAGCATTTGACGTATGCCAGTAGTTCAAGCGTCTATGGTTTGAATGAAGCACAACCTTTTTCGACCAAAGACAATGTCGATCACCCAGTGAGTTTATACGCAGCGACCAAAAAATCCAATGAATTGATGGCGCATACTTACAGTCATTTGTTCAAAATTCCAACGACGGGCTTGCGCTTTTTTACGGTCTATGGCCCTTGGGGAAGACCCGACATGGCGTTGTTTCTTTTTACCAAAGCCATGGTGGAAAATCGACCGATTGATGTGTTTAATTTTGGGGAAATGCAACGTGATTTTACCTACATCGACGATATTGTCGAAGGTGTCACGCGTGTGAATGACAATCCACCAATAGAAAACCCCAATTGGGATCCCAATTCAGATGATGCATCGATTTCATCAGCACCTTACAAAATCTATAACATTGGCAACAACAATCCAGTGAAATTGATGGATTTCATTTCCGCTTTAGAGAAGAAATTAGGCAAAACAGCCCAGAAAAACATGTTGCCCATTCAAGCGGGCGATGTTCCTTCGACTTATGCTGATGTAGCCGATTTGATCCGCGATTTGGATTACAAACCAGAAACTTCCATTGAAGAAGGTATCGATCAGTTTGTCGATTGGTATTTGGAGTTTTTTCAAGTTAAATAAATAAACATTTAAATTTAAAATACCTGTCATACAGAGTTTTATTTTATTTAACTAAAGTTAAAAATGAAGTAATGTTTTTTACCAGTTGAGTCAATCCAAGAAAGAGATATTGATTTAATTGGAAGAGCTATCAAGTAAAAGACCTGTCAAGTTTCTAAAACCTGACAGGTCTTTGCGCTTTAAAAAACATTCGTTGATTGTATGTTGAACTTATAATGTAAATTTGCCGAAGATTAAAAAACATACTATGCGCACGAAATCGGTAGGAAAGAAAAAAATCAACATCGTTACATTGGGTTGTTCAAAAAACATTTACGATTCAGAGGTTTTGATGGGACAATTGAAAGCCAACGGCAAAGAAGTCGTCCATGAAAAGGAAGGAGAAATCGTCGTGATCAATACTTGTGGTTTTATCGACAATGCGAAAGAAGAAAGTGTGAACACGATTTTGGATTTTGTGCAGAAAAAAGAAGAAGGTTTGGTCGAACAGGTTTTTGTAACCGGTTGTTTATCGGCGCGATACAAGCCTGATTTGGAAAAAGAAATTCCGAATGTGGACCAATATTTTGGCACGAGAGATTTGCCTTTGTTGTTGAAAGCTTTGGGCGCAGATTACAAACACGAATTGGTGGGTGAGCGATTGACGACTACGCCAAGACATTATGCTTATTTAAAGATTGCAGAAGGTTGCGATCGTCCTTGTTCATTTTGTGCCATTCCTTTGATGCGTGGCAATCACCAATCCAGAACCATTGAAGATTTGGTGAAGGAAGCAGGCAATTTGGCGAAAAACGGTACCAAAGAATTGATTTTAATCGCTCAAGATTTGACTTACTACGGCTTGGATTTATACAAAAAAAGAGCTTTGGCAGATTTGCTGAAGGAATTGGTCAAAGTAGAAGGCATTGAATGGATTCGTTTGCATTATTTGTTTCCAAGCGGCTTTCCTGAAGAAGTTTTGGATGTGATCAAAAATGAACCGAAGATTTGCAATTACATCGATATTCCTTTGCAACACATTTCGACCGATATTTTGACGTCGATGCGCAGAGGAACCACTATGGAAAAAACCAATGCTTTGTTGGCAAAATTCCGTGAAAAAGTTCCAGGAATGGCGATTCGTACGACTTTGATTTGTGGTTATCCAGGAGAAACGGAAGCCCATTTTGAAGAAATGAAAGAGTGGGTGAGAACCCAGAGATTTGACCGTTTGGGCTGTTTTACGTATTCGCACGAAGAAAATACCCATGCTTTTCAGTTGGAGGATGATGTGCCAGAAGAGGTAAAAACCCGACGGGTGGAAGAAATCATGGAGATACAATCGCAAATTTCTTGGGAATTGAACCAAGAGAAAATTGGTCAACAATTTCGGGTATTGATCGATCGAAAAGAAGGCAATTACTTTGTGGGAAGGACCGAATTTGACTCGCCAGATGTGGACAATGAAGTATTGATTCCAGCGGATGAAAATACTTATTTGCCTTTGGGTGAGTTTGTTGAAGTGGAAATTGTCCAAGCAGAAGAATTTGATCTTTTTGCAAAAGTAATCTAAACATTGATCACAGATTTTTCTTGATTTTGAACCATTCTAAACATTACTTGGCCGTCATTTTGGCTTTTGTTATTTATGGATTATTCAGTTTGCCATTGAAGTCGATTGATGAATTTCCTGTACTTGAAATTTTACTGTCCCGACTATTGATTGCGAGTGTTTTGATTGCTTTGGTGAGCTTGTTTTTTCGTCGAAAAATCACTTTAGAAAGCATTCAGATTTATCGAAATTCCACTTTAAAACAAAAGCGAACGATGTGGTTGGTCAACTGCTTCAGCGCATTGATGTTGGCCATCAATTGGTATTTGTTCATTTATGTGATGAACAATATTAGCGTCAACGCCACTGCCTTGGCGTATATGTTGTGTCCGATCATCACCACGATATTGGCGTATATTTTCCTAAAAGACCGATTGAGCGGTTGGCAATGGGTAGCGATTGGGATGAGTGTTTTCAGTTGTATTTTATTGGGATTGGGTGATTTTACCACTGTTTTTTACAGCTTTGTCATTGGTTTGAGTTATGCGATTTATTTGGTTTTACAGAAAAACAACCAACAATTGGATCGGTTTTTCACCTTGACTTTTCAAATCATTTGTGGAACTTTGATGCTATTGCCTTTGTTTTTTTATCCAGAAAGCGGGCCTGAAAAAACTTCGTTTTTCTATGGCATTGTTTTCATCATTGCTGGGCTGTTTACCATTTTACCGATGTATTTGAATGTTTATTCTTTGAACAAATTGAATTCTTCTACAGCAGGTGTTTTCATTTATATGAACCCTATCATCAGCTTCATGCTGGCTTTGTTTTATTTCAAAGAAGCAATGGATACCCCAAAAATCATTGCTTATTCCATTGTTTTTGTGTCTGTTATTTTGTTCAATTTCAAGATGATTTCACAATTGCTGCGCAAAAAATCCTGAGAAGAACGATTTTCTATTTTGTGGTGGTAGGGACAACTTTTCTCTCTTTTGGATCAAAAATAATGCTTACATTTAGCTTTGTAAAAACCTTAAAAAGAAAAGAGTATGAAAAAAGTTGTATTATTTGGTGCCGTTTTATTGACCGGAACCTTTTTATCAGCGCAAGACATCGTAGGTGCAGTTGGTAAAACAAAAGGAAAAATTCAATTTGAAGACTTTAGAACCATCCAAGCCGAAGGCGCAAGTGAGGTTTTGTTATCCAAAGCCGATAAAATAAATTTCACTTCTCAATCCATTGAAATCACAAAAATATGCAATTGTGGCAATTATATCGCTGCGATGACCCAATCTTTGAATGGTGATCTATTTTATTTACCGATGCATGGCAAGCAAATTTCAAAAGTGAATGCGGGCTCTAAAACAGGGGTGTTGTTGGACATTCCCAATGCCAAAATCAATCCCAAAGACCAAGCTACTTTTCATGCGCGAATGACTACAACGCCAGATGGCAATATGTATGCCTTGAACAATGGTGGAACGGAGTTGTTGAGAATTTCACCAAATGGAACAGTTCAGAATTTGGGTGGAATTCCTGAAATCGCTGCTTTGGCCAAAAAGTTAGGGGTTGAAACTGCGGTTTATGGTGGAGACATGGTCGCAGACGCATTTGGCAATCTGTATGTCTTATCCGCCAGCGCGCATGTGTTCAAAATCAACGTAAACAGTTTGAAGACAGATTATTTAGGAAAAATCAATGGTTTGCCTGAAAAATATACCGTGAATGGCGCAGCTGTTGAAAAAGATGGTTCGGTGCTTTTGGGAACATCTTCTTTGGAAAAAGGATTGTATTCTTTGGACATTGAAACCTTGGAAGCGACTTTCAAAATGAACTATGATTGGGCAGTGTACGATTTGTCCAGTGCCAATTTCTTGCGACAAGCCGAAATGGACCAATTGGCCACATTGAAATCCCACTACAGTTTGTATCCGACCATTGTGAAAAACAGTCAATTGAACATCGTTTCTCGTTCGCAAGACAAAACAAAGTTAGAGGTTAGCGTATGGGATTTGAACCAGAAAAAAGTGTACAGCAGTGCATTGAACCTTCAATCCATGGGGGAATTTCAAGTACAATTGTCTGGGAATTTACAACCAGGGATTTATGTATTGAAAGCAGTCAACCATGAAGGAAAAGAAGTAATCAATACCAAATTTACTTTGGTGCGATAGTATTTTGTTTCAATTAATTTTATTTCAATGAAATTACTCAACAAAGCTGAAATGTTTTGTTGAGTAATTTTTTTTGTGTAAAAATTGAGGCAAAATAGTTATTTTCGCTAAAGAATGATAAAAAACAGATAAAATTGAATTCAAATTCATGAAAGCACTCTTGTTGGTAGGTTTGGGCGGATTTTTTGGAAGCATTTCCCGTTATGGAATTTCTCTGTTTTTTGTAAAAGAAAACTTAGTTAAATTTCCTTATAGCACCTTGTTAACGAATGTTTTAGGCTGCTTTTTAATCGGGTTGTTTATTGGATTGGCACAAAGACAAACTTGGTTCAGTCAAGAATGGTTTCTATTTCTTATCGTTGGATTTTGTGGCGGTTTCACAACATTTTCTACCTTTGCAAACGAAAATTTGATGCTGTTGCAGCAATCAAATTATATAGGATTCTTTTCTTATAGCGCTATGAGCTTCATTTTAGGGCTTTTAGCTGTTTTAGGAGGACTAACTTTAATTAAAATATAATAAAATGAAATTTAACCCATGGCACCATGTAACGGTAGGTGAGGAGCAGCCCGATGTTGTTCAAGCGATTATTGAAATTCCTCAAGGAAGTAAAGCAAAATATGAATTGGACAAAGATTCAGGGATGTTGCGTTTGGACCGCGTTCTTTTTTCTTCTTTGAATTATCCACACAACTATGGATTCATTCCTCAAACTTTAGGGGAAGACAACGATCCTTTGGACATCATTGTGATTTCACAAATTGATGTGGATCCGATGTGCATTGTCGATGCAAAAGTAATCGGTGTGTTGCGCATGATTGATAATGGAGAAGGAGATGACAAAATCATCGCAGTGGCCAACAACGATGTAAGCGTTCAGCACATCAACTCGATGGATGAATTGCCTCCACATTTGAGCAAAGAACTACAAAACTTTTTTGAAGATTATAAAAAATTAGAAAATAAAGTGGTTGTGGTAGAAGATTTTCAAGATGCTGATACAGCCAAAAAGATTATTACCAAAGCGATTGAAGATTATAAAATTGCTTTTCCAAAGAAACAAAAAGCAAAATAAAATTAAAAAGAAAGGGATTAATGCATTGTTAATCCCTTTCTTATTTTAACCTGAAAACTCCACAAAATTTCTTGGCGTTTCATACAAAGTTACTTTTAAAGCCAAATGATCCGCTAATTTTTTTCGGATACGCTGCCAAATGACCACCGAAATGTTTTCGACAGTTGGATTCAAATGTTTGAATTCTTTGACTTCTAAGTTTAAATTTTTATGGTCCAAATATTCTTCTACTTCTTCAGAAATAATGTGTTTCAAATCGTCTAAATTCATCACAAATCCTGTTTCTGGATTGATTTCCCCTGTGATGCTGACGATCAATTCGTAGTTGTGTCCATGAAAAAGAGGGTTGGAACATTTGCCAAAAACGGCGAAGTTTTTTTCATCGTCCCATTCTGCTTTGAACAAACGGTGCGCGGCATTGAAATGCGCTTTTCGATTAATGGTGATTCTCATGGCCTAATTGGGATAAATATTCTTCAAAGATAATTTTGAACCAAGCGGTATATTTGTTTGGATTGTTTTTGATGTCAATGATCAATTCGTCCATGTTGACCCATTGATACGCTTTGACTTCTTCTGGATTGATGTGAATTTCACCGTCATAAAAGCCCACAAATACCCGATCCAATTCATGTTCGTACAAGTCTTCGCCTAATTTGGCTTTATAAATAAAATGAAATTTCTCTTCAATTTCACAATCAAATCCCATTTCTTCCATCAATCTTCTATGCGCTGCTGCTTCAAAAGTTTCATTTTCGCGCGGATGACTGCAACAAGAATTCGTCCACAAACCTGGCGAATGGTATTTTTCCTCGGCTCTTTGTTGCAAAAGCAATTCTCCTTTTGAATTGAAAATAAATACTGAAAATGCTCTGTGAAGTAGTCCAGCCACATGCGCTTCTTGTTTTTCCATCAACCCCAAAGGTTGATCGTTTTCGTCAATTAAAACTACAAATTCTTTCATAGCGCCAAAGTTAAGAAAACTATCAAGTATTTGAAATCTACCAAGCGCTTCTTTAAGTGCCATTGAAAGATTCTTCCGATCAATCGATGCCTTTTGGTCAATTGGCATATCGTTTGAAATTAATGATTGGATTTAAAGTTAAGAAATGTTCAATTCTATTGAATTTCAGTATTTTAAATCTTTAATTAAATAATTAGAACCCAATATCAGTGAAAATCAGATGGTTTTTACTGACACAATTACATTCATGCATATGATAGATATAGACAAGTTGTCATTTGACCACATTTTAGGAGAAGAAATAGAATTGATTCCGCTGATGAATGAAGAAGACGAAGAAAAGTTCAAAAAACAGGAAATCCCCAATGATTTGCCGATTTTGTCTTTGAAGAATACCGTCCTTTTTCCTGGCGTTGTCATTCCGATTACTGCAGGTCGCAACCGATCGATTAAATTGTTGGAAGACGCTTACAAAGAAAAAAGAGTGATTGGTGTGGTGGCGCAAAAAAATGCAAAAATTGATGTGCCCAACCCACAAGACATTCACCCAATAGGAACGGTTGCCCATATTTTGAAAATGCTGAAAATGCCTGATGGCAATACCACGGTGATTTTACAAGGGATCAAGCGTTTCCAATGGACAGAAATGATTCAGTCAGAACCTTATTACAAAGCCAACATTCTGCCTTTGGAGGAGAAAAAGCCCAGTTTGAATAACAAAGAATACCAAGCGATCATTGAATCGATCAAGGATTTGGCATTGAGAATCATTGAAATTCATCCTTCCTTGCCTTCTGAGGCGAGCATGGCGATCAACAACATCGAAAGCGCCTCTTTTTTGATCAACTTTGTCAGCTCCAATTTGAATTTGAAATTGCAAGAAAAGCAAGGGCTTTTGGAAATCAGCAGTTTGAAAACAAGAGCGACCGAACTATTGCGTTTGATGACAGTAGAACTGCAGAAATTGGAGTTGAAAAATGTCATCCAATCAAAAGTCCGCCAAGACATGGACCAACAGCAGAAAGAGTATTTCTTGCACCAACAAATGAAAACTATTCAAGAAGAATTGGGTGGCGTTTCATCTGAAACGGAAATGGAAGAGTTGCGTCAACGCGCAAAATCTAAAAAATGGACGGCGGAAACCAAACAACATTTTGACAAGGAACTCAGTCGCATGATGCGTTTGAATCCACAAATGCCCGAACACAGTATCCAAAGAAATTATTTGGAATTCATGTTGGATTTGCCATGGAATGAATATACCAAGGATGATTTCAATTTGACCAAAGCCAAGAAAATCATGGACCGTGACCATTTTGGTTTGGATGATATCAAAGAAAGAATCATCGAATATTTGGCCGTTTTGAAATTGAAAGGCGACATGAAATCGCCAATCATTTGTTTTTACGGACCTCCCGGTGTTGGAAAGACTTCTTTAGGAAAAACAGTGGCAGAAGCTTTGGGAAGAAAGTACATCAGAATGTCCTTGGGCGGTTTGCACGATGAATCAGAAATTCGTGGCCATCGAAAAACCTATATCGGTGCGATGCCAGGAAGGATTTTGCAATCGATCAAAAAAGCAGGCAGTGCCAATCCTGTATTTATTTTGGATGAAATTGACAAAATGGGCAAAAGCGCACATGGTGATCCTTCTTCAGCCATGCTAGAAGTTTTGGATCCAGAACAAAACAATGCTTTTTATGACAACTATTTGGAGCAAGGTTATGATTTGTCCAAAGTTTTCTTCATTGCCACAGCCAACAACATTTCGGACATTCCGATGCCATTGAGAGACCGTATGGAAATGGTCAATATTGCGGGTTATACCATTGAAGAGAAAGTGGAAATTGCTTTCAAGTATTTGGTGCCAAAACAATTGGAAGAGCATGGTTTGACCAAGAAGGATTTGACCATTGGCAAAAAAGAGTTGGAGTTTTTGGTAGAAACCTACACCCGCGAATCTGGCGTACGTAAGTTGGAACAACAAATTGCGAAAATCGTTCGAAATACAGCGAAAAAAGTGGCGATGGAAGAAGAATATGTCACCAAAATTAGCGCAGCGAAAATCCAAGAAATTTTAGGACCGGGCAGAGGGCAAGACAAGTACGAAAACAATGAAGTGCCTGGCGTGGTGACAGGATTGGCTTGGACACGCGTTGGAGGCGATATTTTGTTCATCGAATCGATATTGTCCAAAGGAAAAGGCAATTTGACCATTACTGGGAATTTAGGCAATGTGATGAAAGAGTCTGCGCGAATTGCGTTAGAATTCATTAAATCTCATGCCCAAGAAATTGGCATTGATGAAGATGTTTTCGATCAATATAATTTGCACATTCACGTGCCAGAAGGGGCAACGCCAAAAGATGGCCCTTCGGCTGGAATCGCGATGTTGACCTCCATTGTTTCTTCATTTACCCAAAGAAAAGTCAAAGCCAAATTGGCGATGACGGGTGAAATTACGTTGAGAGGAAAAGTATTGGCAGTCGGTGGCATCAAAGAGAAAATATTGGCGGCCAAACGCGCCAATATCAAAGAAATCATTTTGAGTACAGAGAATGAAAAAGACATTTTGGAAATCAAACCAGATTATCTGAAAGGCATGACTTTTCATTATGTGAGCGATATGATGGAGGTGTTGAAAATTGCTTTGTTGAAACAAAAAGTAAAAGGAGCCAAGGTTTTGAAATAAAATCAGCTTTTTTCGAAATACAAATCCCGAGCATTGTGTTCGGGATTTTTTATGCATAATTATTTCTTATTTCTAACTTTGAAACTCCATTGAAAATGAAATTCAGCGACTTGATCGCCTTGCGCATCTGTGCCAATGCTTTTCATGACCAAAGTTTTTCCTTCGTTTGTTTCAATTGCGCTGTTTAAAACTTCCGCTAATTCATCTCCTTGTTCACAGCTGAAAATAATTTTTCCCACGGCTTTTTTGGTGAATTTGGCTTCTAAACCGACGACCAACATCGAAATGCTTTGTTGGCTTGCTTGAATTTTTTGGATGCAAAGCACACCCGTGGACAATTCGGCAGCCATGCCTTGTACGGCCCAAAACATACTTTTGAATGGGTTTTGGTTGAGCCAACTGAGTTTAACTGAAGTTTGTGCTTTTTTCTCATCCAAATGATGGAGTCGAATGCCAGCAATTTTGGCGATGGGCAATTTGAACCACAAAAACTGATGAAATTTGGATCGATTCATTTTATTTAGTTAATCTTATCCAAAGATAATCCCAATGAATGATATTCATTAGCCAAAAAGCGAAATTTATCTTTTATATTTGTCAAAATCAATGAAAAGTTATGTCAACTTCAGTTATTATTCTCTTGAGCTTTTTCGTGCTGCACTGGTACGCCTCACTTTTTTTTCAATCCATGTTTCATCATCGTTATGCGGCTCACGGCATGTATTCGATGTCTAATTTTTGGGAAAAGACTTTTCATATCGGTTCATTTTTGACACAAGGATCTTCTTATTTGAGTCCTTATGCGTATGGAATCATGCACCGTTTGCACCATGCTTTTGCGGACAAAGAAGGCGATCCGCATTCACCCTTGATTGACAAAGACTTGACGGCGATGATGCTGAGAACACGGTTGGTTTACAATGAAATCGACCAAGAAATAGCGGTAGTTGGTGACAAATTCAAGAAAGGTGTGCCGAAATGGAGGTCTTTTGACAAATTCGCAGAAGCACCTTATATGCGTTTGGCTTGGGTGGCGTTTTACATTGGGATTTACATTTATTTCGATTCGCCTTGGTGGTTGTACATTTTGATTCCCATTCACGCTTTGATGTCGCCCGTTCATGGCGTGATCATCAATTGGTATTCGCACAAATACGGTTACCGAAACTTTGATGTGAACGATACTTCGCACAATTTGATCCCCATCGACTTTTTGATGTGGGGAGAATGTTTACACAACAACCACCACAAATTTGGTGGTCGTCCAAAATTCAGCGTCAAATGGTTTGAATTTGACCCGATGTATCCAGTGATTTGGGTGATGGACAAAATGAGAATCATTCGTTTCAAAAGGAAACCAGAAACACAATACATGTAATTTTTAAAGTTTATTTGGCAATAAAAATTTCAAATCGATGGATGAATGCCATCCTCAAAAACTTGTTTATTTTTGCCAGCACAATTAGAATCATATTATGACAAATACAATCAAAGATACCGTGATCATCGGATCAGGTCCCGCAGGTTATACTGCAGCAATCTATGCCGCAAGAGCCAACATGAATCCAGTGATGTTTACAGGCATTCAGCCCGGCGGACAATTGACCACAACGACAGATGTAGAAAATTTTCCGGGTTATCCGGATGGAATTACTGGTCCAAAAATGATGGATGATTTGCAAAAACAAGCCGAAAGATTTGGGACGGAAATTCACTTTGATTACATCACAGCGGTTGAGTTCAGTCAAGAAGCAGGAAAGTTACACAAAGTTATATCAGGTTCTGGAAGAGAAATTTTGGCCAAATCAGTCATTATTTCTACTGGTGCTACGGCCAAATATTTGGGCTTAGCGGATGAAGAAAAATTCATGGGAAGTGGCGTTTCTGCTTGTGCAACTTGCGACGGATTCTTTTATAAAAACCAAGATGTGGTGGTTGTAGGAGGAGGAGATACGGCGGCAGAAGAAGCGACTTATTTGTCCAAACTGTGTTCAAAAGTGTATCTTTTGGTGCGAAGAGATGAAATGCGTGCTTCGAAAGTGGTACAAGAACGGGTGTTGAATACACCGAATATTGAAATCATGTTTCACCATGAATTGATTGGCATTGATGGAGACAAGGTAGTTCAAAGTGCAAAAATCATCAACAATCAAACCCAAGAAGAAAGTGAATTGAAAGTCGATGGCGTTTTTATTGCCATTGGCCATCAACCCAATACAGAATTGTTTCAAGGCGTTTTGGACATGGATGAAACAGGCTATTTGATCACCCAAAACAAAACGACACAAACCAATTTACCAGGCGTTTTTGCAGCAGGAGATGTACAAGACAATGTGTACAGACAAGCGATTACAGCAGCTGGTACAGGTTGTATGGCGGCCTTAGATGCCGAAAGATACGTGGCAGAACATTTCTAATTTAGAACAAACTATTTTCATATAAGAAAAAGGTCGTTAAAGTAATTTTTAGCGGCCTTTTTTTATGAAATTGATGGCAATTGGTCAGTTTTAAATTTTGAATCGATTCTACAAAAGTTCAGAAACTTCAAACTTTGAACAAATCGAATTCATTTCGCTTGCTCCAAGACCAAATGATACAAAGCTTCGTACTGTGGCAAAATCGCTTTTTTATCAAATTTTAGTGCTTGTTTTTTTGCGTTTTCTTTGAATTGGTTCAATAAAACTTCATCCTTCAACAAAGCAATGCCTTTGGCCGCCATACCTTCTACATCGCCAATCGGCAAAACATAGCCCGTTTCACCATCGATATTGACTTCTGGAATGCCACCAGCATTGGATGAAATTACGGGGACACACGCAGCCATTGCTTCCAAAGCTGCCAATCCAAAACTCTCTTTCTCTGAAGGCAATAAAAATAAATCAGCCGAACGCAACACATTGTACAAATCATTGACTTTGCCCAGACTTTTGACTTTGTCGTTGATGCCCAATGCTTCGATTTGTGAACTGCATCGTCCCCATTCTGGTCCTTCGCCAATAATAATCAACTTGGCATCTATTTCTTTTTGAATTTCGTAAAACACTGAAATAACATCTTGTAGTCGTTTTACTTTTCTTAAGTTCGATACGTGAATAATTATTTTTTCATTTTTTCCAGCCATTTCTTCGCGACAATCTTGGTTGGAACAATCTAAAAATTGGGAATTGTCTATGAAATTGGAAATGACTTGAATATCTTTAGAAATTTGGAAAAACTCATAGGTCTCTTTTTTCAAACTTTCAGAAACAGAAGTAACTGCATCCGATTGATTGATAGAGAATTCCACTGCTGGTTTATACGCGGGATGGCTACCTACCAAAGTGATGTCTGTACCATGTAAAGTGGTGATAACAGGTAATTTAATGCCTTTTTCATGCAAAATTTGTTTGGCAAAATAAGCTGCATAAGCATGTGGAATCGCATAATGGACATGAATCAAATCCAAACCATAATTTTGGACAACATTGACAATCAAAGAGCTCAAAGCCAAGGAATAGGGTTGAAATTCAAACAATGGATAAGTTTCAACATTCACTTTATGAAAATAAACATTGGAAAGGGTAATGTTCAATCGCGCAGGCAAACTGGTGCTCATAAAGTGAACTTCATGTCCTCTTTCTGCCAAATCCATTCCCAATTCTGTTGCCACAATACCACTTCCACCATAGGTTGGATAACAAACGATGCCTATTTTCATAGTTAAAATTTTATTGGCTAATGTAGTTTTTTTGAACGGAAATAACCATTTTAGATTAGTTTTCCTTCGGAAGTTAGTTAAATCAACTGATTACCCCAGAGCCGATCAATTCATCTCCAACATACCAAACCGCAAATTGACCTTCTGTGATCGCCTTTTGTGGTTGGTCAAACGCAATGTACAAACCATTCTTCACTTTGTGCAAACTGGCTTTTTGAGACGCTTGACGGTAACGGATTTTGACCATGACCTCCAAAGTTTCGTCAGTTTTTAACGCCAAGTCTTCTCTGACCCAATGGATTTCATTCTCGTGGATGAACAAAGCTTTTTTCATCAAACCAGGATGGTTTTCTCCTTGCCCTGCATAGATGATGTTTTCATTCACATCAGTTGCCAAGACAAATAAAGGTTCAACCATGCCGCCCACACGCAATCCTTTTCTTTGACCTTTGGTGAAATAATGGGCGCCGTCATGTTGGCCGACGACTTTGCCAAATTCTTTTTGGTAATGAAAGCTTTCAGCTTCAAAAGCCAAAGTAGCTTCCTTTGAATCAAAAGAAATTTCTTCTCGCTCAAAAATGGGATGGTCTTTCTGAATTTCAACGATGTCTCCTTTTTTGGGTTTCAATTGTTGTTGTAAAAAATCTGGCAAACTGACTTTACCAATGAAACACAAACCTTGCGAATCTTTTTTCTCAGCCGTGACCAATTCTTGTGCTTTGGCAATTTTCCGAACATCCGATTTCTCCAAATGACCGATGGGAAATAAAGCCTTGCTCAATTGTTCTTGGCTCAATTGACACAAAAAATACGATTGATCTTTGTTTTGGTCTTTTCCTGCCAGCAAACGGTAAACTTTTTGTCCATTGATGTCCATTTCTTCGCGTTGTGCATAATGGCCTGTGGCGACATAATCAGCACCCAAATCCAAAGCGGTTTTTAGGAAAATATCAAATTTGATTTCTCGGTTACACAGCACATCAGGATTGGGCGTTCGTCCTTTTTCGTATTCAACGAACATATAATCGACAATGCGTTCTTTGTAAATGTCACTCAAATCAATGACCTGAAAAGGTATGCCCAATTTTTCAGCCACCATCAGAGCGTCTGCACTGTCTTCAATCCATGGACATTCATCTTCCAAAGTCACGGAAGCATCGTTCCAATTTCGCATAAATAGACCGATCACATTGTACCCTTGTTCTTTGAGCAAATGGGCTGCAACGCTCGAATCTACGCCACCTGATAATCCTACTACAACTGTTTTCACGGTGCAAAGTTACTGAAAAAACAAGAATTTAAGTAGGCCAAATGAAGTCAATTGTTTTGGTCACATCTTCTGACAAACTCAAATAAACGGGACAAGTCAAGGCGGAATTTTCCAAAATGGCTTTTTCTTTGTCTGAATAGCTTTCTTGGCCTTTGATGGTCATTTTGAGGATGATTTCGCTAATTTTCCTAGGGTTAGACACCATGATTTTTGTGAGTTCGATTTCAGTTCCAATGATGTTGATCTCATGTGTACGCGCAGCAATGCCCATGATGCTGAGCATGCAGCTGCCCAGTGCCGAAGCGACGAGATCGGTAGGAGAGAAGCGTTCACCTTTTCCTTGGTTGTCAGTGGGTGCATCGGTTTCTACAAGGGAACCTGACTGTAGGTGTATCATTTGGGTGCGCAAATCACCTTGATAAATTACTTTAGCCGTCATTTTTTTTAATTTATGACCAAATTTAAGCAAGTTTTGACGCATACAACCGAAATCAAAGATTAAAACTTTTTTCTCAAAAAATAAAGGATTGATAGTTAGTTGAATGGTTTGCATTCAAACGAAAAAATAAGCATGCGATTTTTACTTCTTGTGAAAGTTCAAAAAAAACTCCAAAATGCTGATTTAATTCATACATTTACTGAAGCAAACAGCAATAGCGATCCGTACTTGTAAGTGATGTTTTTGCTGTTGGTGATTGATTTCATGGAAACTGTATCAGTAAAATTAAAAAAGAAAAGACATGCGTCAACAATTTATCATCATTTCCACACTTGTATTGTTATTGACCTTGGGATTAGCAATTTTTTTGAATCCCAATTGGTTTGTTTTATTGGCTTTGTTGATGGTGCTGACCATTATGGGCTACGAAGACATGATGCAAACAAAACACACCGTTCGTCGAATTTTTCCTTTGTTTGGTCGACTTCGCTATGTTTTGGAAGAGTTGCGCCCGAAAATGTACCAATACTTTATTGAATCCGATATCGATGGCCGACCCTTTAACCGGGTGGATCGTTCTACGATTTATCAACGTGCTAAAAATCAATTGGAAACCATTCCTTTTGGAACTCAATTTGACGTTTATGCAGAAGGTTATGAGTGGATTTGTCATTCAGTTGCGCCCAAAGCTTTTGAAACTTTAGACCATAATCCTCGTTTTACGATTGGCAACAAAGACTGCAAACAACCATATTCTTCCAGTGTTTTGAATATTTCTGCGATGAGTTTTGGATCTTTGAGTGCCAATGCAGTCGAAGCGATGAATGCTGGTGCAAAAATTGGCGGATTTGCACACAATACAGGAGAAGGAGGTTTGAGTCCCTATCACTTAAAACATGGGGGTGATGTCATTTGGCAAATTGGAACGGGGTATTTTGGTTGTCGCGATGATCAAGGAAAATTCAATCCTACCTTGTTTGCCGAAAAAGCCCAACATCCTCATGTGAAAATGATTGAATTGAAAATTTCACAAGGTGCAAAACCAGGGCATGGTGGAATCTTGCCTGCCTCCAAAAATACGGAAGAAATTGCGAAAATTCGTCATATAGAACCACACACTAAAGTAGCTTCACCTCCTTATCACTCGGCATTTGATACGCCTTTGGAAATGATTCAATTCATCCAACAGTTGCGAGAATTGTCAGGCGGAAAACCCGTTGGATTTAAAATCTGTATTGGACACAAAAGTGAATTTATTGCTATCTGTAAAGCGATGAAGCATTTGGATGTTTACCCAGATTACATTGCGATTGATGGTGGAGAAGGCGGAACAGGTGCTGCACCTCAAGAGTTTTCGAATTATGTGGGTGCACCGATGATCGATGGATTGGCTTTTGCTCAAAATGTATTGAAAGGTTTGGACATTCGCCGTCATGTCAAATTGATTGCTTCAGGAAAAGTTTCTTCAGGATTTCATATTGCACGCGCGATTGCTTTAGGAGCTGATGGCTGTTATTCGGCCAGAGCGATGATGATGGCAATTGGTTGTATTCAAGCTTTGCTTTGCAATACCAATACGTGTCCAACGGGCATTGCGACCCAAGATCCAAAATTGACAGTCGGTTTGGTCGTCGATGACAAAAAAGTCAGAATGGCGAGTTACCACCGAAAAGTGATTGAAAGTTTTGTTGAATTATTAGGCGCTTCTGGTTTGGATATTCCATACAATTTGACCCGATCACACATTTATCGAAGAGTTTCTTTGAACGAAATGATTACCTACGAAGGTTTGTTTCCATCGGTGAAAGCAGGTTCGATGTTGGATGGAGAAATTCCTGAAAAATACAAAGATGACTTTGCCAATGCCGATATGAACCATTGGGGCATTCCTTTACCTAATTTGGATTGAAACCATTAGGTTCAAATGACCCGGTGTTTTTCAAACACCTTTCTGGAGTTGAACCAATAAATCAAAATCGACAAGATACAAGCACCAGCGGTAATTAAATACAAGTTGGAAAAGCCATACTTTCCGCCCAGATAAGCGCCAAATAACATGCCACCACCAATGCCCAAATCAAAACCAGTCAAATAGGTCGAATTGGCCGTTCCGCGTTTGGATGGCGGTGCCATATTGATGTAAATGGTTTGCAAAGCAGGAAAAAGCGTGCCGTAACCAATGCCAATTAAAAAGGCAGAAAAGCAGAAGAAATAAATGTTGTTGAGTAAGGCGAAACCAACAAACCCCAAACTAATCACGACCAAAGCAATGATCATAACTTGGTGCAAATAACCGCGATCGACGAAGCGTCCCGAAGTTACTCTTGAAAGAATGATGCCCAAGGCCAAGAACAAAAAGAAAATCCCTGGATTATGAATCCCTGTTTCTTTGCCATACAAAACCGCAAAAGCGACCAAAGTGCCCCATCCAAAAGACAAACACAATTGGTTGACCAAAATAGGCAAGGCTTTGATCAAAATAAAACGATCCAAGGAAATCGGCGGTGTTTTGTCTAATTTTTCACGCATTGGAACTTTGATGAGTAAGACAACGAAAATTGAAATGGCTCCCATTAACAAAGCGCAAGTAATCAGTGTATTGAAGCCATATTGATCATAAATATTGACTGCAATCAATGGCGCAATTGCCATCGCTAAATTGGTGTTGACCCCAAAAAAACCAATGCCTTCTGCACGGCGACTGGCCGGAATGATGTCAATCGCAACCGTATTGGCAGAAACTGTGGTCAATCCCCAAAATAAACCATGAACAAACCGTAACACAATGAAGAAAACAACGGTCAGCGCAAAGTAATAGCCGATAAAAGTGCCGATGAACAAAGTCAAACCAATTAAAAACAAAGGTTTTCTGGCATAAACATCGACCCAATAACCACAAAAAGGACGGATGATCAACAAAGCAATGGCGTAGGAGGAAAGCACAATGCCGATTTTTGACGGGCTAACCCCCAATTCTTCTGACAAATAAATCGGAATTGTCGGCATCAAAAGGTTGAAAGAGGAAGCAACTAAAAAATTCGCAATGCACGCAATGATAAAGTTTTTATTCCATAATTTCTCTCTCTTTTCCATAATCGATCCCTAAAACGTAGCAATTTAAGAAAGTTAATTTAGATCTTCTGCTTATTTTGAATGCTGCATGAAAAACAATGCTATTTTGTCTGAAATTCAAAAAGGAAGTTGTTATTAATGTATGAATTCATTTGGATTTTTCCATTATATTTGACTACTAAAAATAAAGACCATGAGAAAAATAACTTTGTTGTTGTTGGCGGTTGCGTTTTTGAGCTGTCAAAAAGAAAAGCCAATCGCTCCCACCGAAAATACCGAACAAACAACTCTAAACGTTCAAGAATATGAACTATTTGGTGAAGCATTTGATACCGATGAGGTTTTGAGTACGGAAGAAATGAAAAATCGTTTTGCTTCGTTGGAAGTAGGCGATTCGCTGGAAGTGGTTTTTCAGGGAAATATCAAAGAAGTTTGTCAGAAAAAAGGCTGTTGGATGAAAGTGGATTTGGCGGATGAAGAAGCCTTTGTTCGTTTTACCGATTACGGATTTTTTGTACCCAAAGACGCCGCTGATGCTGACGCAGTTTTGAAGGGCAAAGCATTCAAAAATGAAACATCTGTAGAAGAATTGCGCCATTATGCACAAGATGCAGGACAATCAGAAGAGGAAATCGCGGCCATTGTTTCGCCGAAAATCGAATATACGTTCATGGCGGATGGCGTTTTATTAAAAAAGGTCGATGAGATTTTGGAGTAAATTTTTTGTTTTAGGGTTTTTCTTAGCAATTTTTCTTGGCTGTACAGAAAAGGAAATCAATCCAGTCAACACCTCTCAATTTGAAGCTGTTTACGAATTGTCTGAAATGGCTTTGTTGATGGAAGACATGTACGAAACTTTGAAAGAAGAACGGGAATTGGACAACAATGCCAACATGGCTTATCCTGTTCGTTTCAATGCCATTCATACAGCAGAAATGACCGAAGATTTTGAGCGAAATGAAGAGTTTTCTACTTGGGCAAAAGTATTTTTGTCCATGACAGAAAAATATTATTCAGCTAAAAACACGGAAAATTACAATGCAATGATCAACGCTTGCATCGCTTGTCATCAGTCAAGTGTAGGATGTTTTGGGCCGATTGGTCGGATTGAGAAGTTGCTGATTCAGCCTTGATTTTCTCTAAAACACTCACCCAGTAATTTTCTTTTTTATCGCTCAACAAAGCTTTTGCCCAATGCTTCAAAGACAGCATGTCTAAATCGATTTTCGATAAATTCTGGAAGTCGGTTTTGAAAAAATCCAGCGAAAAATCTATTTTGTTTCGATCAATAATCGCGATGTTTTCGGGCGAATAAAAAGGATAAAATCGAATTTCAGGATTGGTGGTCACCAGCTTATTTCCAGCCATCAAGGTTTCAAAAGTTCGCATGCTCAAACCGAACTGAAAGGGTTTGTTGATGTCGATGACTGCTTTTGAATTTTGGTAAATATCGATGATTTCTTGGTGGTTAAGTGGATTGAAATTCAGTTTTTTAATCGGTATTTTCTTAAAATGAGGATCAAAGATTCTTTTCAAATAATAAACCATTTTACTGGGTGAATAATAATAAAAGTAAGTCCTCAGTTGAAGCTTTTCAGCTGCTGTTTTAATTTTTTCTCCCATTGAAAAGCGATCGCTGTGCGCCGTTCCTATGAAAACGAGGTCATATAAAAAGGTTGATTTTTTGGGTGATTTATTGTAATTCTCCAAATAAAACAAAGGTTGAAAATCCAACGAATACTTTATTGCATCTTGGGGTTCAAAGGTGATGCAGCGGTCAAAAAAAGGGAATAGTTCTTTGAATTTCGGGTATTCTTTGATGGTGTCATATAAATACAAACGAGTTTTTGTGTCAGGATTTTGTTCGTTAAATTTCTTCAAAAAATGAATAGGAATGCTTTCTCCTTTGATTAAAATGAAATAATCGTAGGTTTTGTGTTGAATTTCCGATTGGATTTCTTGGTAATATTGGTCAATTTTTCTTTGCTGCAATTGAGGATTGACACGGATCATTCCTTTTGTCCAAACTGAATTGGAAGGCCTTTCATCAAAATAATCTACTTGAGCACCCAAGTTTTCTAAAGCTTTGACGATGGCTTTTTCGTATTGAAAAAATTGCGCAGAAATGAACAATATGTTTTTCCCTTGGTAATTCATGATTTTAGTAAAAGTCCTTTTTCTTGCATTTCTTTTAATGATTTTTCATAAAGGCTATCACTTACTTTTTGCTGTTTGGCCCAATTCACAAAATGAACAATCCCTTCTTCAAAACTAATTTTTGGTTCGAACGCCAAGTGTTTTCGCATCAAAGTCAAATCAGCCGTATTGTAACGAATATCTCCAAGTCTGAAATCTCCAGAAATCTCAATTGAAGTATCACTATCAAAGGCTTTTACTAAATTTTCTGCTACAGTTTTTACCGTTGTAGGAATCCCAGTTCCCACATTGAGCGTTTGCCCATTGGCTTGAGGATTTTCAATGCTTTTTTGACAAGCTTCGACCACATCTCTGATTTCTACAAAATCACGCACCGGTTTTCCATCTTCAAATAAATTGATAGCATTTCCATTCATGATCAATGTAGAAAAAATGGAGATAATGCCTGTGTAAGGGTTTTTCATTGATTGACCCGCTCCATAAACATTCTGAAAGCGTAAAATAACAAAATCAATGTTCAATGTTTGACAAGCTTGTTTTACAATATCTTCTTGATGTGCTTTGGTAATTCCATACATGGAAATGGGATGAATTTTTGAATTTTCATCGGTAGGAAGCGCTTTTAAAACTTGGTTATTTTCATCCAAAATCTCAAAAATGCCCTTTTGCATATTTTCCAATTTTCTGGAGGTGGGATAACAGTCTTTTTGGTTTTGATCCCAATATTTGCCTTCTCCATAAACAGCTCTTGAAGAAGCCAAAACGACTTTTCTAACTGAATTGGGAGAATTGACCAAAACATCCATCATCAGAGCAGTGCCATAGGTATTGACCCAATTGTACCGTTCAATTTGATACATCGATTGTCCAGTCCCGGTCTCAGCGGCCAAGTGGACAATGTCATCTTGATCTTGAATGGCTTTTTCCCAATCTTCACGTTTTGTTACATCGCCTTTGATCCACTTGACTTTGTGCTGAATACTTTGAAAAAGGGGCGAATCTTCTGCTGGATTTTTTCCGTGAATTTGCGGAGATAAATTGTCCAAAACAGTGATGTTGTAACCAGAATCAATTAATTGTAACGCCAAATTACTGCCGATAAATCCCGCTCCGCCGGTGATCAATATGTTTTTAAATTTCATTTTCTTTGTTGACTTTTTCCCAAATTTGGGTTTGTGGATTGTACTTTTTGATGATTTTGGCCGGAATGCCTGCTATGACGCAATAATCAGGGAAAACGCCTTTGACGACGGCATTGCTTCCAACGATGCATTGTTTCCCCAATTGGGTGCCTGGCAAAATGGCTGCGCCCATGCCTATGAAACAGTTCTCGCCAATCTTTGTTTTTTGAATCAGATATTTTTGTTCCAAAATGTGTCGATCCAATTCTTGGTAATCATGGTGAATGTCCGTAATAAAAGCATTGGCCAAAATCACTGTTTTTTGACCGATGACCAAAGTGTCTCCTGCTGTGATGTGCACATTTTGTGCGATGACGACTTCATCTTCCAAGATGATTTTACCCGATTGATGCACTTCCATTCGAAGATGAGGAAAGATGCGTACCCGTTTCCCAATGTAAATTTGACGCATTCTTTTCAAAAAAATCGGTTTTCCCAAATAGGAAGGCAAACCCATTTTTCCAAAAAAAGGAGCGTAAAGTATTGCGCGGATGATCCAAAAAAATTTATACCTCATAATTTTGCTCTTATCGGTCGGATCCAATATTTAAATTTCGAATAAATCCAAAACAAGTTGTATTCTACGGCACTGATCCGACGGTTGATGTACATTTCTTTCAGGTTTTTTTGAATGCCTTTTTCCATTTCTTTCAAATTCGCAGACAAACCACTTTCTCCGAAAGATTTTTTTCCACCACCGGTTTTTACCAAAGATGCTGCTAAAATATACATTTTATTGTTTTCGCTGATGCGCATCCAATAATTTGCGTCTTCCGCATACTTTTGTTCCTCGTCAAAAAAGCCCGTATTTTCAAGAATTTTTCTTTTGAAAATTGCCGTAGAAGTTTGTCCTTCCATGCGAATCAACATTTTTCGCAAAGTCATTTTAGCCAATTGGTTTTGGTCATTGCATTGGTACGGAAATGTCAATGCTTCATTGTTTCTCAAAGTCACCAAGAAATCGATGGCATGACTTGAATGCTTGAAATGATGCATTTGTTTTTCCGTTTTTTCGGGCAACCATTCATCATCTGCGTCCAAAAAAGCAATGTATTCACTTTTAGCTAATTTCAATCCCGTATTTCTTGCCGAAGAAACTCCTTTGTTTTTTTGTTGAATGAATTGAATCGATAAATCAGGATGTTGATGCATGAAATCTTTCACCAATGCTGCACTTTGGTCGGTGGAGCCATCATCAATTACAATGATGTCAAAAATGCCTTGATAGGTTTGGTTTTTCACAGAATGAAGTGCGCGAAGGATGCTTTCTTGCGCGTTAAACATTGGAATTATGACAGTGATTTCACTCAACTTGGCTCGCTTGTTTTACAATGAAAATCAAAGATAGTTTTTTCTTGGCTCAAGCCAATCCTGCTTCGGTCAAAACAATTTGAATGTTGGCATAGGTATCGGGAAAAATGGCTTGAATTTTAGCTTTACTTTTCCATTCAGCCAATTGAATGCCTTCTTCCGCTTGTGGAATTAATTTTTCATTGTTGTTATATTGCATAAAATACCAATAGGTGGCTTTGAGTTTTAAATTTCCTTGAAAATAAATGTGGTAAGTCGTATCGATCCAATGTTTTAATTTCAAATTTCGGATGCCACATTCTTCTTCCACTTCACGCACAGCAGCGATTTCAGTCGTTTCACCCATTTCTACTTTACCTTTGGGCAAATCCCAACGATTCAAACGATAAATGAACAGGTATTCTTGGTTTTGATTCTCCACCAAACCGCCAGCTGCTTCCAAATAGTCAAAATGGATTTTCATTTTGTCCCATAATTTGTCCAAATTGTGGTAATAAATATTCAAAGAAGAGCAATTGGAATTTTTTAAAACTGCAATGGCTTCATCAAAAGTGGATGGTGCGCTGAATTTTAAAGATTTAACGTTTTCTAAAGGCTTTTCGGTTAACAATAGAACTTTGTCATTATAAAAAACTTTGTACATTTGAATCGATTTTAACAAATGTAACCAAAATTTCAAAAGGAAATGAATGTAAATATTGACAAAACAGTTTTTGGTAAAAATCAACAAGAAGCCTATGCGTTTCTTTCCAATATGGAGAACTATGAGGTTTTGATGCCAGATGATACCAAATCTTTTGAAGTGCATGAATCTGGTCAAGGTTTTTCTGTCCAAATCGGCAGTTTGCCCAAGGTAGGAATGAAACAAAAAGAAACCACAGCGCCTTCTCAAATTGTTTTTGAATCGCCTTCACCAAATTTTGAATACTATTTGACCATTGACATTGAAGCCAAAGATGAACAAAGTTCGTACGTGAGTTTGAATTTCGACGGAAAGTTCAACATGATGATCGAAATGATGGCGAAAGGTCCTTTGACGAATTTTATCAACACCATCGCTGAAAAGTTAAAGACGGTTTAAAACCCTTTTATTTATTTCAAATCAGAATAGCGTTTTCTTTTCAAGATAAAATACTGAAAAGGTACAAATCGCTTGTGGAAATAATTGTTTTTCCCTGCTTTTCTTTCTTTCAAATAATGAGGCATTCGTTTGTAAAATCCAAAGTGGGAGAGAACGACTGCCCAACAATGTGCGAAACCTTCATAAAACAAAAAAACAATTCCAGTTATCCCATCCAAGCACAAACGCAAAAAGATGAAAGGAATGAATTTCCAGGTTGGAAGATTTTTGGCCAATAAGCCCAAATTGTTTCTAAAATTCAGGTAAGTTTTTCGAGGACTGTTTTCTTTCAAAGTTCCACCGCCCAAATGGTAAATGACCGATTGTCCACAGTAAAATACTTTTCTATTCTCATTGTGCAAACGCCAACACAGATCGATTTCTTCCATGTGTGCAAAAAAACGGACATCAAAACCTTTGGATTGAATGAAATCCTCTTTTCGAATGAACAAACATGCGCCACTTGCCCAAAAAATCGGCAAATTATCATCGTACTGTCCTTCGTCTTTTTCCAATGTCCAAAAAACACGTCCCCGACAAAATGGATACCCAAACTCATCGATAAAACCGCCTGCAGCACCGGCATATTCAAAATGCGTTGGTTTTTTATAATCCAAAATCTTGGGTTGTATGACCGCGATTTCAGGATGTTCATCCAACATTTTCTCAATTGGCAACAACCAATCTTTGGTGACTTGGACATCAGAATTCAACAAACAAAAATACTCATGATCTGCTTTTTTTAGAATCTGATCAATGCCCAAATTGTAGCCTTCGGCATAGCCGTAATTGGCATCGTTTTGAATGATTTGAATGCCAGGAAAAGTAGCTTTCACATAAACAACAGAATCGTCAGTAGAAGCATTGTCCACGACATAAATCTTAGCTTCGTTGGAATGTTCAACAACCGAGGGAAGAAATTCTTCCAATAATTTCCTTCCGTTCCAATTCAATATGACAACCGCTGTTTTCAATAATCGACTCCTTTTTTAAATTTCCATCTTTTGTGACTCCAAAGCCAATTGTCTGGATTTTTTTGGATGGTTTTCTCTAATTTTTCAAAAAATTGATCCACAACTTCCAAAGGTTCAAATTGCGCTCCTTTAGGAGTGATCCTTTCGAAATGCGTATGGTAATGGCCTCTTTTGACAATTTTCGTATCGCAGTAAACCACCGCCATATCCTTTTTGATGGCAATTTTATCAAAACCAATGAATACAGGCGTTTCTTGGTTGAGAAATTGTATCGAATGTTGGATGTTGTTTCTTTTTGGACTTTGGTCTGCGACAAATAAATAGGCTTTTTCTCCTTTGTTGGAACTGCCCATCATAAAACGCGCTGTAGCTTTCATGTCCAATGGAACGGTGCCAAATTTCCCGCGAATGGCATTGATTTGTTCGTTCCAAAAATCGTTTTTTATTTTGTGGTACACTGCATAAGTTTGGTATCTCTTTGCGTGTCCTGCTAAACCCACAAAATACTCCCAATTGAAAACATGTCCCGCCATCAAAATGACGTCTTTTTTTTCGTCATGAATATTTTTAAAAACTTCTAAATTGGAATAAGTATGGCGTTGGTCCAATTCTTTTTGTGTCATGGAAAAACACTTTAAGGTTTCCAATAAATAATCCGCGAAATTTCGATAGAATTTTTTTTGAATCAATTGAATTTCTTGATGGGATTTTTCCGGAAAAGCGTTTTTCAAATTGTTGTAAATCACCTTTCGTCGGTAACCGATGATGTAATTTAAAACAAAAAATAAAAAATTAGCAAAAACGTATAAAACCCGCATTGGGAGCAAAGAAAGCCCGTAGATAATTCCATAAAAAACTCGATTCATTCGTTCATCAATTGGAGGTTAATTTCAGGCAATCTTGCCAAATTTTGTCATGGGGTGGTGGAGCAGTGATGTCAATTTCTTCTTTGGTTACCGGATGAATAAAATGAACCGACCGCGCGTGCAAGGAGATGCTTCCATCAGGATTTGAACGTTTGGCACCATATTTTAAATCGCCTTTGATGGCGTGATGGATGTGGCTCAATTGTGCCCGAATTTGGTGCGATCTTCCCGTATGCAAATCCACTTCTACCAATGAATAAAAATTCAAATTTCCCAAAACTTCATAGGTCAAAATCGCTTGTTTGGCTTCGGGTGTGGGTTTTTGAAAAACACTTACTTTATTGGTTTTTGCGTTTTTTCTTAAATAATGTTCCAAACGGTCTGATGTTGCTTCAGGTTTTCCTTCGACAATTGCCCAGTATTTTTTTTGAACTTCTCGGGTTTTGAACAATTCATTCATTCGTGTCAAAGCCTTACTGGTCTTGGCGAAAATCAAAATTCCACTCGTTGGACGGTCCAAACGATGGATCAATCCCAAATACACATTACCTGGTTTGTGGTCCTTAATTTTGATGTAAGCTTTGAGGGTGTCGATCAAGGTTTTGTCACCCGTTTTGTCTCCTTGTGCCAATTCTCCAGCCAATTTGTTGATGGCAATCAAATGATTGTCTTCATACAAAATGCGCTGTTGGATGGATTGAAATTCAGTTGGATTCAATGGGAATGAATTTAAATTGGAAAAAATTACGCGACATCAATATTGTTCATTTTCGTTGGGGAAATTCACGCTTTTGACATCGGCTACATATTGTTGTACCGCGCCAGTGATTTCTTCATATAAATTCAAATATTGACGCAAAAATTTGGGTTTGAATTCATAGGTCATACCGAGCATGTCGTGTACCACCAAAACTTGTCCATCACAATGCGGTCCGGCACCAATCCCAATGGTGGGAATCGAGATGTTGTCCGTCACTTTTTTGGCCAAATCTGCAGGGATTTTTTCCATCACCAATGAAAAAGCACCCAAATCTTCTAATAATTTGGCGTCATCCAATAATTTTTGTGCTTCTGCCTCTTCTTTGGCGCGCACTTTATAGGTGCCAAATTGATAAATCGATTGAGGCGTCAATCCCAAATGGCCCATCACTGGAATTCCAGCATTGACGATGCGTTGGATGGATTTTTCAATTTCTTTTCCACCTTCTAATTTGATGGCATGTGCGCCCGATTCTTTCATGATTCTTACGGCAGAGTCCAAAGCTTTTTGAGGATCAGATTGATAAGTTCCAAAAGGCAAATCAACCACCACCAAACAACGTTTTGCGGCACGAACCACCGATTGTGCATGGTAAATCATTTGGTCCAAAGTAATCGGCAAAGTGGTTTCATGACCTGCCATCACGTTAGAAGCTGAGTCACCGACCAAGATGGCGTCAATTCCCCCAGCATCAACCATTTGAGCAATGGTGAAATCATAAGAAGTCAGCATAGAGATTTTTTCTTTGCCTTTCATCCCTCTTAAAGTTTCCGTTGTAATTCGTTTGATCTCTTTATTGATTGACATTGTTGTAATTTTTCGCTAAGGTAGGACTAATTCGATGGAATGTCTTATTTTTGCTCGTTCAATTTATCTGGAAATACCCAAATTTTCAATGGATTTCCGTCATAAAATTGAACTTATGAATCAAATTAAACCTATTAAATTCATCCAATGAAAATTACAGTCGTAGGAACGGGATACGTCGGTCTGGTCTCAGGAACTTGTTTTGCCGATGTCGGTATTGAAGTTGTTTGTGTTGATATTGACCAAAAGAAAATTGACAATTTAAAAAAAGGAATCATTCCGATTTATGAACCAGGATTAGAAGAGTTGGTCATTCGAAATTACAACAATGGCCGATTGAGCTTTTCAACCGATTTAGAAGAAGCCATTCAGGGAAGTGATGTGGTTTTTATTGCCGTAGGAACACCTCCAGGTGAAGATGGTTCTGCAGATTTGAGCTATGTTTTGGCAGTGGCCAAAGAAGTGGGCGAGAAGATGAATGGCTATTTGGTCGTTGCAACCAAAAGTACGGTTCCAGTAGGAACGGGCGAAAAAGTCAAGGCAGAAATTGCCAAAGCTTTGGCTGCAAGAAATAGCGATTTGAAATTTTCTGTAGCTTCCAATCCTGAGTTTTTGAAAGAAGGCGCAGCTGTTGAAGACTTTTTGAAACCCGATCGAATTGTGATTGGATCAGAAGATGAAAGCGCAGAGGAAATCATGAGAAGATTGTACAAGCCTTTTCAGTTGAGTGGAGAACGCATGATTTTTATGGATATCCCATCGGCTGAAATGACCAAATATACTGCCAATGCGATGTTGGCAACCAAAATTAGTTTCATGAACGACATTGCCAATCTTTGTGAAAGAGTAGGCGCAGATGTCAATATGGTTCGTAGAGGAATCGGTTCTGATACGCGAATCGGTAACAAATTCATTTATCCAGGTGTCGGCTATGGTGGTTCTTGTTTTCCGAAAGACGTGAAAGCCATCATAAGTACGGCCAAAGAATATGATTACGATTTACGGGTTTTGCAAGCCGTGGAAGAAGTCAATGAAGCGCAAAAGCATGTGTTGGTAGAAAAAGTGAAAAAGCGTTTTGGTGAAGATTTGACAGGAAAAACCTTTGCGTTGTGGGGCTTGAGTTTCAAACCCAATACCGATGACATGCGTGAAGCACCGTCTTTGGTCATCATTGACGCATTGAAAAAAATGGGTGCAACGGTCAAAGCTTATGATCCCATTGCGATGGACCATGCCCGTGAATTTTATTTGGGCGATGCGATTACTTATTGCCAAGACATATATGAAGCCTGTGATGATGCGGATGCGTTGTTAATGGTGACAGAATGGTCTGAATTTAGAATTCCCAATTGGAAAACTTTGTCCAAATTATTGAAAAACAAAGTGATTTTTGATGGCCGAAACATTTATGATCCAATATATTTGAATGAGTTGGGTTATGAATATTATGGCATTGGATTGAAACAATAACATTTAATTGAAAAAATGAACACAAAAAAAACAATTCTCATTACAGGAGGCGCTGGATTCATCGGTGCACACGTGGTGAGGCATTTTGTTGAAAAATACCCAACCTATCAAATCATCAATTTGGATGCATTGACCTATGCAGGAAATTTAGAAAACCTAAAAGATGTAGAAAAAGCACCCAATTATCAATTTGTCAAAGCAGATATTACAGATGAACAGTTGATTTTATCCATTTTTGAAACACACCAACCCGATGCAGTCATTCATTTGGCGGCAGAATCTCATGTGGATCGCTCGATACATTCGCCTTTGGAATTTGTGAAAACCAATGTTTTGGGAACGGTGAATTTATTGAACGCTGCCAAAAAGATTTGGGATGGGAAGTATGAAGGCAAACGTTTTCACCATGTTTCTACTGATGAGGTGTATGGAACTTTGGGCGAAACGGGATTGTTTACAGAAACGACTGCGTATGATCCGCATTCTCCTTATTCCGCATCCAAAGCGAGTTCCGATCATTTCGTTCGCGCTTATGCCGATACCTATGGAATGCCTGTTGTTTTGACGAATTGTTCCAACAATTACGGTCCCAATCAATTCCCAGAAAAACTCATTCCCCTTTGCATTCATAATATTTTGAACAAAAAGCCTTTGCCCATTTATGGGGATGGAAAATATACCCGAGATTGGTTGTATGTGATTGACCATGCGATTGCGATTGATTTGGTTTTTCATGAAGGAAAAGACAGAGAGGTGTACAATGTGGGTGGTTTCAATGAATGGAAAAATATCGATTTGGTGCAGGAATTATGCAAACAAATGGACGAGAAGTTGGGCAATGCAGCAGGAACTTCAGCGCAATTGATCACTTTTGTCAAAGACCGACCAGGACATGATTTGCGCTATGCGATTGATGCGACGAAAATCAACCAAGAATTAGGTTGGAAGCCTTCGGTTACTTTCGAGGAAGGTTTATCCAAAACCATTGATTGGTATTTGAACAACCAAGAATGGTTAGAAAATGTGACTTCTGGTGCTTACCAAACCTATTATGAAAAACAATACCGCTAAAATGAAAGGAATTATTCTTGCAGGTGGAACAGGCACGCGTCTTTTTCCATTGACCATTTCTGTCAGTAAACAGTTGATGCCGGTGTATGACAAACCGATGATTTATTATCCTTTGTCCACTTTGATGTTGGCAGGAATTCAAGAAATCTTGATCATCACTACACCACAAGATGCACAGGCCTTTGAACAATTGTTGGGCGATGGCAGCCAAATTGGTTGTCAAATTCAATATGCAGTTCAAGCTGCGCCCAATGGATTGGCAGAAGCTTTCATCATTGGAGAAGAGTTCATCGGTGACGACAGTGTGGCTTTGGTTTTGGGTGATAATATTTTTTATGGTGCAGGTTTGTCGCAGGTGCTTCAAGCCAAAACATCAGTCGATGGAGCTTGTGTTTTTGCTTATCAAGTGGCTGATCCTGAAAGGTACGGTGTGGTGGCATTTGATGAAAACTTGAAGGCTTTGTCTATTGAAGAAAAACCTGAAAATCCGCAATCCAATTATGCCATTCCAGGTTTGTATTTCTACGACAACCGCGTGGTTTCATTTGCGAAAAATTTACAACCTTCTCATCGGGGAGAATTGGAAATTACCGATATCAATAAAATTTATTTAGAATTGGGCGAATTGGAAGTAGGCGTGATGGGCAGAGGCTTTGCTTGGTTGGATACTGGAACTTTTGATTCTTTGCATGAAGCGACAGAATTTGTACGCATCATCGAAAAAAGACAAGGCGTAAAAGTCAGTTGCATTGAAGAAATCGCATTTCGATTAGGTTTTATTGATAAAAAACAACTGTTGCAATCCGCAGAAAAATATGGAAAAAGCGGTTATGGTGATTATTTGAGGAGGATCGTTTCATAAAGATAAAACTTAATGACTCTAATTAGCTTGTTGTAAATGAGTGAGTTGCTAGTTCTTTCTTCTTCTGTTTAAAAGCTAAATATTTCTTAATAAAAAATTAACAAAATTGTCAAATAGGATCGAAAATATTGTTATACTTTTGCGTTGACAAAATTGTTAAACCAAATTGTTTAATAAAAATGTAACTATGGCGCAACAGCACAAAGACACAGAAACGGAAGAATTGATCAAAAGCACGGCCAAGAAATTGTTTTTTCAACAAGGAAAATTCAATGCAACCACCCAAGAAATTGCGGATGCAGCAGGGGTGAACCGAACTTTGATCAATTATTATTTTCGGTCGCGGAATAATTTAATGGACATCATTTTTGAAGCCGCTTTGCAAAGTGAAGAAAATTTGAGACATGAATTTCTTATGTCCAACTTGGCGTTCAAAGAAAAAATAGCACTTTATATCGATCATGCGATCCAACAATCGATTGCTTATCCGTATTTGGAAACTTACATTGTATCACGCATCAATGATGGCTTTCTCTTCAAAGAAGACATTGAAACAGATTTTACACAGCATTTTGTGAGAGAATTTGAAAAGGAAGTCGAGCAAGGAAATATTGAAGAAATTTCGCCGATTCAATTTATGTTGAACCTTACTTCTTTGATTTCCTTTCCATTTGCCATTCGTCCGTTGATTCAGAAAAAACTGAATATCCCCGATAGAGAATATGACCAAATCATGAACGATAGAAAAGAACTCATCATGAAAATATTATTTAAAAACTAACCCATGAAATTGAAAACAATCTCAATCAGTTTGTTGTTGGTTTTGCTACACAGCACCATACAAGCCCAAGAAAGAAAGGTGATTGCTTTGGATGAAGCGGTCAGCTATGCTTTGGAAAATAAGGCAGATGCAAAAAAAGCAAAACTCAACATAGAAAATAGTGAATATCTGATCCAAGAAGCGCGGGCAGAAGCCTTGCCAAAGATCAATGCGCATGGTTCTTTGACTTATAATCCGATTTTGCAAGAAACCGCGATTCCAGCGAGTAGTTTTCCAGGTGGAGAACAAAGTCCAGATCCTTTCATAGTGTTGGCAATGGGACAAAAATGGAATTCCATTGGTGGCGTTACTTTGAGCCAAAATCTATTTGACCAAACGGTTTTTACAGGTTTGAAAGCTGCCAAAACGACTCGTGAGTTTTATTTGATCAATGCGACTTTGACTGAAGAACAAATCATTGAACGAGTGGCAACGGCTTACTACCAAGTTTTTGTTCAAAAAGAACAATTGCACACCATTGAAGAAAGTTATGCCAATGTTTCCAAAATGCGGGACGTGATCAAAAGTTTGTATGACAACGGTTTGGCGCGTGAAATCGATTGGGATCGGGTAGAGGTACAATTGACCAATTTGGTGTCGAGTCGTCAACAGCTGATCAATGCCGTTCAATTGCAAGAAAATGCCTTGAAATTTTATATGGGCATGCCGATTGAACAACCCATTGAATTGGTCAAAGAGGATTTTGAGGTGAATCCGCTTTTGTTGGAAGACAAAATAGCTACCGATCAACGCACAGAATTCAAATTGTTGGAAAAACAAAAAGAATTGTTGGTCCTTCAAAAAGAAGCCTTCAAATCGGCGTATTATCCGAAACTGTCTTTGAGCGCATCCTACAATTACATGGGGCAAGGCGAACGCTTTCCCATCGGTTCAGGTTTGGACAAAGGCGTTTATTGGTCAGATTTCTCATCGATTGGTTTGAATTTGTCGATTCCAATTTTCAATGGTTTCGCGATCAAATCGAAAGTCAGTCAAGCGGATGTACAATTGCGTACTTTGGAACAAGAAATAGAAGACACGCGTTTGGCCTTGGATTTGGCGTACCAAAATTCAAAAGCACAAATCGAAAATACCTACATCGCCATCGACAGCCAGAAAAGCAATGTGGATTTGGCGCAGAAAGTGGTGGACAATACCCAAAACAATTACCAATTGGGCTTGGCAACTTTGACCGATTTACTGGAAGCAGAAAATGCCTTGGTCAGTGCCAAAAACAACTATTCAAATGCCATTTTGCAACTTAAATTGGCAGAAATACAATTGTTAAAATCAAAAGGAGAATTAAATACATTGAAATAATTTAGTAGTCATGAAAATATTTAAAATCATTATAAGCATCATCATCGTCGTCGGATTATTGATCTGGGGAGGAATGACTTTGGCCAACAACAAAAAGAAATCACAAGAAGAAACCGCCTTGGTGGCCCAAGGAATTGACAGCATTTCAGTGAATGTTAGCCAAGTGAAATTCCAAAATATGAATACTGATTATGTGGTCAATGGGAATTTTGAACCGTTTCAAGAATTGAAATTTCCTTCCGAAACCAGCGGAAAAGTTTTGCGCGTTCTGGTCAAAGAAGGCGATCAAGTGCAAGTTGGACAAACTTTGGCGGTGATTCGTTCCGACCAACAATCGATTGATTTGAGCGCAGCCCAAGCAGCCTATCAAAATGCCTTGACCGATAACCAACGTTTTGAAAATGCTTTGTCCACTGGCGGTGTGACGCAACAACAAGTTGACTTGTCGAGATTGCAATTGAAAAATGCTAAAGCACAGTTGGACCAAGCCAAAATCAGGGTAGGCGATACCAATGTCAGAGCGACGATTCGTGGCATTGTCAATGAACGTTTGGTAGAGCCAGGATCTTTCGTATCTCCAGGAACGCCGATGTTTGAAATTGTCGATGTTTCTCGTTTGAAATTGCGGGTAGAAGTCAATGAAAATCAAATTGTGAATTACAAAGTGGGCGATGTGATCAAAATCAAAGCCAGCGTGTATCCTGAAAAAGAATTTACGGGAACCATCAGTTTCATTGCGCCGAAAGCCACGGCTTCATTGAATTTCCCAGTGGACATCCAAGTGAGCAATTCGGTTGGAAATGAACTAAAAGCAGGCATGTACGGGACAGCGATTTTCTCCACTTCAACCGATGAAACGGCGGCTGCACCTGTATTGGTTGTGGCACGTGAAGCTTTTGTAGGTGGACTGAACAACCAAGAAGTTTTTGTTGTGAAAAACAACAAAGTGACATTGACCAAAGTTCAAATCGGACGAAATTTCGGAAATTGGGTAGAAGTTTTGAGCGGATTAGAAAAAGACCAAATGGTGGTGACTTCAGGACAAATCAATTTGAATGATGGCGCTTTGGTCAAAATCATGCAATAATTTTATCGAATTAAAAACCTCTTTTCCCATCATTTAAAATTATATTTCAATGAATTTACCAGAAATATCGATCAAAAGGCCCACATTAATTGTCGTATTGTTTACCATTTTAATTTTGGGCGGTATCTTTTCGTATTCCAAATTGGGCTATGAATTGATCCCGAAATTTGAGACCAATATCATCACCATATCCACCATTTATCCAGGCGCATCGCCTTCTGAAATTGAAAATACGGTGACCAAAAAAATTGAAGACGCAACTTCTTCAATGGAAAATATCAAGAAAATCGAATCCAAATCCTACGAAAGTTTGTCGTTGGTGATGGTGCAATTGAATCCAGAAGCTGATGTCAATTTCGCATTGAATGATGCACAGCGAAAGGTGAATGCGATTTTGGCGGATTTGCCAGAAGATGCCGACCCACCTTCTTTGGTGAAATTTTCTTTGGACGATTTGCCGATCATTACGATTGCTGCAACTGCAAACATGAACAGTGTGGAGTTTTTCGATTTGTTGGACAAAAAAATTGAACCCATTCTTTCAAGGGTGCCGGGTGTGGCGCAAATCAACTTGATTGGTGGACAAGAGAGAGAAATTCAAGTGAATTTGGACCAAGAAAAATTGGAAGCCTATGGTTTGTCGATTTTGCAAGTGAATCAAATGATCCAAACTTCGAATTTGGATTTCCCCACAGGAAGTGTGAAAACCAGAGAAAATTCGACTTTGATTCGTTTGGCTGGAAAATACCAATCCGTCGATGAGTTGAGGAATTTGGTGATCAGCGATAAAAACGGCATTCAAATTCGTCTGAGCGATGTGGCAGACATTCAAGATGCACAAAAAGATGCCGAAAAATTGGCGCGGTTGAACCAAGAAGATGCGATTTTAATTCAAGTCATGAAGCAATCCGACGCGAATGCCGTAGCAGTGAGTGAAGGGATTTTGGCATCATTGGGTTCGATCGAAAAAGATTACGAAAACTTGAATGTAAAATTAAATGTTGCGAATGATACCTCGGAATTTACCTTGATTGCGGCGAACAATGTGATGTTTGATTTGTTGTTGGCAGTGGTTTTGGTCGCAATTGTGATGTTGTTGTTCTTGCACAGCTTCCGAAACGCATTGATTGTGATGGTATCGATTCCAGCATGTTTAATTGCGACTTTCATCGGGATTTATTTCATGGGCTATACCTTGAATTTGATGAGTTTGACGGCGCTTTCTTTGGTGGTAGGAATTTTGGTGGATGATGCGATTGTGGTGTTGGAAAACATTCACCGCCACATGGAAATGGGAAAAAATAAATTCAGGGCAGCTTATGATGGAGCGATTGAAATAGGCTTCACCGTTTTTGCGATTACTTTGGTGATCATCGTGGTGTTTTTACCGATTTCAATGACCAATGATTTGGTGTCGAACATCATCAAACAATTTGCAGTAACTGTGATGATAGCCACTGGGTTTTCTTTGCTGGCGTCATTTACCATCGTTCCTTGGTTGTATTCGCGTTATGGTCGAATTGAAGAATTGCACGGAAAAAGTTTGTACCAGAAATTCATTTTAGGCTTTGAAAAACAATTGGATCATTTTACCCATTGGGTGGCTGATTTGTTGAAATGGTGTTTGAAAAGCAGGGCAACCAAATTGACGACTTTGGCGATTGCCATTGCCTTGTTTGTTGGTTCCTTTGCTTTGTCTGGATTGGGTTTCATTGGCAATGAGTTTTTTCCTAAATTAGACAAGGGCGAATTTTTGGTGCAAATCGAATTGCCAAAAGATGCTTCGTTGGAACAAACCAATTTCACCATTCAAAAAGCTGAAAAATATTTGAGAGAAAAGCCAGAAGTGGTCGATATGATTACGATGGTGGGACAAACCAGTTCAGGATTTGGAGGAACGCAAGCCACGACGTACCAAGGGGAAATCAACGTGATTTTGACAGACAAATCCCTGCGTGAAGACAATACCTTTGTGTATGCTGCGAAAGTTCGTCGCGAATTGGAATCTGCTTTGGTGCATGCCAAAGTCAGCACTTTGCCGATTGGTATCATGGGTGCGGACGAAGCGCCTTTGCAGTTGGTGGTGATTGGTTCGCCTTTGGACAGCGCCATGGTTTTTGCTAGAAAAGCAGAAGAAGCTTTGCGCAAATTGCCAGGAGCTACCGAAATCGAATTGTCCGTAGAGGATGGAAATCCTGAAATCAATGTGCAAGTCGATCGGGACAAAATGGCGCGTTTGGGCTTGGATTTAGGGACTGTCGGAATGACCATGCAAACGGCTTTCAGTGGAAATACCGACGCGAAATTTCGTTCGGGCGAATATGAATACGACATCAACATCCGTTACGATGAATTCAACCGATCCAACATCAATGACGTGCAGAATTTGATTTTTATCAACAATGCAGGCGAGAAGATCAAGTTGTCTCAATTTGCCAGTGTTTTGGAAGGTTCTGGTCCTTCGGTGTTAGAAAGACGAGACAAATCACCGTCAGTCACGGTCAAAGCGCAAGTGATTGGTCGTTCGGTGGGAAGTGTCGCCCAAGAATGGGAAGCTGTTTTTGCTGAAATCGAAAAGCCTTTGGGCGTGAGCTACGTTTGGGGTGGAGACATGGAAATGCAAGAAGATGGTTTTGGCACTTTGGGGATTGCCTTGTTGGCGGCCATTTTATTGGTGTATTTGGTGATGGTCGGTTTGTACAACAGCTATGTGTATCCCTTTGTGGTTTTGTTTTCGATTCCTTTGTCGTTGATTGGAGTGATGGTGATTTTGGCATTGAGCAACAATTCCATCAATATCTTTACGATTTTGGGGATGATCATGTTGATTGGTTTGGTGTGTAAAAACGCGATTTTATTGGTCGATTTTACCAACCACCGAAAGGAAGAGGGCGAATCGACTTACAATGCTTTGTTGCAAGCCAATCACGCGCGTTTGCGTCCGATTTTGATGACGACTTTGGCGATGGTTTTTGGAATGATTCCGATTGCGATGGCCAAAGGTGCTGCTGCTGAGATGAACAACGGTTTGGCATTGGTGATCATCGGCGGATTGTTGTCTTCCTTGTTTTTGACTTTGATCATCGTGCCTGTGGTGTATTCGATTTTTGACAGCATGATCCGAAGATTCAGTCGAGATGAAAAAGTGGATATTGCCGCTGCCATTCAAGAAGATTTTGAGGAAATAAAATAAGAATAAAAAGAAGTTTCTGAATGTAAAAGCTAAAAAAAAGTAGTTGCTTATATTAATAAACAAATCTTGATAATACTATTTAAAAAAGCAAACCACCATTTCTCGAAGTGTGAAATGGTGTTTTTTTTTATTTCAGTTATTTAGGTGCTTACTTGACCAAAATTTTAAAACTTTTGACCTGTTCATTGGTGTTGACTTTGGCGATGTAAACGCCAGCCTTCAAAGATCTTAAATCCAAGCTTCCTGAAGTAGCATGGATTGTCTTGGCATTGACTTGCTGTCCAACCAAGTTGTAGATTTCAACCGCTTGTATTGCCTCAGAAGCTTGTACAAAAAGCGTTTTGTTTTGAACGAAATGGGTAATGGCATTGTCATCAAAATCCGCCAAGCCTAAAGTAGAGCACTCTCCATACAAAGAAACCATGGCATGCAAAAAACCACCGCCAGGCCACATTGGATTGGCACCGTCGGTCCAGTCTTCGTATTTAAAATCATCCGAAGGCTGAACCATGGACTGTGGATGGTTGCATTAGAAGGTTTTTGGTATTTTTAATCCCAATCTCAATTATAAAAACAATCCCATTGTTCGAAAAACTAAACCACTATCTTTGCTCAAATTCCATTTTGAGATGAATGCACAAGAAAAAATTCAACTTTTAAGAGAAGAACTTCACCAATACAATCATGCCTATTATATTTTGGATCAAAGCCCAATCAGTGACTTTGAGTTTGACCAAAAACTAAAAGAATTGCAACAATTGGAAAGCGAGCATCCTGAGTTTTTTGATGAAAATTCACCGACCCAAAGAGTAGGAGGAGGCGTTTCTAAAAACTTCCCAACGGTAGCCCATGCATTTCGGATGTATTCTTTGGACAATTCATATTCGATCGAAGATTTGCAAGATTGGGAAAAAAGAATTGAAAAATTACTGGGCGAAACAGTTGAATTTGTGTGTGAATTGAAATACGATGGTGCGTCGATTTCGATAGAATATGAGCAGGGTAAAATCAAACAAGCAGTGACGAGAGGAGATGGTTTTCAAGGCGATGAGGTGACGGCCAACATTCGGACGATTCATTCGGTGCCTTTGAAATTGAACGGTGATTTTCCTGCGCATTTTTTCATTCGTGGAGAAGTCATTTTGCCGCACCGAGCATTTGAGACCATCAACCAAGAACGCAAAACATTGGGCTTAGAATTGTATGCCAATCCGCGAAATACCGCCAGTGGCAGTTTGAAATTGCTGGACAGTGGAGAAGTGGCCAAGCGAAAACTCGATTGTTATTTGTACAATATGGTGGGAGAACGTTTGCCATTTAAAAGCCAATGGGAAATGTTGAAAGCCGCCCAAGATTTGGGGTTCAAAGTACCCAATACGGCGAAGTTATGTACCACTTTGGAGGAAGTGATGGAATTTGTGGCGCATTGGGAAGCCAACCGAAAAGCGCTCGATTTTGAAATTGATGGCGTTGTGGTGAAAGTGAATTCCTTTAGCCAACAAGAAGAATTGGGGTACACCGCCAAAGCACCGAGATGGGCGATGGCGTATAAATTCAAAGCCGAACAAGTCGAAACGGAGTTGCTGAGCATTGATTACCAAGTGGGAAGGACGGGCGCCATCACGCCTGTAGCGAATTTGAAACCCGTAAATTTGGGTGGAACCATTGTCAGAAGAGCTTCTTTGCACAATGCGGACATCATCGAGCAATTGGATGTTCGGATTGGCGATTCGGTTTATGTAGAAAAAGGCGGAGAAATCATTCCAAAAATCATTGAAGTAAACTTTTCGGTCAGACAGCCCGATGCAGAGAAGGTAACATTCATTCAGAATTGTCCAGAATGCGGTGCTGCATTGGTTCGAGAAGAAGGCGAAGCCCAACATTATTGTCCCAATGCTGAAAATTGTAAACCGCAAATCATCGGTAGAATCGAGCATTATGTGTCCAGAAAGGCAATGGACATGGCAAGCATCGGTGTAGAAACCATCATTAGTTTGTTTGAAAATGGTTTGTTGAACGATCCTTCGGATTTTTATCAATTAAAAAAAGAAGACATTTTGCCGTTGGAAAGAATGGCAGAAAAGTCGGCACAAAATATCATCGATGCCATTGAAAATTCAAAAAACATTCCGTTTGAAAAAGTATTGTACGGCATCGGCATTCGGCATGTAGGAGAAACTGTCGCCAAGAAATTGGCCAAACATTTCAAAACCATTGAAAACATCCAAGCGGCCAGTCAAGAGGCTTTGGTCAGTGTGGATGACATTGGTGAAAAAATTGCCATCAGCATCCAAGCTTTCTTTTCCAATGAAAAAAACATCGCGTTGATCCACGCTTTAAAACAAGCCGGTGTACAAATGGAAGTGGGCGAGGAGGAAGCTTTGGATTCTACTCTTCTGCAAGGCAAAACCTTCTTGTTTACCGGTGCTTTGACGCGTTTTTCCAGAACAGAAGCACAACGTTTGGTGGAGCAAAATGGCGGAAAAAACATTTCGGCCGTGAGCAAGAATTTGGATTATTTGATTGCTGGTGAAAAAGCAGGCAGCAAACTGAAAAAAGCAGAAGCATTGGGCACCGTGCAAATTATTTCTGAGGAAGACTTTTTAGAAATGATTGAAAAAAAACTCCAATAAAGAGCAATTGTTATAAATAGTTGATTTTTTACGGATGATTGTTTACATTCGAACAAAGATTGCATAATCACAATATTAAAAATAGGAAACATGAAAAAAGTGAAAGGATTGCTCATTTTATGGGTAGCGGCAGGTTTGATCAGTTGTGACAGTAAACCAACTGAGAACGAGTCAATAGAAGTGGAAATGGAGCAGGTGGCTGATCATCAAAGTCCCATTGCGTTAAACGAGAACAATGAAAAATGGACGGTGAATGAAGAAATGAAGCCTTTTGTCAATGAAGGCGTGAGATTGGTGAATGACTTCCTCGAAAGCAATGATGAGGATTTTGAAACTTTGATTCAAAAGCTCAATGAACAAAACAGTCAATTGATAGAGAGCTGTACCATGACAGGAAGAAGCCATGATGAATTGCACAAATGGTTGCATCCGCACCTTGAAGTGGTAAAGAAGATTGGCGAAGCGCAAAATCCCAATGAAGCCAAAGAAGTGGTTGAGGCCGTGAAATTGTCTTACCAAGTGTATGATGAATATTTTCAATAATTAGATCAATGCGCAACACGTCATTCAAAAGTATTGCGCTTTTTTTTTGCTTAACATTATTCTCAATTAGTTAAACCTTTCTATGCGAAACTTTAGATATTTAACGAATCCTTTTTTTTATTTGCTGCTCTTGGGGTTGATTTTGGTGAATTGTGCGCCCAAACCCACGCCAGTTTCGCAAAGAAAATTGTTGGAAGCCGAGTACCAAGTACCAACTTTTTCCAATATGGAAATTCAGGACAATGTGTATGATTTTCTGTTGCTTTTCATTGAAACACAATCTGCCGTAGCGAAAAGTGAAACTGATGAATCCAAGAAGTTAGACGAAAAAATGCTCAACTTACTCGAAAAATTCAAACAGTCGTCGGCCGATTTTACTCCAGAAGATTCTCGAAAATTAATGGAATGGAGCACGCAACTATTGCTTAAAGCAAAGCAATCTAATTCAAACTAAATCAATGCTTATGAGAAATATTTTATTTATTTTTTTATTGAGCTACGCATCGATACAGTGCAGTAGTGAAAAGAAATTATCGGTCAAAGATTATGAAGCAGCTTTGCCGGTTTACATGGAACAAATTGAAGCGGCTTCGTTGAAAACGCATTTGTACATTTTTGCTTCGGATGAATTTGAAGGCCGTGCAACAGGTGAGGCAGGACAAATCAAAGCAGCGAATTACATCCGTGATTTCTATGTGAAAAACAACATTGTTTCTCCCAAAAGTCCATTCGTTACGAATTATTCCCAAACCATTCCTGAAAACACTTTTCCAAGAGTGAAAAAACCAACCGACAACATCTTGGGATTCATTCAAGGCAGTGAAAAACCAGAAGAAATTTTGGTAGTTTCTGCGCATTATGACCATGTCGGTATGAAAAATGGCGTGATTTACAATGGAGCAGATGACGATGGATCGGGGAGTGTAGCACTTTTGGAAATGGCAAAAGCTTTCAAACAAGCAGAAAAAGATGGTTTCTCTCCTAAACGATCGATTCTATTCCTTCACTTTACTGGAGAGGAGTTGGGGTTGTTGGGGTCGAAGTATTATACCGATTATCAGCCTGTTTTTCCTTTGGAAAATACCATTGCGAATTTGAACATCGACATGATTGGTCGAGTGGATGATGTTCATTTGAATGATCCCAATTATGTTTATATCATCGGTTCGGATCGTTTGAGTTCGGATTTGCACCGCATTTCAGAATTGTCCAACGAGCAACATACGCAAATGACATTGGACTACACCTATAATTCGACAAATGATCCCAATCAGTTTTATTACCGTTCGGACCATTACAATTTTGCTAAAAACAACATTCCTGTGATTTTTTATTTCAATGGCGTGCACGAAGATTACCATCAGCCGGGCGATACACCCGATAAAATCAATTATGAGATTTTGGCCAAACGCACCCAGTTGATTTTCGCAACTGCTTGGTATTTAGCCAATGCAACAACGCGTCCTTTGGTGGACAAAACGCCAGAAAAATAGTTTTTCGGTGGCAGTATTTGATTTGATTTTGAAATTGATTAGATTTGGGTAAAACATAAGATTATGGCAAAAATCATACGCGTCCATCCGGACAATCCCCACGAGAGAGCAATTGAACAAATTGTCGAAGTACTAAAAAATGGCGGTTTGGTGATTTATCCATCCGATACGGTCTATGGTTTGGGTTGTGACATCACCAATGCGAAAGCGATGGAAAAGTTGTGTCGATTGAAAGGCATCAAGCCAGAAAAGGCGCAATTTTCATTTGTCTGCAACGATTTGAGTCATTTGTCCTATTATACCAAACCGATTTCCAATACAAATTTTAAGTTGTTGAAACGGGCACTTCCAGGGCCATTTACCTTTGTTTTGGAAGCTTCCAACAATTTACCGCATACCTTTAAAAACCGAAAAACGGTCGGCATTCGTGTGCCTGATCACTTGGTACCCAATATGATTGTTCAAAAATTGGGCAATCCGATTGCGTCCACTTCGATTCGCGATGAAGATGAAATTGTTGAATACACAACTGATCCAGAGTTGATCGCTGAGAAGTATGACAAGTTGGTCGATTTGATTGTTGACAGTGGAATTGGCGACAATGTTGCTTCGTCCATCATCGATCTTTCAAATGAAGAAGTCGTGGTTTTAAGAGAAGGGAAAGGCGATATCAACGATTATTTATAAATTGAATTAATACATTAAATGAAAATATTATTGTCTCCAGCGAAAATGATGTCACTGGAAACCCAAGGTAATTGGCACAAAAAGACTACTCCTCAATTTGCATCTCAATCTCAAGTGGTGATGAATCACCTCAAAGAGCTTACAAGTGAAGAGTTGCAAAAATTGATGAAAATCTCTCAAGAATTGGCAGAATTGAACATTGAAAGAAACCACAATTGGCAAGTAAAAACCAGCGCAAAAAATGGACTTCAAGCAGCCTTGGCTTTCAAAGGAGAAGTATACCGCGGTTTGTCTGCTGAAACGATGGATGAAGCTGCTCAAACTTATTTGAACCAAAATTTATTCATCCTTTCTGGTTTGTACGGTATTTTGAGACCGAGTGATCAAATCATGCTGTATCGTTTGGAAATGGGCAGCCGGTTGGCTGTAGAATCGCATAAGAATTTGTACGGTTTTTGGAAAGAAAATTTGACCGATTATGTCAATTCCCAATTAAAAAAAGAAGAAGTTTTATTGAATTTGGCCAGCGTAGAATACGCCAAGGTGCTGGATGATAAAAAACTGAAAAGCCCGAAAATTGAAGTGGATTTCATGGATTTCAAAAATGGCGCTTTGAAAAAGATCATGGTTTATTTCAAACAAGCCCGCGGAACGATGGCAAGGTATTGTGCAGAAAATAATGTGCAAACTTTGGATGAGGTAAAGCTCTTCAATGAAGAAGGCTATGCTTTTGATGACAAATTGTCTTCAGACCATCATTTGGTTTTCGTGCGTTAATGAAAATTTAGAAAAAATCTCATTGGCAATGATATGACTTTTTTTGATGGTCAGCTCATCGGTAATATTTACAAAACCTAATTTGCATTTCTTGCCTAAATCATTGTAGTGAAATGTGCCAAAGTCACTGTCTATTTGATTGATTTTAGGGTAAAGCAATAATGTTTTCTCGGCTTCCCAATGCAAATTATAAACAAACATTTGTTTCAAATCATCGTCTGATGGATTATTAGCTTCAATGATTTTCCATTTGGTATCGATTACAAATGTTTCATTTTTGGTTTTCAATACAATGTCTGGACGAATGCGTTTATTTTCCCAGAATTTGTCGGAGTTTTGAAAAGAAACTTCAATTTCATCTGTTTTGTGCTTTTGAAGAATGCGAAAAATATATTCTTCCCACAATGCATTCATGTCAAACAAAAGCGTGAGTAAGTTCTCATTTCCGTAATTTAAGCTTGGTGAATAGTTCAGAATGATAATTTTTGCAATATCAAGCGCTTTTTGATAATCGTGGTTTTTTCGG
>DATJBZ010000001.1:0-54773 GCA_035515075.1 Moheibacter sp. | reverse complement strand
TATTCATATACTGGCTATTCTGTCTAAAAACATAGCATTATCTAAATTTTCAGAGGAAATAAAAAAGAATAGCAGTCGTTGGATAAAAACTAAAGGAAAAGAATACAGTAATTTTCAGTGGCAAGGTGGATACGCTGGTTTCTCAGTTAGTCCTTCAGGAATTGAGAATGTGAAGAGTTATATTAAAAATCAGAAAGATCATCATAAAAGCACGAGCTTTAAAGATGAGTATATTGCTCTTTTAGAAAAACATAATATTGATTTTGATGACCGTTATTTATGGACGTGATTGAATTATGCTGCCCTTTCAGGGCGCATTTTAGAAGAGATGGTTTTGTTCTTAGAGCGTTGCTCTAAGTTAGGTTATGGTCGCCCTTTCAGGGCTTGGGTTAAAATTAATAGGTAACAAGTAGTGATTTTTCTATTTTTAATCTTGAAAGTTATTTGTTCTATTAATTTTTGACAACAACTCAGAGAATTATAGGAAATAACATTTCTGTTAAAACTCTCGTACAATTTTTAAATATTTTTTCCCTGAAAGGGAAATATACATTAGCTCAAAGCATCGCTTTGAGAAGGAGCGCCTTGAAAAGGCAGCATAAAAAAGATTTCCAATCGAACGAATTCAATTGGAAATCTGAGTGTATTTTCTATTGAAGAATTAAGTTTTTACATTTCTTCCACAAACAAACCTTCATCGGTTTTATCCACTTTGACCAATTTATTGGCTGTTAATTCTTTGATGGATTTGTCCCATTTTTTACCTGACAATCCTGATTGGTCTTTCAAATCATTCAAAGCCATTCGTTCTGTTTTAGACAACAATTCCAACACGGCTTTCGCATCTTCAGAAACGGCGATTTGTTTTTTCTCAGGTTTCATTTGAGGGAAAAACAATACTTCTTGAATCGATGGCGTATTGGTCAAAAACATCAACAAACGATCCATCCCAATGCCCAAACCTGAAGTGGGTGGCATTCCAAATTCCAAAGCCCTCAAGAAATCCTGGTCGATGAACATCGCTTCGTCGTCGCCTTTTTCAGACAAACGCATTTGTTCTTCAAAACGCGCTCTTTGGTCGATCGGATCATTCAATTCCGAATACGCATTCGCAATTTCTTTTCCACAAACCATCAATTCAAAACGTTCCGTCAATCCTTCTTCGCTTCTATGTTTTTTGGTCAAAGGTGACATTTCAATTGGATAATCAGTGATGAAAGTAGGTTGAATGAAATTTCCTTCGCATTTCTCGCCAAAAATTTCATCGATTAATTTTCCTTTGCCCATCGTATCATCCACTTCAATGCCCAAATCCATGGCTGCTTGTCGGATTTCATCTTCTGACTTTCCTTTGATATCGAAACCAGTGTATTGGATGATCGCATCGCGCATGGAAATTCTTGGATAAGGCGCTTTCCAATTGATTTCATGATCCCCAAATTGACTGATGGTATTTCCGTTGACCGCTTGTGCAGTATGTTCCAAAAGTTGTTCGGTGAAGTCCATCATCCAATGGTAATCGGTATAAGCCACATAAATTTCCATGACGGTAAATTCTGGATTGTGCGTTCGGTCCATGCCTTCATTTCTGAAGTTTTTGGCGAATTCATACACCCCATCAAATCCACCGACTATCAATCTTTTCAAGTACAATTCATTGGCAATTCGCATGTACAACGGAATGTCCAAAGCATTGTGGTGCGTCATGAATGGTCGCGCCGCAGCACCTCCAGGAATCGGTTGCAAAACGGGTGTTTCTACTTCCATATAGCCTTTTTCATTGAAGAAATTTCGCATGGAATTGAACATTTTGGTTCTTTTGATGAAAATATCTTTGACGTGTGGATTGACCACCAAATCGACATAACGCATTCTGTAACGCAATTCTGGATCGACAAAAGCATCATGTACTTTGCCGTCTTCATCGGTTTTTACAATCGGTAAAGGGCGCAAAGCCTTCGCCAATAAATCCAATTTGGAAACGTGTACTGAAATTTCACCTACTTTGGTTTTGAACTGATGGCCTTCAATACCGATGAAATCACCGATGTCCAACAATTTTTTGAACAACACATTGTATGCCGTGGCTTCTTCGTCAGTAGAAATGCTGTCTCTGGCAATGTAAATTTGGATTCTACCCGAACTGTCTTGCAATTCCGCAAAAGAAGCTTTTCCCATTTGTCGAACAGACATCAAACGCCCAGCGAGCTTCACCTGTTTCCCTTCTTCGTAATTCTTCAGGATTTCTTCAGCAGTAGAAGTAACTTTAAATTCGGCAGCGGGATAAGGTTCAATTCCGATTTCGTTGAGCTGTGCCAACTTTTCGCGACGGATGATTTCTTGTTCTGTTAATTGCATTTTTTTATCTAATTTTTTCGATGGGCAAAGGTACGATAGAATTTTGTAATGGCCATTTCTTAGACCTGATAGGGTTGTAGTTTATCGATTTGTTTTTTTCTTAAAACCAGTTATTTATTTGATTTATTTCAATAATAATAATTTCGCTCATTCGACAATGTTTTAATTTTGTTGCCATTTGAAGTAAACCAAAAATCACGGGAGCTTTCATAATCCGAAAAGGCATAGGGCAATTCGCCTGTTGTTAGTTGTTTCAACATTTCACTGTACCAATTTTCGTACTTCTTATTTTCTCCTTTGCAGTGCTCGATAAACGCATCATTTTCCTTGACAAATAAATCTGCTAATTCTTGTATCGTTAATTGAATTTCATCTTTTGAGTGTTTGTCTTCATGTTCATTTATCCAATTAGAAACAATCACTTTAGACTCTTTGTTTTCATCAATGAAATTACAACGCCAATGCAATCCCGAAGGTGCCAAATAAGGAATGATTCGTAGTTTTCCATACCCTCGTTGATGCAATTCTTCGACCATAAACAATAGCTTTTGTCGATTGATCATGTATAGGTTTTTACTCATTTTAATTTCTCTATTTTTATTAAACAATAATTAAACTCGCTATTTCCATTTGGTCAATACTTTGTTAGCAGAAGAATTCATTATTTTGTCTTTCTATCTTTGTCGATCATTTTTATTGGATGCTGTCTTACGTCAAAAACATCATTGATGATGATTTTTTTACCCTTAATTTTATAGATGATTTTGTAATTTCCACAAACGATATATCTGTGTTTTTGATTCAATTTTACCAAATTGAATTCAATCTGACCAGACTCAGGATTATTGCTCAGTTGTTTTGTAGAAGACAAAATTTGCTTTCGAATTTTATGCGCAATTTTATAACTTGCTTTCATTTTATAATAATCGAAAATGTCTTTCAGGTTATTTACCGCAAAATCTGTCCAAATAATTTTCATGAATTACCAATTTTCAGATGTTATTTCTAAATCATCTTGCAATTTGTAATTTCCATTATTAAAATCTTCTTCAGACTTTTCTATTCGACTAATGAGCTCTTCAACTGTAAAAGGTTTGAATTCAGAATGATCTTCTTTTTCAATTTTTCTTAAAATGTAATTCTCTATTTTCTCAAAAAAACGTTCATCCTTCAATTGAGCGAGATAGGTAATTAAATTTAATTTTCTAGTTTCTAAATTCATCGTTAAGCTATTTACATCAAAATTAGGAATTTATTCTCAATTCATAAACCAGTTTACGGGTTTTGTGTTTTTTTACTAACTCTCCGCGCGTCTTGCGAAGTGACGAGTAAAACCAACCAAAAGTTCAGCCAAGACAAAAGATTCCATTTTGTCAAATTGATTTAATTTCTAAATTCAGGATTAGATGTATAACTTTCCGTTTTTACACCATAAAACTTAATGAAGCGATGTCTTAAATATTTATCATAATAATTTAAGCTCTTTGATTTTTTAATTTTCTTTTCAAACTCATTGGGTGCTAAATATAGAACTATAGTTTTTCCTTTTATTAAATTTTGTTTAAAAACTTGGTCAGTGTAATACCTTTGGCTGTTTTCTGGTTCAAAAATAAAGTTTTTTCCATAGATTTTAACATGTATATTATGCAATGATTTCCCAGTGTATTCTACTGATTTTACAATTCCTTCTAATTCCACATAGCCTTTCTCTTTTATGCTTTCAATATTTTCTTTTTCTTTGGCATTCAAACCATTTGAATTAAGATAAAACCAAACACAAAAAGTTGATAAAGTTAGAAATATGAGTATGTATCTTTTGTAATTAAAAGCAACATTTTTCTCTAATGTTACTTTTTCAGAGATCAGTTTTTTTAGATCTTTAAATTCTTCATCGTTTTCATGAAATTTAATTCTATAATTTTCAATTTTTATCGAAATAAATTCACGTTTCTCTTCTTGATCATTTGAAAATATGTTTTTTACAGAATTAAAACCTTTATTATAATACAAATTTTCATAATGTAGTCTATTCCATGATTTTGAATAAATATTTTTAATTAAAATATAATTTTTATAAAACTTTATATCTAATGAGTTTTTTAATAATGAATGCGTTGCTAATAAAATGATAGGTAGAAATAGTGGGAAATATGTTGTATCAACGTAATTGCCATCAAATGAAAATATAAATAACAATAAAATTGAAAATAATATTAACGCTAAAAACCCAATAGTAGTGGAGGCCCTATTCACTTCTAAAATTGGTTCATCTTTTTTCATAATTTTTTAAAGAGTGCTCCCAAATATACAAAAGTTTCATTCGTAGGAAATGCTGTCCGCACAGCTTTCACTAATCTTAGTCTTTCATTAAATTCTTTGAATACCGATTGCACTGTTTATCTTTGCGGGCTATGAACATCATCCAATACATTCAACATTCGACCCAAATTTCAACTCGACAAATTGAAAACACCGTTCAACTATTGAACGAAGACAATACGCTGCCTTTCATTGCGCGTTACCGAAAGGAAATGACCGGGAATTTGGACGAAGTCGAGATTTCGACCATCGCCAAATTGAAAGTAAACTTTGAGGAAATTCAAAAACGAAAAGAAACAATTCTTAAAGCCATTGAAGAACAAAATGCGCTGACCGAAGAACTGCAACGAAAAATCACGAATTGCTACGACGAAGTATTGTTGGAAGATTATTATCTGCCGTTCAAAAGAAAACGAAAAACAAAAGCAGGAACAGCGCGTGAGCATGGTTTGGAGCCTTTGGCAAAAATTATCATGAAACAAAATGCAGTCTTGGATTTAACTGCTTTGGCGAACCGTTATTTGAATGAAAATGTTCCGACCGTTGACAAAGCCTTGGAAGGCGCACAGCACATCATCGCCGAATGGATCAATGAAAATGAACGCGTTCGACACCAATTGCGCCGAAAATTTCAGCATGAAGCCGTCATTGAATCCAAAGTAATTGCTGCTAAAAAAACAGAAGAAGAGGCCCAGAAATTTACACAGTATTTTGATTTCAGTGAAGCCTTGAAACGTTCGCCTGCACATCGATTATTGGCGATTTTGAGAGGAGAAAAAGAAGGTTTTTTACGCGTTTCGGTGGGTGTGGATCGCGCTGAAGCGTTGGAGATCATTGAAAAAAACATCATTCGAACCCAACAAAAAGAAGTGGTTTCGTTTTTGGAAACGGCGATCAAAGATGCTTATGCACGTTTGTTGGCACCTTCTTTGGCAACCGAGAAATTGACCGAAGCCAAAACCTTGGCCGACAAAAATTCAATCCAAGTCTTTGCGAAGAATTTACAGCAATTGTTGTTGACAGCGCCTTTGGGCGAAAAACGAATTTTGGCGATTGATCCTGGTTTTCGTTCGGGCTGTAAAGTGGTGTGTTTGGATGAACATGGTGAATTGTTGCACAATGAAACGATTTATCCGCACGCGCCACAAAACCAAAAAGCGGAAGCAGGGAAAAAAATCCGTTCGTTGGTCAATGCCTATCAAATTGAAGCGATTTCAATTGGCAATGGGACGGCTTCGAGAGAAACTGAAAATTGGATACAACAAATTCCTTTTGACCAAAAGTTGCGCGTTTTTGTGGTCAATGAAGCGGGCGCATCGATTTATTCCGCCTCTAAAATTGCCCGAGATGAATTTCCTCAATATGATGTCACCGTCCGTGGCGCCGTGTCCATCGGTCGTCGTTTGGCGGATCCTTTGGCAGAATTGGTGAAAATTGAACCCAAATCCATTGGCGTGGGGCAATACCAACACGATGTCGACCAGAAATTATTGAAAGAAGAATTGGACGAAACCGTGATGTTGTGCGTGAACCAAGTCGGTGTGAATCTGAATACGGCGAGCAAGCATTTATTGAATTATGTTTCAGGAATAGGGGAGAAGCTGGCTGAGAATATCGTTGATTTCCGAACTGAACATGGTGCGTTTTCTTCAAGAGAAGATCTAAAAAGGGTACCCCGATTGGGAGAAAAAGCCTTTCAACAAGCTTCTGCATTTTTGAGAATTTCAACGCCCAAAAACCCTTTGGACAATTCAGCAGTTCATCCAGAATCCTATTATATCGTAGAGAAAATGGCCAAAGATTCAAATGTTTCAACTTCTGAATTAATTGGAAACACAGCGGTAATTTCCACCATTCAACCTCAAAAGTATGTCACCGAAAAGACGGGTTTGCCAACCATTCAAGATATTTTGAAAGAACTTGAAAAGCCAGGACTCGATCCAAGAAAGCAAGCAGTGATGGTTCAATTTGACAAGAATATTCGAAAAATTGAAGATTTGAAGACAGGCATGAAATTGCAAGGCATTGTCAACAACATCACCAATTTTGGTTGTTTTGTGGACATTGGTATCAAAGAAAGCGGTTTGGTGCATATTTCTAAATTGGCAAATGAATTCATTTCCGATGTCAACCAAGTGGTACATTTGAACCAAATTGTGGAAGTAACGGTGGTCGATGTGGACCAAGAAAGAAAACGAATCCAATTGTCGATGATCGATTAGTTTGATTTTTTTGGCTGAAATTTCAATTCAAACGACTTAGCTTTGTACCATGGCAGGCATTTACATCCACATTCCTTATTGCAAACAGAAATGCAGTTATTGCGATTACCATTTTTCGACCCATTTCAATTCGAAAGAACAAATGGTACAAGCGATTGTGCAGGAATTGATTTTAAGAAAAAATGAATGCAATGAAGCCATTGAAACCATTTATTTTGGCGGAGGAACGCCTTCGGTTTTGACTTTGGATGAATTGAATCTGATTTTTTCCACCATTTTTGACCATTATTCCATCGCAGAAAATCCAGAAATTACTTTGGAAGCCAATCCAGATGATTTGAGCGAATTGAAAATCAAAGCCTTGAAATCGACGCCCATCAATCGTTTCAGCATTGGCGTGCAATCTTTTTTTGAAGAAGATTTGCGACAAATGAACCGTGCACATCGTGCAGAGGAAGCATTGACTGCAGTCAAAATGGTACAAAATGCAGGTTTTGAAAACATCACCATCGATTTGATTTATGGCAGTCAAACGACGACAGATGAGATGTGGCGCGAGAATTTGCAAATTGCGTTGGATTTACAAGTACCGCACATTTCGTCTTATGTGTTGACGGTGGAAGACAAAACTTTGTTGCAACACCAAATTGTCAGCGGAAAAATTCCTGACATCGATGAATTCAAACAAGCAAGACATTTTGAAATTTTGGTCAAAACACTTTTGGACAATGGATTTGAACAATATGAAATTTCGAATTTTTCCAAACCAAATTGTCGTTCTCGACACAATTCCAACTATTGGAACGGTCATTTGTATTTGGGCATTGGCCCTTCCGCGCATTCGTATGATGGCAAAAACAGAAGTTGGAATGTGAGCAACAATTCGATTTATATCAAAAAAATTCTGTCGGGAGAATTGCCCAGCGAATTTGAGCAATTGAGTGCAGAAGATCGATTCAATGAATTATTGATGATCAAATTGCGCACGGTCGAAGGTTTGGATTTACAACAAATTCAACAAGAATTTCCTATTAACTTTTATGAAGATTTGATGCAAGAATTGATGATTCATTTGGACAATCAAACCGTTGCAATCCATGAAAATCATTTGGTGTTGACGACCAAAGGAAAATTTTTGGCAGACGGCATCGCAGGAGATTTGTTCAGAATTTAAATCATTCATTTAAATAAAAAAATCCGATGCTTCAATGAGGCATCGGATTTTATTTTATAGAAAAATATCAAGATCAATTTTCGACCAAAACCCATTCTCCATTTTCAATCAACGGTTGGGCTTGTTTGAATTTCATTTCTTGTTTTTCTCCTGTTTTTACATTGCGAACCGCAACTTTGTCATTTCGACCAATTTTCACCACATGTCTTGGTGCAGTGATTTCTGCTTGCGGTGAATTGGAATTGGTAGAAGACGCATTCGATTCGTTGAAATAGTTGTTTCCAGGATTGTTTTTCGGAGCTTCTTCTGCGCCACGGTTGGTTTCCACTTTTTGTTGTACCTGTTGTTTGGCGTGTTGGATTTGCGCAGGATCTGGCGTTGGCAATTCTCCTTTGAACAAGAAGGAAATGATTTCTTTGTTCAAACGATCCAACATTCTTTGGAAAACGAAGAAAGATTCTTGTTTGTAAATCACCAAAGGATCTTTTTGCTCATACACTGCATTCTGAACCGAACGACGCAAATCATCCACATCTCTCAAATGCTCTTTCCAATGCTCATCAATCAAGCTTAAAACAATTCCTTTTTCGAAATCTTTCAACAATTCTTGCCCTTTGGATTCGTAAGATTTCTCCAAATCCGTTACCACCATCAACGTACGAATTCCGTCAGTAAATGGTACTTGGATGCGTGTGAAGTTGTTGCCTGGTTTTTCAAAAACATTTTGAATGATTGGGAAAGCTTTCTCTGCTTGAGTTTGTACATGTTTATGATAATCCAAAGATGCCGCATCATAGACCATATTGATCAGGTCTTTGTTGGACATTGATTTGAAAGTAGCTTCATCTACTGGAGAATCCATGGTGAAATATTTGATCAAATCAAATTCCATTTGTTTGAAATTGTCATTGTTCTTGGCTTCTTGAACGATGGAAGCTGAGGTATCGTAAATCATGTTGGCGATGTCCACATCCAGACGATCTCCAAACAAAGCATTTTTTCTTCGTTTGTAGATGACTTCTCTTTGTTTGTTCATCACATCATCATATTCCAACAATCGTTTACGTACACCAAAGTTGTTTTCTTCTACTTTCTTTTGGGCTCTTTCAATTGATTTTGAGATCATGCTGTGTTGGATCATGTCACCATCTTTGTGGCCCATTCGGTCCATCAGTTTGGCAATTTTCTCCGAACCAAACAAACGCATCAAGTTGTCTTCCAAAGAAACATAGAAAATCGAACTTCCTGGATCTCCTTGACGACCGGCACGCCCTCTCAGCTGACGGTCAACCCGTCTGGAATCGTGGCGTTCTGTACCAATGATCGCCAAACCACCTGCTTTTTTTACTTCTTCTGAAATCTTGATATCCGTTCCACGTCCTGCCATGTTGGTCGCAATGGTGATTTCACCAGGTTGTCCTGCTTTGGCAACGATGTCGGCTTCTTGTTTGTGCAATTTCGCGTTCAACACATTGTGCGGAATCTTTCTCATTTGGAGCGTTCGGCTCAGCAATTCGGAAGTTTCCACATTGGTAGTTCCGACCAAAACGGGTCGTTTTTGATTTTGAGACAAATCAACGATTTCTTCAATGACTGCGTTGAATTTCTCGCGGTTGGTCTTGTACACTTTGTCTTGCAAGTCAAATCGAGCAATCGGACGATTGGTTGGAATGGCTACCACATCCAATTCGTAAATTTCCCAGAATTCACCTGCTTCCGTTTCTGCCGTTCCCGTCATTCCCGCCAACTTATTGTACATTCTGAAATAATTCTGAAGGGTAATGGTGGCGAAAGTTTGGGTTGCAGCTTCTACTTTGACATTTTCTTTGGCCTCGATGGCTTGGTGCAAACCGTCTGAATAACGGCGTCCATCCATGATACGACCAGTTTGTTCGTCCACAATTTTTACTTGGCCTTCCATCACAACGTATTCGTTGTCTTTTTCAAATAGGGTATAGGCTTTCAACAATTGGGTCAGCGTATGGATACGTTCAGATTTAATTGAAAAATCTCTGAAAAACTCTTCTTTCGCTTGGTATTCTTCTTCTTTGGGCAATTTTTGGGCTTCAATTTCAGCCAAAACCGTCCCTACATCTTGAAGAATGAAGAAATTGGGGTCATCCATTCCTTTGGATAAGTATTCAATTCCTTTGTCGGTCAAATCGACCTGGTTGTTTTTTTCGTCGATCACAAAGTACAAATGCTGGTCAACTTCTGGCATTTCACGGTTGTTGTCAGCAATATAATGAGATTCTGTTTTTTGCAATTGAGAACGAATGCCTTCTTGGCTTAAAAATTTGATCAAAGGTTTGTATTTTGGAAGCCCTCTAAATACTTGGTACAAATTGAACCCAGCATCTTTGACATTTCCGTCTTTGAACAATTGCTTGGCAAGGTTCAATGTTTTTCCTAATTCTTCTCTTTGGATGTTGAACAGTTTTTCAACTTTGGGTTTCAAATCATCAAATTCTTGGCGATCTCCTTGTGGAACTGGACCAGAAATGATCAAAGGTGTTCTGGCATCGTCAATCAATACTGAATCGACCTCATCGACGATCGCAAAGTTCAATTCTCTTTGGACCAAACCATCAGGCGAATTCGACATATTGTCACGCAAGTAGTCAAAACCAAATTCGTTGTTGGTTCCATAAACGATGTCTGCTTTGTACGCATTTTTTCTACCTGGAGAATTCGGTTGGTGGTTGTCGATACAATCGACTTTCATGCCGTGGAATTCAAAGATAGGCGCCATCCATGCAGAGTCACGACGTGCCAAGTAATCGTTGACGGTAATCAAATGCACACCACGTCCAGTCAAAGCATTCAAATATACTGGAAGGGTTGCTACCAAAGTTTTTCCTTCACCTGTTTGCATTTCTGCAATTTTTCCTTGGTGAAGTGTCGTACCTCCAATCAACTGCACATTATAATGCACCATGTCCCAAACGACTTCTTTTCCAGCGGCATCCCAAGTGTTTTTCCACAAAGCTTGGGTGTCATCGATCAGTTCGACATAGGCTTTAGTGGCCGACAATTCACGGTCAAAAGCGGTAGCAGTCACTTGAAGTGTAGGATTGTCTTTGAAGCGTTTGGCGGTTTCTTTCACTACAGCAAAAGCTTCTGGAAGAATTTCTGTTAGGATTTGTTCTTCAATTTCGTAAGCTTCTTTGTTAATTTTATCGATTTGCTCATAGAAAACCTCTTTGTCATCTACATTTTCAGTTGTCTCAGCTTGTTGTTTTAAAGCTTCAATTTCGTCTTTCTGTGCTTTTGTGGCGTCTTGTAGCTTTTGTCTAAATGCATCTGATTTGGCCCTTAGCGCATCATGGCTAAGGCGCTCAATTTCTTTTTCAGCAGCCAATGCAAGATCAGCGTATTTTTGAAGCTCTTTGACATCTTTTTGATTTTTATCGCCTAAAAAACCCTTTAATATTTTCTCAATAATGCTCATAATTCGTTTTTTTCTAAGACAACTTCTGGCGCATGGACACGGATGTTTACAGCAAAAGTCAAATTAACTACAAGTGTAGTTTAATTATTTTTAATAAAAAAGCCCAGGTGTATAGGGCTTTTATTGTTTAATATTCATCTTCATTCCACAGAAAATCATCATCGGTTGGATAATCCGGCCAAATCTCTTCGATGCTTTCGTAAGAATCTCCTTCATCTTCGATGGATTGAAGGTTTTCAACCACTTCTAAAGGCGCACCTGTTCGGATGGCATAGTCGATTAATTCATCCTTTGTTGCAGGCCAAGGCGCATCACTCAAATAAGATGCAAGTTCTAACGTCCAATACATATTTTTAAACTTTTAAAGTTAGATTAATTCATAAAAATCCGATTGCTGATCATCTGTTCAGCGCTCATTCGCAATCAAAAAATCTGCCAAAGCATATTCTGTCAGTTTTTCCCACTAATTTTTATATTTTTGGCAAATGTATATGAAAAATATGACAAACAAAATAACGAATTTATTCAAAATAAAATATCCCATCGTTCAAGGTGGAATGATTTGGAACAGCGGATGGCGATTGGCTGCTGCAGTAAGCAATCAGGGTGGTTTGGGCTTGTTAGGCGCAGGAAGTATGTATCCCGCAGTTTTGGAGGAACATATCCTCAAATGCAAACAAGCAACGGATCGCCCTTTTGGGGTGAATTTGCCGATGTTGTATCCAGACATTGAATCACACATTGAAACCATTCTCCGACACAAAGTGCCCATTGTTTTCACTTCTGCGGGCAATCCGAAAACGTGGACGGAAACCTTGAAAAAAGAAGGAATAACCGTTGTACACGTAGTCAGTAGCGCGAAATTCGCTTTGAAATCTCAAGAAGCAGGGGTGGACGCCATCGTGGCAGAAGGTTTTGAAGCAGGTGGACATAATGGCAGAGAAGAAACCACGACTTTTTGTCTGATTCCAGATGTGGTGAGAAAGGTGGAGATTCCAGTCATTGCGGCTGGCGGAATTGGCAGTGGACAACAAATATTGGCTGCTATGGTTTTGGGAGCGGATGGCGTTCAAATTGGGTCGCGTTTTGCAGCAAGTATTGAATCTTCAGCGCATGAATTGTTCAAAAATGAAATTGTCAAAGCCCAAGAAGGGGATACAAAATTAACTTTGAAAGAATTGGCACCTGTTCGTTTGCTCAAAAACCCATTTTATCAAGCCGTTGAGAAAGCCTACGAAAACCAAGCGACCAAAGAGGATCTAATTTCTTTATTGGGCAGAGCAAGAGCAAAAAGAGGAATGTTTGAAGGAGATTTGATCGAAGGTGAATTGGAAATTGGACAAGTGGCCTCCATCATCAATGAAATTCAATCAGTTAAAGAGATTTTTGAAGAAATGTTGGCGGAAATCAAACAATTTAATCCAGATATCATTAATTTGTTTTAAATTCGTCCGGATCGATTCTAATGGATCGCACACATTTGACTATTGCCCCTAACTCAATAGCACAAATGAACCTACTGAAAATATGTTTTTTTTGGGCAAAGAATATTTTGCTACATAAATAACGATCATCGCTTTTTTCCAAGGATGGTTTCAAATTTAACGCATTTGAAACCGTATTGAGGACTAAACCTGTTGAAGAAGCTGGAGCAGAATTGTTTTGTATGATGATGTTTCGGTTAATGATTTTTATGTTGCCATTGTTTGGTACGTATTTGTGTGGGCAGGATTTCAAGCGTGCGCCCAACGCGTATATTTATGATGTGGATTATGCTGAAATCAATGGTTTTGGCGGATTGAAGATTCCAGTGAAAAAAGCGTATGAAGCTTGGAGAGATCCCACTGGTTTTTTGAAACAAAACATTCCCAATGGCAAACAAACTGCTTTTGTTTATTGGGAAGATGTACCTGGTTTGATTCGATCGGTGTCCATGGAAGGAGAAGGGGAAAACGCCAACATTCGAGTGGCTGTCAATCCTGGTAAAGGAAAAGGCAATGCGGTGGTTTCATTTCATGTAGGCAACCAACAAAATGGACAAGATCCGATTTTTTGGAGTTGGCACATCTGGGTGACGGATGATCCAACGCAAGGTGTGGAATATTCGAAAGGTTTTGAAACCAACCAACTCGATGAGCGCTTTGACCCGATTCACATGGACCGAAATTTGGGTGCAGTCAATGCCCATTTTTTAGGCCACGACTGGCACAAATCCTCTGGACTTTTTTATGAATGGGGAAGGAAAGATCCATTTCCACCTTTGTTGCACAAAGACAGAAGTTACTATGAATTGAATGGTTTGGTCGGTGCTGTGACTGATGAGGATGTTTCTTTGCCAGGTGGTTTGCATTACAAAATGACCATTCGGCCATTTGCTGAAGTTGCAAAAAACATCCAATACGCGGTTCAGCACCCGTTGGAATATTTGATCAATGGCAATACAGGAACTTGGTTTGCTGAAAAACACCATCCAAATGAAACACCAGACATCGCTTGGGATTTGTGGTCGGACAATTTTGGCAATGCCAATTCAAATGCCAACAGCTCCAATCCTGAAGTATCTGCTGATAGCAAATCGTATGAGCTGAAATCAGTCTATGATCCTTGTCCAGGCGGTTGGAGAGTTGTTTCTAATTATGGACGTGTGGCGTCCAACAACAATTTGTCCCCTTATGGTCGTGGGGGCGGAGGCAATGATGATATTTACAATGCTTATGGTGAGCAAGGTTTTTATTTGGATCCTGAGATCAATGATGGAAAACCAAGCAGCCACATTTTGGCTTATGCTGAGAATCCAACTTTCAAAGGATTGAAGATTTACCCCAAATTGGGCTTCGATTTTCGAGCAGTTGAAGGTAGAAATTTAGGACTCATTCCGATCGGTGGACGTTTTCAATTGTACAAAAAAAATGGTGAATTTACCCATGCGATTTACCAAGATGAATTGGCAGATGGTGCCTTTTGGTCCGCAACTTATGGTTCTTCTCATCCGCGTTTTTCTTATTATATCGCCGATGCAGACCAACCAGATCACGGAATTGGCCGTTTTAGATTTCGAATCAATGACATAGGCCATTCCTCCACAGGGCACAATGTGCGTTGTATTCAAGATCCCAACGATGCGTTCATCGGTTCTTTCGGTACCAATTATATCCAAACACCTCAATACCAAGTGTACACCAAAGGATTGACAGATCCCAACAGTTATTTGATCGAAGGGAATCAACAATTCCTTGAAATTCCTGTGAACAAAGCTTTCTCAGTACACAATCAAATTTTGTCAGAGCAAGGTGAAATGTTGCCATCAAATGATTTAAAAGCGAATGTGCTTTGGACCACCAATAAGGCATTGATCAAAAATATTTCCATTATTTCAGCAGCCGATGCCAAAGATTCGAAAATCAAAGTTGAATTCAATCCTGGAGAAAAAGGCAATGCCGTGGTTTCTTTGCACAACGAACACCTTCAAAATCCAGCATATTGGAGTTGGCATATTTGGGTGCCCAATTCAGAAGTGGCATCGATTGACTATACCACGGAAGACATCATTCCATCGGCTTATCACATTATTAATGCGACACAAAGCAAATATCCGCCGTTGACTACAGAATTTATGGACCGAAATTTAGGGGCTTTGGAAAGTTTCCCTACCGTGAGTTCTCCTGATTCGCCCAATTCCAATGAAATCGAACAAATCAAAAAATCAGGTGGTTTTCATTACCAATGGGGAAGAAAGGATCCAATTCCCAGTTTTCAGTGGGTAGGCAGTGCTGACACTTATGAAATTTACAGAGGAATTGCGGTCAACAATGCTGGTGAAGTAACTTATCAGGATTTGAATGGCAACGATTATGATTCGTTTTATACAGAAAGTTATGCCAATTATTCCAATGCAGCTGGGATTCAAAGTTCAGATAACAAACATGTGCAAGCTGTCCAAATTTTGAAATATGCCATTCAGCACCCGATGACTTTTCTGTACCATGCTGGAATTGGAACGACTTATACTGCACCCAACGCCATCAATACAGCGCAGATGCGGGATTGGTTGTCCAACTCAGTAGGGCAGAACGGTGTTCGCTCATTGCATGCAGACCGTTGGGGGCACGCTTCCAGAAAGTCGGTGTTTGATCCTTGTCCAGAAGGATGGCGTGTGCCCGATGTTTCTGTGGTTTTGTTGAGAACTTCAGGTAAGGGAACTTCTCCGTGGTATTTTGGACGAAATGGCAGCAATGGCATCGATCAAAGAGACTATTACAATGTGGTGGGAAGTTATGGTGGAAAAGATGTCAAAATCAATGGACAACGTGTGGGTTGGATGTTCCAACAAGCAACTTTCAACATTGGAAATTTTCCCAAAACAGGCATTCGTGGAGAATTGGGAGAAATGCACCTTTCACAAACGACTGGCGTTTGGACAGCCGCATTGAGTGATTATATGACGGGTTATGCTTTGGGATTGCAGTTGAACAAAGACAATTATTTGCGCACCACTACGGGCGTTTATCCGCAAGCGGGAATGAATGTGCGTTGTGCCAAAGATGGACCGCGTTATGTGGCAGATCAAACGTTATCAACCGAGGAATTTGAAATTACTGAAGGAGAAAACCTAATGGTCTATCCCAATCCTGTATCTGATTGGTTGAATATTCAATCCAACCAAGAATTTGATTATGTGATTTATGATGCAATAGGGCAGAAGCTGACTGAGGGAAGAACCAAAAACCAACAGCTTTCTTTCCAAGAATTCAGCAAAGGGATTTACTTTTTGGTGTTGAATCAATCAATTACTAAAAAAATCATCAAAAAATAAAGTGAAAAGAATTCTTGAAAATTATTTTTTCAAGAATTCTTTGATCATCATTTGGGTTGCTGCCAATTTCCTGTACAAAGTTTTGCTTTCTTCTGCGGGTGATCCGAAATAGGATTTCCCAGCCTCCAAGTCTTTGCCTACGCCCGATTGTGCCAAAACCACTGCTTTTTTGCCAATGTGAACGCCATTTTTTATACCGGCTTGTCCCCAAATCGTGACTTCATCTTCCAACACTACGCAGCCTGCAATACCGACTTGAGAAGCAATCAAACATTTTTTTCCAATCAAAGTATCGTGTCCGATTTGAATCAAATTGTCCAATTTAGAACCTGCGCCAATCGTCGTTGAAGCGGTCACTCCGCGATCGATGGTACAGTTGGCGCCAATCTCTACATCGTCTTCAATCACCACATTGCCTACTGACATCAATTTATCAAAACCTGTGGGACGATTTTTATAATAAAAGCCATCGGCGCCAATGCTGGTTCCTGAATGAATGATGACATTGTCCCCGATTTTGCAATGATCACCAATCGAAACATTGGCATGGATCAAGCAATTTTCTCCAATTTCCACATGATGACCAATGAAAACATTGGGTTGTAGGTGTGAGTTTTTTCCAATTTTCGCCGTGGGTGCAATGTTTTGATGCGCTGTTTCAAAAGGTCGAAAATGTTGGCCAATTTTCACGAAATCACGAAAAGGATCATCTGAAATCAACAAGGCTTTTCCTTCTGGGCATTCGACTTCTTTGTTGATCAAAACAATTGTGGCAGCGCTTTGCAATGCTTTGTCATAATATTTTGGATGGTCAACAAAAACGATATCACCAGCTTCTACCACATGGATCTCGTTGATTCCTTCAATCGGAAAATCATCTGGTCCAATCGTTTTGGCATCAATGATGTTAGCGATTTCTTTTAAAGTATGGATTTTTGGAAATTTCATTTCTTTTGAATTTTGGACAAATTTAATTTTCTTTTTTGATTGCTTCTTGGATGTTTGCATTTAAATTTGGCAAATGAAGTTTTCAATCGGTGTTTTTTGTTCAATTTTCTTTTTGATAGCGATTTCTTCTTGCCATCAATCAGAGAAAATAGTAGAAAATGAAGAAACTCATTTGGTACCGCTCAATTACGAACCCACTGAGTTGAGTGAAAAGGGAGATTTTGTCTATGATTTAGGAGAAATGATTGAAGTCCAATTGGACAATGGCGAAAAAATAAAAGTCGGAAACAACAGTTTTGAATTCCGTTTGCTGCAATTTTTGGACAATCCCAACGAAGAAATAATCAATCACTCCACTTTGGGTTGGATGACTTTGGATCAAATTGGTTTTTATGAAAATCAAGTAAAATTGACCCCATCCACCTTAGCACAACTAAAGCGTTTGGCGAAAATATTGAAAAGTTATCCTGAGTTTCAAATAAAAATGGGGGCTTTTACCTCAGATGAAGATTTTGACCAAGATCAATTGGCCGCAATTTTGAAACAATTTACTGCAATTTTAACTCAAAAAGGAATTTCTGCTGCGCGCATTCAAACGCAAGTTTTTGGCAATGTTCAACAAGTTTGTCCATCCAATGATACACCAGCTTGTCAAGCGCAAAATCGCCGGTTTGATGTGAAAGTTTGGAAAGTGAATTAAATTCTTTCGATTGCAGATTGAGGATTTTGTTTGTTGTGAAGTATTGCATGGACAAATACTGTATTTTCTTCAATTGTATAAAAAATTCCATAAGGAAATTTTTGTGTATAAATAACCCTCATTTCTCCATATTTTTTCTGGAAATGCTTGGGATTCATTTTAAGAGCATTCAAACAGTGATCAATGTTTTCAAGCAATTCTTTCGTAAGCTGTTCTGATTTTTCAATGTACCATTTGACAATTTCTGTAATATCTTCTTCTGCTAAAGTTTTTATAATTACACTATAAACCATGTTGTGATTCTAAAGACTTTTTAATGCTTTCCCAAGAACGACCATCTGATGGATTTTTCTTATGAAATTGCAATCGTTGGTCTAACAAATCTTTTTGAGTTTGAGGCAACTCTTCTTTTTTAGTTTCAGTTTCTATGATGGCATGGATGATTTTCAATATTCTTTCATCCGCATTTTCTAAATAATCTTTGATCTTCTTTTTTAAATCGATTGTTGTGTCCATCATTTCAGAATTTTATCAAAGTTACAAAAAATGGTTTTCATTCATGAATTGGGATTTGATCTAAAATTAACTTTTTTCTTTGAATAATTTCCACAAAAAAAAAGCCTAAATCCAAGATTCAAGCTTTTCAATTGTATGATGTGCTAATTTTTATTTTTTAGAATAAAGTAGCGTAACGCCTTCTTGTTCTGGCAAAGTTGGACGCAATTCCAATTTTAAAGTTCCTTTTCTTTCCTGAGCTTTCATTCTGAACCAGCCAGTTAACCAAAAAGGAATGATGGAAGTGAAATATAAAATTCCCCAAAAACCACAAATTGCCATGAATGTGAAAAAGATAAATCCTAAGAATTGTGCCATAATTGTATTGAATTAATGCGACAAAAATAAGCATTTTAATCGAAATCCAAAACGAAACTGAAAATAATCACTTTTAAATTGAATTCAAATTAGCTTTGTTAACTTTGTGGCTTAATTTTAAAATGATTAGACAAATGGAATTCAGAATTGAAAAAGATACCATGGGCGAAGTGAAAGTACCGGCCGATAAATATTGGGGTGCACAAACTGAACGCTCATTGCAAAATTTTAAAATTGGGCCATCTGCTTCTATGCCGAAAGAAGTCATTCGTGGATTTGCTTTTTTGAAGAAAGCCGCCGCTTATACCAACTGTGAATTGGGGGTTTTATCTAAAGAGAAGCGTGACAGAATCGCTGCAGTTTGTGACGAGATTTTGGCAGGAAAGTTAGACGATCAATTTCCTTTGGTGATTTGGCAGACGGGCTCAGGGACGCAATCGAACATGAATGTGAATGAAGTCATCGCCAACCGTGCACAGGTTTTGGCAGGAGGGAAAATCGGTGAAGGGGAGAAAGTCTTGCAACCCAATGATGATGTCAACAAATCCCAGTCTTCTAACGATACCTATCCAACAGGAATGCACATTGCTTGTTATCAGGCGGTGGTTGAAAAAACAATTCCTGGTGTGGAACAATTGAGAAATACTTTGCATCAAAAAGCAGAAGCTTTCAAAGATGTCGTGAAAATTGGCCGAACGCATTTGATGGATGCAACGCCGGTGACTTTGGGACAAGAGATTTCAGGCTATGTGGCGCAATTGGACCACGGATTGAGGGCTTTGAAAAATACTTTGGCGCATTTGTCCGAATTGGCTTTGGGCGGTACAGCTGTAGGAACGGGATTGAATACACCAAAAGGTTACGATGTTTTGGTGGCAAAATACATTGCTGAATTCACAGGATTGCCTTTTGTAACGGCAGAAAATAAATTTGAAGCCTTGGCTGCGCATGATGCGATTGTAGAAAGCCATGGTGCTTTGAAGCAATTGGCGGTTTCTTTGAATAAAATCGCGAATGACATTCGTTTGTTGGCTTCAGGGCCACGTTCTGGAATTGGTGAAATCTTTATTCCTGAAAATGAACCGGGTTCTTCGATCATGCCAGGAAAGGTGAACCCTACACAGGCAGAAGCTTTGACCATGGTTGCGGCGCAAGTAATGGGGAACGATGTGGCGATCACCATTGGTGGGGCGCAAGGTCATTTTGAATTGAATGTTTTCAAACCGATGATGGCGTATAATTTCCTTCAAAGTGCTGAATTGATTGGTGATGCATGCGTCTCTTTTGATTTACATTGCGCACAAGGAATTGAGCCCAATCATGTAAGAATCAAAGAATTGCTGGATAGTTCATTGATGTTGGTAACGGCTTTGAATACCAAAATCGGTTATTACAAAGCGGCAGAAATTGCACAAACGGCGCACAAAAATGGAACGACTTTGAAAGAAGAGGCGGTTCGTTTGGGCTATGTGAGTGCTGAGGACTTCGATGCTTGGGTAAGACCCGAAGACATGGTTTGAGTCCAAGACTCTGAAAGAAAGCAAAAGCCTGATTGAGAAATCAGGCTTTTTTTATAGATAATTTACTTTTGGTTGAAAAGAGAGAATGGCTTATTTGACAATTCTATAAGGCGGTTTTAGTGAACTATAATAGTAGATCGCATACATTTCCATGCAAAACAAATATTCGGTAAGGACCACATCATTTACCTTGTCATCTTCAAAAAGAAAAGAGATTTCTTCTTTGAAAATACCATACCTGTAGCGGTTATAAATCCAAACTTCATTGTCATATTTTTTGTTGGGCTGTCCGAATGTTTGGCGAATTGCTTGTTTGGATTGATTCAAATAATTTTTCACCAAATGATCTATTTTTGATGTTTTTTTATCCATTTGTACAAAGTAGTTTTGGGAATGCCATAGTCTGAAATAACTTCAGCAGTGGTCATTTCCCCTGTTTTAATTTCACCTAAAATAAAATCAATGATCTCTTGGGTGTAAATGTTTTTCCGAAACTGCGGCAATTTAGAGTCACTGGGGGACTTTGGCTGTTCGCCTTTGGTCGAAGGGGTGTAAAGGATCAAATGTTGTGAATAAATTCTAAAGAAATCATAAAACAACAATTTACTCCATCTCAAAAGAGTTTCTGTGTCCAAACTTTTGCTGTTGTACATTTTCTCTACCTCTTCTGGTGTAGTCGATAAAAAATTACAAATGCGTGACATTTCTATTTCTTGCTCGACAATCATTTGTTTGATCAAATGTCCAATGTGAATTTCTTTGAAGTTCATAACAGTAGATTTAGTTGTTGATGAAATCATTTGAATTTGTTCAATTGGGGAAAGAAAAAAGGTTGATCCAAATAATCTATGTACAATAAAAAATGGGGGATTTTACCAGTGTTTTCACTATTCAAACCAATGATTGAAAAACATAAATTCGAATTTAATTGCAATGCAATTGGCTGTAGTAACATTTTTTATGAATTGAATCTTTTGCTTTACAAAAACGATTCCAATTCATGTATTCAAGCATAAAATTAAGAAGAATTAGGGAATTTAGGATAGAAAAATCTGAAACCGTTTATTTTATCGATAAAATAAGCAGTTGTAGCTCATTTCAATCCCAATAGCGTCGAACCGTATCTAACCAGATATTGAGATTATTTCAATTTCAAATTCATTCCTGCTTGGGGCTGTTGTCCTGGAGATAGGCGGTTCAATCGATACAAACGATCGATTTTTATTCCAACTTTTTGCGCAATAAAGTACATACTTTCGCCATCTTGCACACGATAGGTTTTGAAAGCGCCTTTGTTTTTCTTTTTGTTGAAAAACACCAATTGTCCTGGTAGCAACGTTCCATTGTTGGGCAATTCATTGTATGCTGCCAATTTTTCTACGGAAATGTCGTACAACTTTGCCAAACTTTGCAAAGTTTCACCTTCGTTTACTTCTATGTACTGAATGCCTACGGCATGAGTTTTCATGCGTTGCAATGGGTTTTTAGCGCGTTTTTCTACCTCAATTTTTTTGGTGGGCAAAATGGCTGTTGCAATCGCTGTTTCTTCTTTGTTTTGTTCAACTTTGGGTTGTTCGGCAATGGCAATTTCGTATGCATTTTCAGTAGGTGCATTGAAATGAGACAAAGCCAAAATAGGGGATACACCATACAATTCTTCCAATTTTTGTTGCACTTGTTCCGGTGTCAAATGGTCAAATTCATTGAGTTTGTATTTCTCAATTCTTGAAATCAAAATCCCTGCATACTTTGGATTGGTGGCATAACCTGCTTTTTTCAAACCATGTGCCCAAGCCTTGTAATCATGCATGTCCAAGGTAAACAAAGCTTTGTAAAACGGTCTTTCTGCCAAGAATTTAGAATGGTCACGGTAACTTTCTTGAACGCTGTTGTATTTTCTAAAACACTCATTGGGCGCATCATCAGTATGGCTGATGGTCGGCCCTGTCCATTCTTTTTTGCATTTGATGCCAAAATGGTTGTGGGCTATTTCTGCCAAACGACTCTGACCTCCGCCTGTTTCCAAAATTCCTTGAGAAAGTGTGATGCTCGCTGGAATTTTATACAAATGCATTTCCTCCACCGCAAGTTGGGCGTGCAAACGGATGTAGTCGATGTTTTTTTCATCTTGCGCAAAGGAAAATTGATAAATTACCAAAAAAAGAACGGTCCAAAAATTTCGTTTCATGCAATGATTGTTTTATTTTTCTTTAATAATTCTTGATTCATGCCTTCAATTCCTTGCAAACCTCCAGTATGAATGGCCAAAATGCGGGAATGGGGGGCAAAATAATCCTTTTTGATCAAATCCCATATGCCAAACATCATTTTGCCTGTATAAATCGGATCCAAAGGTACATGATAATCTTGTTTAAATTGATTGATAAACTGGACTAAATCTTCATTAATTTTGCCATATCCACCAAAATGATACCCATTCATCAGTTCAAAATGTTCATTTTTGGTCCAAGATAAAATTTCCTTTTTTAAAAAATCCGAGAATTTTAAAGCAGGAAAACCGATGATTTTTTGGTGTTTTTCACTGGCGTTTAAAATCCCAGAAATCGTTCCAGCGGTGCCGACAGCCACACCTATATAATCGTAATTTTGTGTGGTTTCATTCAGTATTTCTTCACAACCTTGGATAGCCAAAGCATTGGTGCCGCCTTCAGGCAACAGATAAAACTTCCCGAAGCGCTGTTCGAGTTGTTGGATGAATGCGGGGGTAGATTTTTCTCGATAAGCTTCTCTGGAGATGAATTCGAGTTGCATGCCACAAGATTGGGCAAAGGACAAAGTCGGATTTTGGTCAATTTTGTCCGCCAATTCTTCTCCGCGAATGAGCCCAATGGTTGGTAGCTTGAAAGCTTTTCCTGCAGCAGCTGTTGCCGAAATGTGATTGGAATAAGCGCCACCAAAAGTAAGCAAAGTACTGAAGCTTCCTTGTTGAAATGCTTGGACGTTGTATTTCAGTTTTCGAAATTTATTGCCAGAAATTTGTGGATGCAATTCATCTTCCCTCAAAATATCCAATTGAATGGAGTTTTTGGTGAAAATGGGTTGTATGCGGGAAGTTAAATCGAGGAAACTCATCATAAATAACGGTAAAAAGCGGCGAATTTTCTATTTTTCAAATAATTCAAATTGTGTTCATTGGCATAGGCCTCTTTTTCAAAACTGATGTTCAAATAAGCTTGCAAAGGATTTTTGAATTGGATCCAACGAATGATAAATTCAATTCCATACCAAAGAAAAAAGAACAACCACAACATTTCCAATTGTTGGCGAAGATGAATTTTTTCATGAAATAGCATGCGTTTGTTTTCTTTCAAGCTTTTGTCTTTCAAGAAAATAAACGGAAAAATCGCCAAACCTCTAAAGTTTTTTGAAAACAACCAAGGGCAAACTACTAAAATCATTGAAAATTAGTTTTAAAGTTTAAGATGGAATTCTTTGGCGAATTTCTTTTGTTGGTTCAATAGTTCGGTTTCCAGAGTTTGAAAATGTCTAAAATTGGCTTGCATTTGGTTGAAACGTTCATCACTCAAATGGTTGATCCCATCTTTGGAAGCATAATAGTACAGCAAACTATCGATGGCCAATGTGGTTGAAAAATAATTGGCGACAAAGCTATAATATTGAATGGCCGATTTTTGATAATCGCTATTTCCTTTGAAATCCTGTAAATTTCTGCTCATTTCCAATCCTTTTTCTGCGTTTTTGACCAAAATCAACCGATTGTCATGGATGTTTTCATAGGTAGCATTTTTTGTGAAGATTCGGTTCAAATCCGCAGAAATGTCCAATTGCGCAGCAATGAGCGCATCATTGTAGCGGATGGCAGATGGACCACAAGCCAGCAAAAATAACGGTATCAATGCACAAAGTATCTTTTTCATTTTCCGATTGGAATTGTTCAAATATAGTAAATATTGATTTTAGGTTTTCAAAACCTTTGGAATATAATCATCAAAAGGACAAAAGTCGTGTAGAATTTTTTGTTAACTTTCGGTCAAATTGAAGTACCATGAATAAAAACATCATTATTGCTAGCATATTATCTTTAGGATTTGTCATTGGTCTGACCATCGTTGGGCAAGCGTTCAAACACAGGAATCAATCAGACAATACCGTTTCTGTCACAGGTTTGGGCAGCAAAACCTTTACTTCTGATTTGATTACTTGGCAAGGCAATTTCTCGAATAACAGCATGGAATTGAATGCGGCGTATGCACAATTGGCCAATGACAAGAAAATCATTCATGAGTATTTGACTTCAAAAGGAATTGCTGAGAAAGAAATCATTTTTTCTGCCGTGGACATTCAAAAAACATACAATTATGGAACGGATGAATACGGCCGCAGTTATTCCAGTTTTTCGGGCTATTTATTGTCTCAAAATGTTTCCATCGAAAGCCAAGAGGTGGAGAAAATTGAACAACTTTCTCGAAACATCACAGAAATCATCAACCAAGGCATCGAATTTACTTCTTCAGCACCGCAATATTTTTACACCAAATTGTCCGAAGTCAAACATGAAATGATTGCAGATGCCACAAAAGACGCCAAAATCAGGGCAGAGAAAATTGCTGAAAATGCAGGCAGTCGTTTGGGGAAATTGAAAAAGGCCAACACAGGTGTGATTCAGATCACAGCGCCCAATTCCAATGAGGATTACAGTTATGGTGGTACGTTCAATACCTATTCAAAAGAAAAAGAAGCAAGCATTACCATCCGTTTGGAGTACCAATTGGAATGAAACACTTGCTTTAGATTGTTTTATTGATTGCCTTTGATGCCCGCTTTGAAGGCAAAGTTTTCTGCAAACTCGATGATGGAAGTAGCAGTTTCATCTTCGTTGGTTGCACGTTGGTAAGAGCTCGCCATTGAAATGAAGATTTGATGGAAAAATTGTTTCATTTCATCCATCGGCATTTCTTTGGTCCACAAATCCAGACGCAAAGCTTCTTTGGTTGCGTCGTCCCAAACTGAAATCATCACCGCTTTGGTTTCTTGGTTGTCAATGCCTCCATCTTGTGCCGTCCAACTCATTTTTTCTGGTACATGGTTCTCGTCCAATTCTACGTCTATGGTGATTTTTGTTTGTTTATTTTTACTCATTGTATTGTATTTTAATTATTGTAATTTGTTGGTATTTATTCATACTTTTCAATTTCATCATTGGCAGCTCTTTTGAGTGGCGCATAGTCGCCATCGCCTTTTTTGGGCTTGTATTTGGCTTCTTTAAAAATGACTTGGGTATCTTGGTGTATGAATTCTTGCAAGCTCATTTCAGGATTTTCTTTCAGGTATTTTCGGCAGATTTGCCAACCGGTCCAAACGCCAATTCTTCCTGGAGAATCCAATTCAATTTCATTCAAAAATTTAGAAAAGGGAGCGGCTTGTAAAAATCTTTCTCGGTAGGAGCGATCGGTGTCAAACAGAATATTTTGTTCGACAAAATAGTTCCAAATTCCCGCTTCATTCGCATGCGCCCAATCCAAATGTTCTGGACTAAATCCAATTTTCAAAGCATCCGAAGTTTCAGGAAGCAAAGCATCCGCCAAAATCATCTTTTTTCCTTCATCGACCATCAAATCAATGAAAGTTTGTTGGCGCGGATTGAACGGAATAATTTCGCGACCAATGGCTTGAACAACGGCTGGCGCAATGTTTTCAGGATTCATGAATTTCAATTGATAAGGATACACTTCTGTTTGTTGGTACAGCGGTTCGCGTTCACCTAAAAAGCCGTCCAAAGCGATGAATAGCATGCCTTCTTTGCTGCCAAAAAGTACGGGCTCATTGATGTTTTGTAAACCTGAAGCATACAAAAATACGTTAGGAACCAATTCGTTTGGAAAATAATAATGAAATCTAGCAAAGAGTTTTTTCAATTCTTTTTGTTCGTCAGAAGAAAATATATTTAGAGTTGCGGCAAATACCTGCAATTCCAAACTGTCTTTTCTTTGTTTTTCCCAAACCGCATCATCGACTGAACTGTCAAAGAAGAAAGGATAATTTTGGTACAAATGGGGCAAAGAAATCTTTGGATCAAAGAAATCTTGGCTGATGTTGGTAAATTGAAGGTCAATTTCTTCTTTTTCTAAGGGAATGTCCCATTTTTTTTCTTTGTTGCAAGAAAGGATAAAAAAGAGCAATAAGCCAAGCCAATACGTTGTTTTCATTATCTTTGAATCAGAAATATTGTACAAATTTAATCATATAATGCAGACTGAAAAAATCACAGCACATATTGTCGATTGGTTGAACGATTATTTGAATAAATCTCGTCAAAAAGGATTTGTTTTGGGCATTTCTGGTGGCATTGATTCTGCCGTCGTTTCCACTTTATGTGCAAAAACAGGGGCGCCTTTGCTTTGTTTGGAAATGCCAATTCACCAAGAAATTACCCAAGTGTCTCGTGCCAAAGACCACATTGAATGGTTGAAAAATAAATTTCCCAATGTTTTGAGTTTGTCCATTGATTTGACTTCGGTGTATGATGCGTTTCATCAAAAAGTTGGAGCGGCAGATAACGAAGCGGTAGGCGATTTGGCTTTGGCAAACAGTCGTGCGCGCTTGCGGATGACGACTTTGTATTATTATGCAGGCATTCATTCTTATCTCGTTGCTGGAACGGGCAATAAAATCGAAGATTTTGGCATTGGATTTTTCACGAAATATGGCGATGGGGGAGTGGACTTGAGTCCGATTGGTGATTTGATGAAATCGGAAGTGTATGCAATCGGTCAATCTTTGGGAATTCTGGACAGCATTCTAAAAGCGGTGCCTACAGATGGATTGTTTGGGGACAATCGGAGTGATGAAATGCAAATTGGAGCGACCTATGATGAATTGGAGGTAGCGATGCGCGCGCATGTATCAGGAAAAAGCAGCACAGATTTCTCAGGGAGAGAAGCAGAAGTATTTGACATTTATCAAAAAAGACATCGCGCTAATTTGCATAAAATGGAACCGATTCCTGTGTGTGAAATTCCTCAAGAGTGGAAATAGAATAAATTATCTCTTAATTAGTTAAAACTAAAAAATACATTCAATTTATTAATAAAAGTTTTAAAAAAATCATTCACAAATTTCTTCAACATTGATTTGTAAACTTTCCTGTGTTGGTGAGATGAATGGAATGCCCAAATCCAATCCTCTTAGGATAAACAATATGCCCAGAATGACCATGAAAATTGGCAGTAGTTTCAATATTTTTTGACGAACTGAAACACTGATGACATTGCCCATCAAGACAGCGGCAAACATCAACGGAATGGTGCCCACTCCAAACGAAAACATAAATGCAGCTCCACCTACAATGCTTCCCATGGCAATCGATCCTGTCAAAGCGGCATAAACGGCTCCACAAGGTAACAGTCCGTTGAGCAAACCAGTAATGTACAAGGACGAATAATTCTTTTTGCGCATGAAACTACCTAAAGTGCGTTTGAGGTGCAGCATGAATTTAGCAAAAGGTGCATAACCGAAATTGTTGTTGCTTAGATTTTTGGGTAAAATCGCCATGACAATCATCAAAACACCGATGAAAATACTCAATGGTTGCTGCAATCCAGCAAAAGAAACACTCATGCCGATGGTGCCCAAGATGGCACCCAAAATCGAATAAGTAGTCACACGGCCCAATTGGTAAGTGAGGTTCTTTGAAGCGAAATTCCATTTGTTTTCAGGATTAATTCCCAAAGAAAAGGCAATCGGACCGCACATACCGATACAGTGTAGACTCGAAGTTAGACCGAGACCCAATGCGATTATGAGGAAGGTGCTTCCCAATGGATGGTTTGTTTGATGAGATATTCTTGTCCAAGTTGTTTCCATCTGAGCGTTACCTCGTAATCACCATTGATCAAATCAACTGCATGAATCAATTGTTCATTTTTATCATTCAATTTCAATGGTCTGGAAATGTCATCTTCACTGTTGTTCAAACGCATAAAAAGTACGAAACCTTCGTCTGGTTGCGCCTGATGAAATCGCAGCAAATAACCATTGGCTTGTTGGATGATTTCTGGTTTTGGCGAAAGAGCATTGGCGCGATTGGCTGCATTGATATCGTCTTGGTATTTGATGGTTTTTTCGTAGTAATTTTCATCGACCATTTCGCCCATGTTTCCACCCAAAACGACCAAGGTCAAGATGAAAATCATAAAAGCACCCAAAGCGACCATGATGCCATGTCCCCAAGTAAATTTAAATTTAGCCATATTTTTTTGAATTAATGCGGACCTGAAAAGGTGGTTTTGTACTCATCCAAAACTTGACCATTTTGATCCGTTGCAATAAAAATAATTTTTTCTTTGTAGGATTTTAACACTTCTTTCGGGATGCTCACTTCGATCACTCCTTGTGAAATTTTTCCCTTGGGTACGATGAGTGGAACGCTTCCTTGGATGAATTCAATTTTTCCATTTTCATGGGATTGTACCCCAAAAAGGATTTTCATTTCTGAATTGGTTTTGTTGTACAAAGTGTATTGATACATATTGTGTACGTCATTTCCTTGCATTTTGTAAGAGCGTCCAGGAACATGCAAGAATTTCACTTCCACATCATTTCGATTGAACAAAAACACATTGATGGCAACGACCATTGCAACCAAAACCAAGCTGTAAGCCAACATGCGGGTGGTGAACTTGAATTTTTTGCCTTGTTCCACCTCTTCTTCAGAAGCATAACGGATCAATCCAGTCGGTAAGCCAACTTTCAACATCACCTCATCACACGCATCGATACAAGCGGTACAGCCAATGCATTCCAATTGACTTCCATTTCTAATGTCAATCCCCGTAGGACAAACCACTACACATTGGTTACAATCGATACAATCTCCTTTTCCAGCTGCTGCGCGGTCTTCGTTTTTTCTGAACTTTGAGCGGCCAGTTGTTCCTTCTCCACGAACAAAGTCGTAAGTCACATTGATCGTCTTTTTGTCTACCAATGCGCCTTGTAAACGGCCATAAGGACAAACCAAAGTACAAACTTGTTCTCTGAACCAAGCAAAGACAAAGTAAAATAACCCAGTGAAAATCAATAAAACAAATAAGGTTCCTATGTTTTTGAAAGGTCCTTCTTTGATGAATTGAAACAAAGCATCTGAGCCTACGATGTAAGCAAAGAAAACGTTGGCAAATAGAAAAGAAATCAACGCATAAATCGACCATTTCAACAGCCGTTTTCTGATTTTTTCTTCATCCCATTCTTGTTTGGCCAATTTCATTTGTTTTGGACGATCCCCATCGATCCAATATTCGATTTTACGAAAAACATGTTCCAAGAAAATGGTTTGTGGACAAACCCAACCACAGAAAATACGACCGTACACCACCGTAAATAAAACGATGAAGATGATAGACGTAATCATGCCGATGGCCAATAGGAAGAAGTCGGATGTGAAAAAAGGATAACCAAATAGGACGAATTCACCTTTGGGGATATTGAATAAAAAGAAAGGATTGCCGTTGGGGAGTTTGATGAATGGTCCTAAAATGAGTACGGCCAGTAAAACCCAACTGACGTAGGTCCTATAATTGGTAAATTTACCAGAAGGTTTTTTTGGAAAAACCCACTTTCTATTGCCTTTGCTGTCTGATGTTCCGATCGATCTTCTGAACTCTTCATCTTCTCTAAAGAGTTGCTCCAAGTCATTGTCATCAATTTTCGTCTGATCCATAATCCTTAACCGTTTTGATAGGGAACAATTGACGGAAAACAATTGATTTAAAATGCGCCGTTGGAACAGAAGGTTTCAACGGCGCATGATTTTAATTTTTTCTAGCCCATTCGGCAACTTTATCACCTTGCGGTGCTGCACCTCCTTCACTTTCTGTAATGATTGGAGCTTCTTGGTTCAAATAGTAGACATAAGAGGCTACTTTTTCAATGGCCAATCCTGTCAACTCTTGTTTGGCGCCAAATGGACGCATTTGAGGGTCGGTTGGACTTCCGTTGTAAATGATGTCATAGATGTTTTTGAACAAATCTTCTTGGGTTTGGTTCACCCAATAATCATCGGTCAAGTTGGGACCAATTCCACCACCACCAGTAGAAGTGTGACAAGTGGCACAAACCAACTCAAAAGTTTCTTTTCCAGCTTCCAAAGCTTGTGAATCGGTGTACAAGTTTTGTGCACCATTGATGTCGATGTCGTTATTTTTCACCCAAGTTTCTACTTGCTTTTCTGCTACAGCCATGTGGTTATCATATTCCACATCTGCATGGGCAAAGTCGGTAAAACCATACGCCAACATGTAAACCACCATGAACACAATTCCCATGTAAAACATGGCCAACCACCATTGTGGCAAAGCATTGTCCAATTCCATGATCCCATCATACCCATGGTCGATGATGATGGCTTCTTCCTCTTCTTCGGATTGTCTTTCTTTTCCACTGCGAATCATTCGGGTGAAATAGTTGACTTTGGCCAATTCCAAGTACTTCTCTTGGTCTTGTGGACTTAATTTATTGAATTTTTGGTTTTCAATCAATTTGTTGATCGAATTGACAATCAATAGCATGATGAAAGAAAAAGCCAAAATAGCCAATGCAGTTGCACTTGAAAACGATTCAATAAAATGGTTCCATGTATTGCTGAAAAATCCAAAAAAACCTGATTTCATTTGAACACTTGTTGGCGTAACCATCATAATCACTCCGATGATGGATACCATGATCGTCGGGATATAAACGCGTCCTGGTGTACGTAGTCTCATAAGATCTTATTTTTATTAATTATAGTCACTGAAATTTAATTCAGTAAATCTTGGTTATTATTCGAGTCATTTTGGTCGTCCAAAGGCAAATGTGCATTGGCATCATAATATTCTTTAGGACGTTTAAATACAAAGTAAATCAAAGCGCCGAAGAAAACGACGAACAGCAACAGAGATATGGTTTGCAAAACCGCTGCAAAGTCATAATTGGTAAAACTATCTTTGAAATACTTTAGCATCTTTTATTGATTTAACATGGTTGTTTGTGTTCTTTGCAATGAGATGTCAGTTCCCAATCTTTGTAGGTAAGCAATCAAAGCAGTAATCTCACGGTCTCTCAATGGTACGAAATCAGCTCCTTTTTCTTCTGCTTCTTTCGCATATTTCTCTTTCAAGTCTTTCGCAGTAGCAAAGATACTTTCCTCAATTTTTCTGGCTTGTTCATCCATAGAGGCTTCTCTTGCTTCGAAGTCTTCTGCTTTGTAAGGCACACCTAAAGTAACCAAAGCATTCATTTTTGCTTCTGTATTTTTACGGTCTAACTTATTGAAGAATAACCAAGGGTAACGCGGCATGATTGAACCTGGGGAAGTCTCTCTTGGATCCCACATGTGTCTGTAGTGCCAAGTATCTGGGTTTTTCCCTCCTTGACGGTGCAAATCCGGTCCAGAACGTTGAGAACCCCATAAGAATGGGTGGTCGTAAACATATTCTCCTGGTTTAGAGTATTCACCGTATCTTTTTACTTCATCACGGAATGGACGAATCATTTGTGTGTGACAAGCGTTACATCCTTCTCTGATGTACAAATCTCTTCCTTCTAATTCCAAAGGTGTATAAGGCTGTACTGCACTGATCGTCGGTACGTTTGATTTTACCACAATGGTCGGAACAATTTCCACCAAACCTCCAATCGCTACTGCAACCAATGACAAAATGGTCAAAGTATTTGGCATTCTTTCCAACCATCCGTGTGCAGTTTCTCCTTTTTCACGTGATTTGCTCATTTTTGGTAAAGCTGGCGCTTCAACTTCTTCGTTAGGAATGTAAGAGCCTGAACGTACAGTTTTCCAAACGTTGATCACCATCAAGATAGAACCAATCAAGTACAGAGTTCCACCGAATGCACGCAATGGGTACAACCAATCTTTTAAAATGGTCACGGTTTGTAGGAAGTTTCCGTAAGTTAAAGTTCCGTCTTCGTTGAATTGTTGCCACATCAAACCTTGTGTCCAACCCGCAACATACATCGGGATGACCCAGAATAAAATTCCTAAAGTAGCAATCCAGAAGTGTGCGTTGGCCATTTTAACAGAAGCCAATTTGGTGTTGAATAATCTAGGCGCTAACCAATAAATTACCCCAAAAATCAAGAAACCATTCCATCCCAAAGTTCCTACGTGAACGTGTGCTGGAATCCAGTCGGTAAAGTGTCCGATTTTGTTCAAGGTTTTGGTTGCCAACATTGGTCCTTCAAAAGTTGCCATACCATAACAAGTAATGGCCACAACGAAAAACTTCAAAATGGGATCTTCTTTTACTTTGTCCCAAGCTCCTCTCAAGGTCAACAATCCGTTCAACATACCTCCCCAAGATGGTGCCAAAAGCATGATAGAGAAACCAGTTCCCAAAGCTTGAACCCAACCTGGTAAAGCGGTGTACAACAAGTGGTGCGGTCCAGCCCAAATGTATACGAAAATCAATGACCAAAAGTGGATGATGGACAATTTGTATGAAAATATCGGACGATTCGCAGCTTTCGGTACAAAGTAGTACATCAAGCCCAGAATAGGGGTAGTCAATACAAACGCAACAGCGTTGTGCCCATACCACCACTGAACCAAGGCATCTTGAACGCCCGCATAGATCGAGTAACTTTTCGGAGCAGTCAAACTCCAAGTTACAGGGATTTCTAAGTTGTTAAACACGTGCAACATCGCTACTGCAGTCCAAGTTCCCAAGTAGAACCAAATGGCCACATAGATGTGTTTTACACGTCTTTTTGCTAAAGTCACCAACATGTTGACACCAAAAAGAATCCATGAAACAGCGATCAAAATGTCCAAAGGCCATTCGTGCTCTGCGTATTCTTTTGAAGTGTTGAAACCATACAAGAAGGTCACCAAAGACAATAAAATGAACAATTGCCAGCTCCAAAAGTGAACCCAGCTCAATACATCACTCCCCATTCTGGCTTTCACCAATCTTTGTAAGGAATAGTAAGCCCCCATGAAAAAACCGTTACCAACGAAAGCGAAAATCGCAAAGGTGGTGTGGATCATTCTTAATCGGCCAAATCCAGCCATTCCATTGGTGGCGGCCAAGCCTTCGATTCCTCCGCCAAATAGCGAAGAGATACTGCCGTCATCGGAGCCGAAAATATAATCCGGTAATTCCGGGAAAAATTTCAAAGTGGCTACAATTACACCAAAAAGAAAGGCCAATACAGCCCAGAAAATGGTGGCATAAAGAAAATACTTGACGATTTTGTTGTCGTATTTGAAAGTTTGCATTTCCATTGTTTAATCTATTTTGTCTTTAACTTTTTTATCATTTTTTAACATTCTGACTGCAGGTGATTCACCCTCATCAAATTGCCCTTTTCGAATCCCTACTAAAAACAGCACTAAAAAGGCTGCTGCCAAGGAAACACTTGCTAATACCATTAAAATTAAAATTCCCATAGCGTTGCAAATGTACAATTGTAAGCGTTAAGTCGAGGCTGTTTTTCGTCATAGGACTGAGTTTTTCGTCTAATTTATATTCATTCTAAATTCCATTTTAACATTTTCGACGCAATCCGTGTACTGACCGTTGCAAACAAAACCACAGAAATTGAACTGATTGGCATGATGATCGCCGCCACAACGGGCGATAAATTGCCGCTAATCGCAAAAGCCAAACCGACGATGTTGTAGGCGAAACTGATGCCGAAAGCTGTCCAAATGAGCTGAATGGCGGTTTTTGACAAGCGCAAGTAATTGGGGAATACAGCAAATGAATCTGCTTTCAAGATGGCGTCACAAGAAGGCGAGAAATTGTTTACATCTTCCGTCAATACCAAACCTACATCGCTTTGTTGGATGGCGCCTGCGTCGTTCAAGCCATCGCCAAACATCATCACCTTTTTGCCGTTTTGTTGCTGTTTTTTGATGTAAGACAATTTTTCTTCTGGATTTTGGTTGAATTGAAAACTGGTGCCCGCAGGAAATATTTGGGTTAATTTTTCTTTTTCAGCATCATTGTCGCCAGAAAGTAATGCCAAAGAATAGTGTTTTAATTGTCGGATCATTTCCTTCAATCCTTTTCTGTATTGGTTGGTAAATTCAAATTTACCTTTGATGTTGCCATCAAATGAAATGAAAACCTGGGTTTGGTTGATCAAATTGGCCGCGTCCAAACCAACGAATTCAGCCGAACCAACTTTGATCAATGTTCCTTCTACTTCCGCTTGTTGCCCTTGACCGGTAATTTCTTGGTAGTGTTCTACTTTTGCATCATGTGGAACTTTTAAGTAATTGTACAGTATGCGGCTCAGTGGGTGGGTTGAATTTTTCAAGATGGATTGAATGGCAATCTTTTCTTGGAGGCTCAAAGTGTCACCAGTATAACTGACTGTTGAATTTTGGTTTTCTGTAATGGTTCCCGTTTTGTCAAAAACAATGTGGTCAATTTTGGCCATGGACTCGATGCTTGCCGTGCTTTTGATGTACAGTCCTTTTTCTCCAAATATCCGCATGATGTTTCCTAAAATGAAAGGAGAGGAAAGTCCCAGAGCGCAAGGACAAGTAATGATCAAAATGGCCGTGACGACTTGTAGGATCTGGGATGGATCTCTAAAGTACCAAAATACTGCAGCAGCCAAGGTGATGAGCAAAATCGTCATGACAAAATATTGCGAAATATTGTTGGTCAATTTGTTCAGTGCAGAATCTTCTTTGGCAAAAGCGTCGTTGTTCCACAGTTGGGTCAAATAGCTTTGATTGACTTCTTTGATGATTTCCAATTCTATGGCTGCACCTGATTGTTTGCCGCCAGCGTAAATTTTATCACCTGTTTTTTTGCTGATCAAACGCGATTCTCCCGTGACAAAACTATTGTCAATCATTCCTTCACCTTTGATCAAAATGGCATCTGCGGGAATGATTTCCTCGTTTCGAATCAAAATCCGGTCGCCTACTTGCAAATCGGACAGCAAAGTAGGCTCTTCCAAATGGTCTTTCAAACGCAAAACTGCAATGGGGTAAAACGATTTGTAATCTCGGTCAAAAGCCAAAGCTTTATAAGTCCTTTGTTGGAACCATTTTCCAATCAACATGAAAAACGCCAAACCAGCGATGCTGTCAAAAAAGCCAGCGCTCAAATCAAAGACGATGTCGTAAGTGCTGCGCAAAAACAAAACCCAAAAGCCAATCGCAATGGGCAAATCGATGTTGATGAATTTGTTCTTTATCCCATACCAAGCAGATTTGAAATAATCTGTCGCCGAGAAAAACATCACTGGCAAGGAAAGGGTGAACATCGCCCAACGGAAAAAGTTTTTATTGTCTTCTAACCATACTTCTGGACTGTGGTTCGAAAAAGGCAGGGTGTATTCAGGAAAGGCCAAAAGCATGATGTTGGAAAAACAAAAGCCCGCCACGCCCAATTTGTACAAGAGCATTTTGCTCTGTTTCTGTTTCTTTTTATCCAAAGATTGCAAGCTGACAGCAGGCTTGTACCCCAACTGGGTGAGCAAACGCGCCAATTCGCCCAATTTTAAACTTTCATGACGAAAAGATATTTGAATTTCTTTTTTGGAAAAATTGACTTGCGAATATATAATGTCGGGATTGATGGTGTTCAAGCTTTCCAACAACCATACGCAAGAAGTACAATGGATGACAGGAATGTAAAAGCTCACGACAGTAACGCCGTCTTCTGAGAAATCGACAATCTTGTTGAAAATCTCGGGGGTGTCCAAATAGTCAAAATGATGGTTGTCTTTAGCATCAGGCCGTACGCCTGCCTCACCATTCATTTGGTAGAAATCTTCTAAGCCTGTACTGTTCAAAATTTCATAAACAGTTTTACAGCCCAAGCAGCAAAAAACTTTCTCATGAAAACTTACTTCTTCGGCTTCAAGGGCTTGATTACAATGAAAACATATTTTCGACATAGTTTTGCAAAATTACTTTCAAATTAGAGGGATTTGCGTATATTTGGGCTGATTTAAGTCATAATTATGTCCGACATATTAAAAAACATTCAAAATATTTGTGAGCTATTTGAAAATCAGGAAATTCTGAAAAATTTCACCAAAGAAGAATTGACGGAATTGAGCCATGAAAAGCGCATTATTTCTTACAAAAAAGGAGATACCATCATCGAAGAAGGCGCAACCCCGAAGGGAATCTATTATATGGACAAAGGTACGGCCAAAATGTCTAAGCTGGGATTCAATGGAAAAGAGCAGATTTTGAAATTTGCCAAAAAAGGAGATATTGTAGGTTATCGTTCGATTTTGTCGAAACAACCCTTTGGAGCTTCGGCTATCGCGATGGAAAATACTGAGGTTTGTTTCATTCCAGAAAAGTTTTTTTTACGGGTGTTGGAATTTCATCCGAAATTGGCCTTTGATGTATTGAGAAGGATTTCTGAAGATTTGGGGGATTCGGCACAAACCATTACTTTTTTGGCGCAAAAAACAGTCCGCGAGCGATTGGCAGAGGTGTTGCTGTTGTTGGAAAAGAAATTGGGGACCGACAAAGAAGAATTCATCAACATTTCTTTGACCCGAGAGGAAATGGCGAATTTGATCGGTACGGCTACTGAATCTGCGATTCGTTTGATTTCAGAATTCAAAGCCGATGAGTTGATCGAAGTGGATGGGAGAAGAATTAAAATTCTCGACCACCAAAAATTGATCAAGTTAGGTCATGTTTATCATTGATATTTACTGAACCAATTTGAGAAATAAAAATAAAATTCATATAGTTATATTAGTCTGTAATATATTTATTACCTTTGTCATCCTTTTGTAAGAATGATAAACGAAACACCGCGAATTTTAGCAAAAATAAACTCCTCCGATTTACGGTAGGGGATTTTTTGCTTGGAATGAGTTGGTTGTTTGTTATTTTTACGAAAGTGAAAAAAAAGAAATATTTTGCACTACGCTGTGAAAAGATATACCAGCGTTGCAGTTAGGTGTTTTGCTATGGCAAACGTCTGATATTTTTTGAAAGAACAAAATATTTTTTTAACCCAATTCTTAAAATTTTTATGAGTAAAAAAGATGTAAAAGCTCAGGAAAATCACAGAATCAGTTTTTCTTCAACAAAAGTCAATTCGCCTTTTCCGGATTTCTTGGATATCCAGATCAAGTCGTTCGAGGATTTCTTTCAGTTAGAAACCCGTCCAGACCAGAGAGGCAATGAAGGATTGTACAAAACTTTTGCAGAAAACTTTCCGATTTCCGACACCCGAAATCAATTCGTTTTAGAATTCTTAGATTATTTCGTAGATCCACCAAGATATACGATTGACGAATGCATTGAGCGAGGATTAACCTACAGTGTGCCTTTGAAAGCAAGGATGAAATTGTACTGTACGGATCCAGAGCATGAGGATTTTGAAACTGTAGTACAAGACGTTTATTTGGGAACCATCCCTTATATGACCACTTCAGGTTCATTTATCATCAATGGTGCAGAAAGAGTCATCGTTTCACAATTGCACCGTTCGCCTGGGGTTTTCTTCGGACAATCTTACCACGCCAACGGAACCAAATTGTATTCTTCGAGAATTATTCCTTTCAAAGGTTCTTGGATCGAATTTGCTACAGACATCAACAGTGTGATGTATGCTTATATCGACCGTAAGAAAAAATTGCCTTTGACCACTTTGCTTCGTGCCATTGGGTATGAGAAAGACAAGGATATCTTGGAAATCTTTGATTTGGCAGAAGAAATCAAAGTCAACAAAACTTCTATCAAGAAAGCTGTCGGCAAGAAATTGGCTGCACGTGTTTTGAATACTTGGCACGAGGATTTTGTAGATGAAGACACCGGTGAAGTAGTTTCTATCGAAAGAACAGAAATTATTTTGGACCGTGAAACCATCATTGAAAAAGAACATTTGGATCAAATCATGGATTCGGGTGTGAAATCAATTTTGGTCCACAAAGAAGACGGCAACGCAGCGGATTATTCGATCATCCACAATACATTGCAAAAAGACTCGACCAATACAGAAAAAGAAGCGGTTGAGTACATTTATAGACAATTAAGAAATGCTGAACCACCAGATGAGGAAACAGCAAGAGGAATCATTGACAAATTGTTCTTCTCTGAGCAACGTTACTCTTTAGGTGAAGTTGGGCGTTACCGATTGAACAAGAAATTAGGATTGGATATCCCTGTGGAAGAGCAAACCTTGACCAAAGCGGATATTATTTCCATTATTAAATATTTGATCGAATTGGTCAATTCAAAAGCGGAAGTGGACGATATCGACCACTTGTCCAATCGTCGTGTTCGAACGGTTGGTGAGCAATTGGCTGCCCAATTTGGTGTTGGTTTGGCACGTATGGCGAGAACCATCCGTGAGCGAATGAACGTGCGTGACAATGAGGTGTTTACGCCGATTGACTTGATCAATGCGAAAACTTTATCGTCGGTAATTAACTCTTTCTTCGGAACCAACCAATTGTCTCAGTTCATGGACCAAACGAATCCATTGTCTGAGATTACACACAAACGTCGTTTGTCCGCTTTAGGACCTGGAGGACTTTCAAGAGAAAGAGCAGGTTTTGAGGTGCGTGACGTTCACTATACACACTACGGACGTCTTTGTCCGATTGAAACACCTGAGGGACCGAACATTGGTTTGATTTCTTCTCTTTGTGTATTTGCGAAAGTAAATAACTTAGGTTTCATCGAAACACCGTATAGAAAAGTAGAAAATGGTCAGGTAAATCTAAACGACGAGCCGATTTATTTATCCGCTGAGGAAGAAGAAGACAAAACCATTGCACAAGCGAATGCACCGATCGATGACGATGGAAAATTCATCAACGAACGTGTGACTGCACGTGAGGATGGGGATTTCCCAGTGGTTGAACCAGGAGAAGTAGAATTGATGGACATTGCGCCGAACCAAATTGCTTCGATATCCGCTTCATTGATTCCATTTTTGGAGCATGATGATGCGAACCGTGCATTGATGGGATCAAACATGATGCGTCAGGCCGTTCCTTTGTTGAAACCAGAAGCACCGATTGTGGGGACTGGTTTGGAAAAACAAGTGGTGAAAGATTCAAGAATTTTGTTCAACGCAGAAGGAAGCGGAACCGTTACCTATGTAGATGCTGACAAGATTTCAATCGAATACGACCGTACAGAAGACGAAGCTTTGGTGAGTTTTGATGATGCGGAAAAGCATTACAAATTGACCAAATTCCGTAAAACGAATCAAGGAACCACAGTGACCCTAAAACCAATTGTTAAAGTTGGGGATAGAGTAGAAAAAGGACAAGTACTTTGTGAAGGTTATGCGACCCAAAATGGAGAGTTGGCCATCGGTAGAAACTTGGTCGTGGCTTTCATGCCTTGGAAAGGATACAACTTTGAGGATGCGATAGTGATCAGTGAGAAAGTAGTTCGTGAGGACTGGTTTACATCCATTCACATTGACGAATATTCATTGGATGTCCGAGATACCAAATTGGGTATGGAGGAATTGACTGCTGATATTCCCAACGTTTCTGAAGAAGCGACCAAAGATTTGGATGAAAATGGAATGATCAGAATTGGTGCAGAAGTGAAGCCTGGTGATATTTTGATTGGAAAGATTACACCGAAAGGTGAATCAGATCCAACGCCAGAAGAAAAACTATTGCGTGCAATTTTTGGTGACAAAGCAGGAGATGTGAAGGACGCTTCTTTGAAAGCTTCTCCATCTTTACATGGTGTTGTTATCGACAAAAAATTGTTTGCAAGAAGCATCAAGGACAAAAGAAAAAGATCTCAAGACAAAGCCATCATCGATAGCATTGATGCCGAATTTGATGCCAAGTTTGATGAGTTGAAAGATAGTTTGTTAGAAAAACTATACACGCTTTTGGATGGAAAAACTTCCCAAGGTGTTTTCGATGATTTGAACATGGAAATCATTAAAAAAGGCACCAAGTATTCCAAGAGAATTTTGGCAGGTGTTGAAGATTACTTGAACTTGAACATCAACGAAAGTGTTTGGGTGGTGGACGAAACCAAAAATGACCAAGTCAAACAATTGTTGCACAACTACAAAATCAAGCACAACGATTTGCAAGGTAGCTTGAACCGTGAGCGTTTTACAATTTCAGTGGGAGATGAATTGCCTGCAGGAATTGTGAAATTGGCCAAAATTTACATCGCTAAAAAACGCAAGTTGAAAGTGGGGGATAAGATGGCTGGACGTCACGGAAACAAAGGGATCGTTTCAAGAATTGTGAGGGATGAAGACATGCCTTTCTTGGAAGACGGAACCCCAGTTGACATTGTATTGAACCCATTGGGTGTACCTTCTCGTATGAACATCGGGCAGATTTATGAAACTGTTTTGGGATGGGCTGGCGCCAAATTAGGCACGACCTACGCCACACCAATTTTTGATGGTGCAGAAGCAGAACAAATCAATGAATTGACCGATTTGGCAGGACTTCCTCGTTATGGAACCACTTATTTGTATGATGGTGGGACCGGTGAGCGTTTTGCACAGAAAGCAACCGTTGGGGTGATCTATATGTTGAAATTAGGCCACATGGTAGACGACAAAATGCACTCAAGATCGATTGGACCTTACTCTTTGATTACGCAACAACCTTTGGGTGGTAAAGCTCAATTTGGAGGTCAGCGATTTGGAGAGATGGAGGTGTGGGCATTGGAAGCATTTGGTGCAGCCAATATCCTACGTGAGATCTTGACCGTTAAATCGGATGATGTGATTGGTAGAGCAAAAACCTACGAATCCATCGTGAAAGGAGAGCCAATGCCAGAACCGGGTATTCCAGAGTCGTTCAACGTATTGTTGCATGAATTACAGGGTCTAGGATTAGACATAACATTAGAAGAATAAATTTAATTTGTTCTGAGGAATATTTTATTGAAATACGAATCAGAACTGGAAACAATTTAGAAAATGTCAACAAAAAATAAAACAAGTAAATTTTCGAAAATCCGTATTGGGTTAGCTTCGCCTGAGTCGATTTTACAAGACTCAAAAGGGGAGGTGCTCAAACCGGAAACGATCAACTATAGAACACATAAACCAGAGCGAGATGGTTTGTTTTGTGAGCGAATCTTTGGACCTGTAAAAGATTACGAATGTGCCTGTGGGAAATACAAAAGAATCCGATACAAAGGAATCGTTTGTGACCGATGTGGTGTGGAAGTAACTGAAAAGAAAGTTCGAAGAGAAAGAATTGGACACATCAATTTGGTGGTGCCTGTGGCACACATTTGGTATTTCCGTTCTTTGCCCAACAAAATAGGTTATGTTTTGGGCTTGCCTTCCAAAAAATTGGACATGATCATCTATTACGAAAGATACATCGTGATCCAACCAGGGATAGCCAAAGGACCAGAAGGAGAAGAATTATTGAAATTCGACTTTTTGACCGAAGAAGAATATTTGGATATTTTGGAAACCCTTCCAGCCAATAACCAATATTTAGAAGATGCTGATCCGACCAAATTCATCGCGAAAATGGGAGCAGAAGCATTGGAAGATTTGTTGAAAAGCATCAATTTAGATGACCTTTCTTACGAATTGAGACACAAAGCACACACAGAAACTTCCAAACAAAGAAGAACCGAAGCATTGAAAAGATTGCAGGTGGTGGAAGCTTTGCGCGAGTCCAACATGGAGCATGTTAACCGTCCAGAATGGATGGTGATGCGTGTGGTTCCGGTGATTCCACCAGAATTGCGTCCGTTGGTTCCATTGGATGGTGGTCGATTTGCGACTTCAGATTTAAATGATTTGTACCGTCGTGTGATCATCCGTAACAATCGTTTGAAAAGATTGATGGAAATCAAGGCGCCAGAAGTGATTTTGCGTAACGAGAAAAGGATGTTGCAAGAATCTGTGGATTCATTGTTTGACAACACCCGTAAAGCTTCTGCTGTAAAAGCAGATGGAAACCGTGCGTTGAAATCTTTGTCCGATTCATTGAAAGGAAAACAAGGACGTTTCCGTCAAAACCTTTTAGGAAAACGGGTGGATTATTCTGCACGTTCGGTGATTGTCGTTGGACCGAGCTTGAAATTGGAAGAATGTGGTTTGCCAAAAGACATGGCTGCTGAATTGTACAAACCTTTTATCGTACGTAAATTGATCGAAAGAGGAATTGTGAAAACAGTGAAATCAGCCAAAAAAATCATTGATAGAAAAGAGCCAGTAGTTTGGGACATTTTGGAAAATGTATTGAAAGGACACCCTGTCTTACTGAACCGTGCACCAACTTTGCACCGTTTGGGAATTCAAGCGTTCCAACCCAAATTGATCGAAGGAAAAGCGATTCAATTGCACCCATTGGTGTGTACGGCGTTCAACGCGGATTTTGATGGTGACCAGATGGCCGTTCACTTGCCATTGGGCCCAGAAGCGATTTTGGAAGCACAATTGTTGATGTTGGCTTCACAAAATATCTTGAACCCAGCCAATGGATCACCGATTACTGTTCCTTCACAAGACATGGTTTTGGGATTGTATTACATGACCAAAGCCCGTAAAAATGCAAAAGGACATGGCATTACTTTTTATTCTGCAGAAGAAGTTCAGATCGCTTACAACGAAGGCAGTGTCGAATTGAACACAGAAATCAAAGTAAAAGTTCAAATCAGAGAACACGAAGAATTGGTGGATCGTATTGTAGAAACCACTGTTGGACGTGTTTTATTCAACGAAATCGTTCCAGAAGGCGTAGGTTTTGTGAATGAAGTTTTGACCAAAAAATCATTGAGAACCGTCATCAACAACATTTTGAAATTGACGGATTTCCCAACGACTTCAGCTTTCTTGGACAAAATGAAAGACCTTGGTTTCAAAAAAGCATTCGAAGGAGGATTGTCTTTCAGTTTAGGAGATATTTTAATTCCAGCAGAGAAGAAAGATTTGATCAGCGGAGCCATTGCGCAAATTGAGGACATCAAAACCAACTACAACATGGGATTGATTACCAACAATGAGCGTTACAACCAAGTGATTGATGTTTGGACAACGACCAACTCCACTTTGACTGAAATTGTGATGAAGCGAATGAGAGAAGATGACGAAGGATTTAACTCAGTTTACATGATGTTGGATTCTGGTGCACGTGGATCGAAAGAGCAGATTCGTCAGTTGGCAGGAATGCGTGGATTGATGGCAAAACCGCAGAAAACAGGTGCAACCGGAGGAGAAATTATTGAAAACCCAATTGTATCGAACTTCCGTGAAGGATTATCGATTTTGGAATATTTTATCTCCACCCACGGTGCGAGAAAAGGTTTGGCAGATACCGCTTTGAAAACGGCAGATGCGGGTTACTTGACCCGTCGTTTGGTGGACGTTGCACAAGACGTGATCGTTTTGGAGGAAGACTGTGAAACTTTGAGAGGAATTGAAATTTCAGCCTTGAAGAAAAACGAAGAAATCGTTGAAAGCTTGGCTTCTCGTATTTTGGGAAGAACTTCTTTGGAAGACGTATTGCATCCAGATACAGGAGACGTATTGGCAGTGGCTGGCGAAATCATCGATGAAGATGTAGCTGAAGCCATACATCACTCAGGCATTGAAGTGGTTGAAGTTCGTTCACCATTGACATGTGAATCGACCGCAGGAATCTGTGCAGCTTGTTATGGACGAAACTTATCGACAGGTAAGAAAGTTCAGAAAGGAGAAGCAGTAGGTGTGGTAGCAGCACAATCGATTGGAGAACCTGGAACACAGTTGACTTTGCGTACTTTCCACGTGGGTGGTACAGCTGGAAACGTTTCAGAGCAATCTTCCATCGTGGCGAAATTTGACGGTCACTTAGAGTTTGATGATTTGAGAACGGTCAAAGGAGAAGATGAAAACGGCAAAGCTGCAGACATCGTTGTCTCTCGTTCGACTGAAATGAAATTGTTGGATGCAGAAGGAAATGTGCGTCAAAACCACAACATTCCTTATGGATCTTTCTTGAGAATAGGCAATGGGAAAACCGTGAAAAAAGGAGAAGTCATTACCAATTGGGATCCGTACAACGGGGTGATCATTGCAGAGTCAGCTGGTAAGGTTGAGTTTGAAAACATCGAACAAGGGGTAACTTATCTTTTGGAAATTGATGAGCAAACTGGTTTCCAAGAAAAAGTAATTTCAGAATCCAGAAACAAGAAAATCATTCCAGCATTGAAGGTAATTACTTCAGACGGAGAAGAAAGAAATTATAACTTACCTGTTGGTGCGCACTTGATTGTCAATGATGGGGACAAGATTAAAGCAGGTAAAGTCTTGGTGAAAATTCCACGTCGTTCTGCAAAATCTGGGGACATTACAGGAGGTTTGCCTCGTGTAACTGAATTGTTTGAAGCGAGAAACCCTTCCAACCCAGCGGTTGTTTCGGAAATTGATGGGGTAGTTTCATTCGGAAAAATCAAAAGAGGAAATCGTGAAATTACAGTGGAAGCCAAAACGGGAGAAATCACCAAATACTTGGTGAAACTTTCCAACCAAATTTTGGTTCAAGAAAATGACTTCGTCAGAGCAGGTATGCCTTTGTCAGATGGTGCAACGACACCAGAAGACATCTTGAGAATTAAAGGACCTACTGCTGTTCAAGAGTATTTGGTCAACGAAATTCAAGAGGTTTACCGTTTGCAAGGAGTGAAAATCGACGACAAACACTTCGAAATCATCGTTCGTCAAATGATGAGAAAAGTAAGAATCGTTGATTCGGGAGACACCCGTTTCTTGGATGACAACTTGGAGCATACCTCAGATTTCTTGGTTGAAAACGACCGAATTTTCGGAATGAAAGTAGTAGAAGATGCTGGAGACAGTGAAAACTTGAAAGCAGGTCAAATCATCACTTCACGTGAACTAAGAGATGAAAACTCTTTGTTGAAACGAGAAGACAAAAAATTGGTTTCGGCCAGAGATGCTATGCCAGCAACGGCAAGACCGATCTTGCAAGGAATCACCCGAGCTTCACTTCAAACGAAATCTTTCATGTCAGCCGCATCGTTCCAGGAAACAACCAAAGTACTGAACGAAGCTGCCGTAGCAGGAAAAGAAGACGATTTGACCGGATTGAAAGAGAACGTGATCGTTGGTCACTTGATCCCTGCAGGAACGGGATTGAAAGAATACCAACGCATCATTGTAGGTTCCAACAAGGAATATGAAGAATTAGTCAACGCAAAATCTGTATTATAATGTCAGAAGTTAAAAACAACAATTTAGACATAGAAATCAATGACCAAAACGCAGAAGGAGTGTACTCCAACTTGGCAGTGATCAACCATTCGCCAACTGAGTTTGTCGTGGATTTCATCCAAATCATGCCAGGCATTCCAAAGGCACGTGTGAAATCAAGAATCATCTTGACGCCACAACATGCCAAAAGATTGGCCAAAGCTTTGGTAGAAAATGTCAACCGATTTGAAAACCAATTCGGTGAAATCAAAGATGCACAATCCTCGAACATACCGATGAATTTCGGCCCTCCGGGTGAAGCATAATGAACTGAGAAATCCTCGCAATTTTTGCGGGGATTTTTTTTAAAAACAAGATTGTTTTTTTTATTTGACAAAAATAGAAAGTTCATTTTAAGTTGGCAAAATGATGTGAAATTACAAGAAAAAATATCCAGCATCATTCAATAAAGAATCAGAATAATTTATTATTTTGATTCAATTCCAAAAAACCAATAAAATGAAACAATTCATCTTATTACTCACCATCTTGGTATCTTCATTGCTCCACGCACAAACCAAGATTTATGAAAGAAATTCAACTTTTAGTGGCGATGTTTTGTGCAATTTGAAAGACGGGAAAATGTACCAGAAAACTTCTTCTTTCAGTGGTGACATCTTGTTCAATTTCAATGGGAATAAGATTTACCAAGGCAATTCCACATTCAGCGGCGATGTTCTGTTTACCGTTTCAAACGGCCGAGTTTACAAAGGAAATTCATCTTTTAGTGGTGATATAGTGGCGACAATCAAAGACAATAAAGTCTATCAAGGCAATTCCACATTCAGCGGAGATGTTTTGGTCACATGGAGAGACGGAAAAGTGTATTCGGGCAATTCCAACTTTTCAGGTGACATTCTTTTTTCAATGGATGCTTTCGTAACTACCGATGAATTTGTTGCAATTTTATATTATCTTAGGTTTATCTTTGAGTAATTTTTAAGAAATCCAAATTCCTCCATTAAATGATGAGAATCCTCTTACTTTGCTGTTTTTTATTCATTCAAACGACAGTGTATTCCCAATCGTACATTCCACTGCTGAACCAGAAAAACGAATGGCACTTGGGCTATTGTGACGAAAACGATTGCTACAAAGATGTTTATCACACCGTCGGCGATACCATTGCCAATGGAAATACCTACAAAGTTTTGGATGGTTACCATTACATTTCAAAAACTTTTTGGTTGAGAGAAAATGTTCAAGAAAAAAAAGTGTACATCAAAACCATTTTGAACGAACCTACTGAAGAAACGCTGTTGTATGATTTTAATTTGGAAGTAGGCGACAGCATGCAATTGTTCAATCCGATCACACCTTTTCCTGACGAAGCAGGATATTTCACGGTAGATTCCATTAAAATTCAACCGATTTTGAATGAACAAACGGGCAAGTTTTTTTACTTTTCGCCCAGTATTTCCAATGAAGATGCCTATGGCATGTTTCCCATTTGGGTAGAAGGCGTCGGTTCTTTGTCGATGATAACAGCGGCTGCAGGAACACCAGATTATGATGAAACGGGGCAGGTGGCTTGCTTTTGGAAAGACCAAAGCTTGTTTTACCATGATCCTTCAAGATTGGAAAAATGTGAAAGTGTGTTGAATACAAAAGAACAAGTGCTGTCTCAAGCGCAATTGGCTTTGACAAAACAAAAAACGATTTGGATCAATCGAGCAGAAAACATTCAAAGCATCACGATCTATGATGGCCAAGGAAGACAAATGCATACGGAAGAATTCAACCAAAACAAAACCATTCAGATCGACGTGAAGCATTTTCCAGCAGGCGTTTATTACTTGAATGCCACAGAAAATAGACAAAATTGGCGCAAAACATTTTTGATTCGTTGAGTCCAAGGCATTTCAAGAAGCTGAATTTTTGTTCGTTTTAGGCTAAATAGAATTCATTTAAAATCGCTAAATTTGCGCACGATAAAGATAAAATTATGGCAGACTACAAATTGATATTACCAGCGATGGGTGAGGGCGTGATGGAAGCCACCGTCATCAGTTGGTTAAAAAACATAGGAGATCACATCGAAGAAGACGAAGCGGTTGTAGAAATTGCAACGGACAAAGTCGATTCAGAAGTTCCTTCTCCAGTGAGCGGAATTTTGAAAGAAATCCTTGTCAATGTGGAAGATGTTGCCAAAATTGGAGATGCCATCGCCATTATTGAAGTAGAGGGAGCAGGAGACAATAGCACAACTGAACCCGTTGCTGAAGTTGCTCTGAAAGAAGTTCCCCAAGAAACCATTGCTGCATTGGAAGCACCTTTGGTTGAAAACAAAGCACAAGATTTCTCTGCTTCTGATCAATTCTTTTCGCCTTTGGTAAAATCCATCGCACAAGCAGAAGGCATCAGTTTGCAAGAATTGGAACAAATTCAAGGTTCAGGCATGGAAGGCCGCGTAACCAAAGAAGATATTTTGAAGTTTGTAGCAGACAAAAAAGCAGGAAGTGCCGCGCAACCAAAAGCTGCACCAGCTGCAACTGTTCAACCCACTGCTGTTGCACCAGCACCTGCAGTCGTTTCTGGAGGAGATGAAATCATCGAAATGGACAGAATGCGAAAAATTATCGCCAAAAACATGTTGGAAGCCAAGCAAATTGCGCCACATGTCACTTCGTTCATCGAAGCAGACGTGACCAACATTGTGCTTTGGAGAAACAAAAACAAAGATGCATTTTTGAAGAAAAACGGTGAGAAAATCACTTTCATGCCGATTTTCATTCAAGCCATTGCGCAAGCCATCAAAGATTTCCCGATGATCAACATTTCGGTGAGTGGTGACCAAATCATCGTGAAGAAAAACATCAACATCGGTATGGCAGCAGCTTTGCCAAGTGGAAATTTAATCGTTCCAGTGATCAAAAATGCAGACCAATACAGTTTGAGTGGTTTGGCGAGTCAAGTCAATGATTTGGCAAACCGTGCCCGTCAAAATAAATTGAAACCCACTGAAATTCAAGGTGGAACGTACACGATCACGAACATTGGAAGTTTCGGGAATACTTTGGGAACACCGATCATTCCTCAGCCTCAAGTGGCTATTTTAGCGGTAGGCGCGATCATCAAAAAACCTGCGGTGATTGAAACGCCACAAGGCGATGTGATTGCGATCCGTCACAAAATGTACTTGTCGCATGCCTATGACCACCGCGTGGTGGATGGTGCGTTGGGCGGTATGTTTGTTCAAAGAGTAGCCCAATATTTGGAAGCATTTGATTTGGATACCCCTTTTTAAAAGTAGTATAATAGATAGAAAAAGCAGTTTCATTCCGTGATGCTGCTTTTTTCATTTCAACTTTGTGGACATGTTTCGAGTCGGTGACAAAATCAAAGTATTGGACGATGATCAAAAAGGAGTCATCCTTGCCATCCATCGCCAAAGTATCACCATCCTGAATGAAGATGGTTTTGAAGAAATTTATGCATCGAAAGAATTGATTTTGGACCAAACATTGGATGTTGGAGAAGTGCAACAACCGGTTCAGGAAGTGCCCAAAAAAGTGCAAACCCATCAAGCGATTTTAGCACCCAAAGAAATCGATTTGCACATCGGTCAATTGGTGGTTTATTTCAAAGGCTTGTCGAACTATGAAATGTTGCAAATCCAAATCAAAACCATTCGTGCTGAGATCGAATGGGCACGCGCAGAGAAACGAACCAAAATCATTTTCATTCATGGACACGGCAGCGGAAAGTTGAAAAAAGAAATGATCAAAGTCTTGCAATCCTACACAGGCATTGAATTTTACGATGCATCTTACCAGAAATTCAGAGGAGGCGCCACAGAAGTAGTGATTCGATAAAGAGAATTTGTTCTCAAAAATTTGTTCAAACCAAATAATTCAAACAACTTTACGAGACCCGTAGATTGTACCGAATGTTTCGAATTGTTGCTGTTTTATTGCTCATATGGATGCCTTTCAATGGCCTTTTGGCACAGCAAAAAGACAGTATTTTTCTACAGCTTACTTTGGACACCATCCATCATGAAATCCAAGTACAACAAGAATTTCGATTGCACAACCGAAGTTCCACAACGCTCAAATCCATTCAATTCCATGCCTGGGCGAATGCTTATTCGGGTAGGGCAACGGTGTTGAACCAAACGAAATTGGAAGACCGAAAAGGAAAATTGTATTTTTCAACCCAAGAAGAACGCGGCGGAGTTTTGGCTTTGGAAATTTTAGATAGTGCGCAAAATGCTTTGCTATTTCATTCCAAAAAAAGAGAATTCATTCAAGTTGCTTTGAATGAACCTTGGCGAGAAAATGAAACCATTCAGTTGTTTGCGCAGTATCGGGTGAAAATTCCAACCGATGAAATTACCCGTTATGGAAAAAATAAGAACGGCGATTATTTGTTGAAATATTTCTTTTTAGAAGCTGCTCTAATAGACGAAAACAATCAGTGGATTTTACAACATTTCAAGGATTTTGAAGGCGTGGCGAGTGCGCCCAAAACCTATGTTGTCCAACTCAATTTGCCTGAAAATTACCAAGCATTTGGTGATTTAGTAAAAACAGACAACACTTGGATCGGCCATGATTTGGCGCATTTTGAATTGTTTCTAACCAAAAAAACAGAGCAAGTCCATACTTTTCAAGAGAGTGACAAAAGCATTGTATTTGGTTTTGCAATGGATCAAAACGAGCAAGCCATCATCGATTCGCTCATTCCCCAACAATGGACATTTCTGGAAAACCATTTGGGTCCTTTGCGCGAACCCCATTTGTTCATTTCTTCCAAAACAAAAAGAGAACAAAATTTCTTTGGCGTGGATGATTTGGATGCTTGGATCATGCAGATTCAATTGTTTAGTGACCAAGAAAAAAACGCGTTCAAATTGATGCAATGGTTGAGTGATGCGTACATCGATCGTTTGTTGGTGGTCAATAAAATCAACGACCATTGGCTCAAAAACGGTTTGCAATATTATTTGATGATGCAATATGTGGACGAAAAATTTCCAGAAACTCAATTGATTGGTGATTTATCGGATAAAATTTCATGGTTGGGTATTGCGCCTTTGAAGCTGTTTCATTTTTCGAAATTGGATTTGAACCAGCGGTATTCGTTGCTTTATTTGTATATGGCGCGGCAAAATTACGACCAAGCGATCAACACACCTTTGGATGAAATGAGCAACATGAATCAGATTGCAATGAGTGGATTTAAAACGGCGATGACATTTCGTTTCATGGCGGAATATTTGGGTGAGGAGGAATTTCAAACTTTGTTTCGAAATTGGTTGCAAATGAACCAAGGAAAGTTGGTCAATCCAACTGATTTTCAACATTATTTGGCTGAACACACAACACAAGATTTCACTTGGTTTTTTGAAGATTTCATTCACAAAAAAGACAAAATCAACTTCAAATTGCTTCGAATGGATGAAGATGAAACTCAATTGTCGGTCAAAGTAAAAAATACTACCCAATTTTCTGGTCCTTTTCAGTTGGTAGGATTAAAGGATGGGCAAGTGGTTGAAAAGCAATGGTACACGGCGAAAGGAAAGAAAAAACGATACAGTTTTCCGAAAGGCGATTATGATAAAATTGTGCTCAATCCGGATCATTTGTTCCCAGAATTCAACCAAAGTGACAATTATTTGCATACCCAAGGTTTGTTCAAAAATGCCAAGAAAATTCAATTCAAATTGTATTCAGACATTGAAAACCCTGAATATGCGCAGATTTTCATGAATCCAAAGGTGCGTTGGAACAACTATGATAAATTTTTGATTGGGATGCGTTTTCACAACCAATCGCTTTTGACAAAACCTTACAAATGGTACATCGAACCGAAATTATCGACCGGAACAGGCAAGTTGGCAGGATCGGCGAGTGTGCAAAATACGTTTACGCCAAGAACGACGATTTTCCGATCGATTACCTTGGGCGTTCATTCGAAATTTGAACATTATGACCGCGACTTGAGTTACTTGAAATGGTCGGTTTTTGCAGATACCAATTTCAAAAAAGACCCAAGAACGGCGCTTTCACATGGTGTGGTGTTGAGTTTTGACCATTTGGACAAGGAAGTGCCTGCTTTTGAAATCAAAACTGATGAAGACCGTTATGCTTTGTTGAATTTAACTTATTATTATTCGCGGCCCAATTATATTCATGAATTTCACGGTTCAGCAACTTTGCAAACGACAGGCGTTTTTCAGAAAATGTATGGAGAAGCTTATTATCGTTGGCGTTTTTCACCCAAAAAACAATTGGGCATTCGGCTATTTGCAGGAACATTCATCGAAAATCAAGCGGATACCGATTATTTCAATTTTGGTTTGAGCAAAACATCGGATTATGCATTCAATCTCAATGTGTTGGGGCGTTCAGAAAATAGTGGCGTGCTGAGTCAACAATACTTTTTGGCAGAAGCGGGATTCAAATCGATGTTTGAACATACGGTGAACCAGTGGTTGGTGACGAGCAATGTGGAAGTTCCGGTTTGGAAAATGTTTGAACTGTATGCCGATGTTGGCGTGTACAAAAACAAAGGTCAGGGCGCGAAGTTTCTGTATGATACAGGAGTTAAGGTCAATTTTATTCCCGATTTTTTGTCGTTTTATTTTCCGATGCAATCGACGTTGGGGTTCGAACCAGGGCAGAAAAATTATTGGGAAAAAATACGTTTTACATTCAACATGAATTTGGGCAGCATCATCAATCATTTGCGCAGAGGCTGGTATTGATTTTAATTCATCCATTGCAGTTGTTGACTTTTTGCTTAACTTAGAAAGTCGAAACCAAACCTATCAAAATGTATACGACTCAACTCATTCAGCACCATAATCAGCGAAGGATTGCAGTTTACTTTGCTTATGATCGAGAGAAATACAATGAAATCCGTGCGATTTCTGGTTCCAGATGGAGTCCGAATTTAAAGGCGTGGCATCTTCCAGACAATAAAGTCAATAGAAAATACTTTGGGATTTCGTTGTTTGACAATGGCCAACTTGCAGCGGAAACGGTTCAGAAATTGGATTATTTCGAACATTGGATGCGGGCAAAACGTTACAGTGAAAATACGATCAAAACTTACATGGAAGTGACGGTGATTTTTTTGACTTTTTTCAATGAAAAGCCGATTGAAGAAATCAATCACGAAGACGTCATTTACTTTAATAATGTTTACATATTAGAAAAGAAACTTTCGAATTCTTATCAAAACCAGATTGTGAATGGCGTCAAATTGTTTTTTAGAACGATTGAACATCATTCGTTGGTGATACAGTTGGTGTTGCGTCCCAAACGCGAACGTCGTTTGCCACACGTATTGAGCAAAAGAGAAGTCAAAGCCATTTTAGAAGCACCAATCAATTTGAAACACCAGACGATGTTGAGCATGATTTATGCTTGTGGATTGCGCAGTGGCGAACTGTTATCTTTGAGGCCAAGTGACATACTTTCCGATCGGTATTTGTTGCACATTCATCAATCCAAGGGTAAAAAAGACAGGATCGTGCCGATTTCGGATAAAATCATTGCGCTGTTGCGTCAATACTACAAAGCGTATCGTCCGAAACATTGGTTGTTTGAAGGGCAAGAAGCGGGGAAACCGTATGGAGGAAGGAGTTTGCAGTTGGTGATGCGTTTGGCTGTGAAAAAGGCAAAAGTCAATAAGCCAGCGACACTGCATTGGTTGCGCCACAGTTACGCGACTCATTTGTTGGAGTCTGGCACCGATTTGCGGTACATTCAAGAAATATTGGGACACAGGAGTTCAAGGACGACAGAAATCTATACCCATGTGAGCAATCGATCCATTCAACAAATTAAAAGTCCCTTTGATGATTTATGAAATAATTGATTATCTTCGTTTAAATAATGCGCGATAAAACTTCGCTTATCCAACCAATTATGATAAAAACCCGAAGTTTCTCAGCGCATATAAGTAAGTTACCTGCTATTTTATGAGACAGCAACCGAAAGGAACTACAAGACGAATTGACAAATGAAAAATCCACTTAAACAAATATTTATACTGCTGACATTGGGTTTCACCTTGACTTCTTGCCATTCAGGTTACGAAGAAAAGGATGGTAAAATTTATTACAAATGGATACATGGTGGTAATTGGACAAGAGAGAACACTTTATTAAAAGAAGCAGACGCTGAAACATTTGAAACCATAGATAATAACATTAACGTTCACTTGGGTAAAGATAAAAATTATGTTTTCAAAAACGCTTCAATTTTAGAGTATGCAGACCCAAATACTTTTGAGCAAGTGAAAGAATATTATTGGAAGGACAAAAACTATGTGTATTTAATTCAATTCGGTGGAACAGACTGTAGGATAAAAGACGCAGACCCAAAAACATTTAAAGTTCTCAAAGACTATCATTGGACACAGGACAAGAACAACATTTTTTATCAGTTTGACAAGCTGCTAAATGTAAATACTAACAAATTCGTTGCAATTGACGAAGAATGGGGAAAAGATGATAGTTTTTATTTTTATCACAATTCAAGAATTGACTCTTTGGACTATAAAACAGCAGAAATAGTAAGCCCCTATTACATTAAAGACAAATACAGAGTTTTCTTTCGTGACACAATTGTTAATGACGCAAATCCAAAAACATTTAAGGCAGACGGTGTTGGTTCGTTTGGACACGATGACAAGTACATGTTTAACTGGGAGAAAAATGAAGGGCCAATTACAGAACAATACAAAAAGACATACATTGACAATGAAAAGAAAAACAGCAGGTAACAAAGGCTTGGCGAAATGCGGGGTTAAGTGCTAAATTGAACTTTTGTGCATTTTAAGTCGCCAAAAGCCAATTTTATTGGCTTTTTTATTATTTTAGCAAATAGAAATTGGCTTTGGCTTAGTTCGGTCTGAATTGAACTTTCGCTCAATTCAAGTCCGCACTATCGCCAAGCCTCGAAACGTTATCTGTAATGCTTTTTTACCTTCTTAAAAAATTTTCAGCTCAAAAACAAAAAGTCGAAAAACCTCTTTATGAAAAAAATCAAACGCAATTCTTGTGTTCAAAAATTACGCTGAAAAACTAGCGCAAAAATTCCAATCCAGATTTTTTACTTTTTTTATTACAAATTGAACTTTCAGTTGTATTTCATCCATTTTTAAAAAATAAAACTACGAGAATAACTCTTGAAAAAACATTTCTAAGCTGAAAAAGAACGATGAAATAGGGAAGAAGCGA